>NZ_JBLJBT010000018.1:0-69418 GCF_047637665.1 Bdellovibrio sp. | reverse complement strand
CGATACGGACAGAATCGCTGGGTAATTATTAGGTCAGGGTCGCTGGGTTCCTACAGCCGCTTGGGGCCTTAAAATCGGGGAATGCTCTCTGAATCCTCTAAGCGTTGGTTGTTGTTTTTGTCGGCCTTTTGGAACTGCTCATCCCAATACTCGACCCACTCAATGATAGTAATGGATTGATCTCGGTTCGTGTCAGCTTTTTGAATTTCGGGTTCTGTTAATTCAGATGCCAACTCAAGGCGTCCATTTCTGTTTTGATCTAACTGTTTAAACTTCTCATTGATCTTGCGCTCGAAGGCTTTTTTATTAACCGCAGGGGGCGGTGTCGGTGTCGGTGTCGAAGTCGGAACATGGGAGCACGCACTGATAAACAGCGTGAAAATCAGGACCAGACGCTTTGCGCAGGGTTTGGTAAAACATAAAGAGTAGATCATAATAGATTTAGTCTATGTCTGTTTCAGGGAGTGCGCTATGAAAAAATTCTTTGCCGCGTTTTCTATGTTTTTCATTCCTCAGATCCTCTGGGCAGAGTCCGCTCCTTTTTGTGTCGCCAACGAGTCCGGCCAAAAAGTGTATTGGACCTTGTTGTCTGCGAAGAAGAAAGCTCAGCTCTTTTCATACAGATCCTTAAAGTCAGACGGAGTCTATGAATGTGCCAAGATTTCAGACTCGGCCCAGTTACAGTATTTTGCGACGAATGGGAAGTCAGCGACGGTCTCTGTGGGACCTCGCACCTCCTTGGTCTTGTCGCTGAAAACGATGTCTTCTTTGCGCGCCACAAATTTATCCACGAATGAATCTGCTCCTCAAATTGTCGGGGTCGAAACTTCGGTGACAGCTTTGATCGGGGCCTTTGCGCAAGGCCCTTTAAACGAACCCACGATGGTTCACGGTATGGGCGATCTTCATCGGATCTTTGGTCAATCTTCTGCAGCGAGGACTCTGAATGCTCACGCGGAACTGTTTTTTACTAATGGTGGAGAAAAACTTGTTATCGTTCGTATCCCTGCCGCCAACAAAGCCCAAGATTTTATCGGAGATCGGAATGATAAAACCGGTCTTTATGCTTTAGAGAAGTTGGACATATTTAATTTGTTGATCATTCCGGAGGCCGCGCAACTTCCGCAAGACCAGTTGGAGCGTGTATATTCAGCGGCACTAGCCTATGTCGCAGAAAAATCTGCATTGGCCATCCTAGATCCTCCATTGGATAGTATTAAAGAGGTGTCTCCAGGAGTTCCGGCCGTAGTGAGTTGGCTAGAGGGATCTAAATTTCGTCGAGACTATGCAAGTTATGGAGCGTTGTACTTTCCCGGTCTGAATGTCGTTGAATCCACCACAGGGGCAGTTGCTGCCGTCGGAGCTTCCGGGGCGATGGCGGGCCTCTATGCCTTTTCGGATAGTGATTTCGATGTGTGGACGACTCCCGCCGGGCTCAGTTTTTCACTAAGTGATGTCGTGAGTTTGAACTATCTGGTCACCGATCAAATTCAAGGTGTTTTGAACCCCTTGGGTATTAATGCGATCCGGAGCTTTCCTATTGACGGCATTTATCCTTTTGGGGGGAGAACCTTAGAGAGAGATTCTAAATTTAGTTATCTTTCTGTTCGTAGATTAGACAACTACCTTCGATTGTCTTTGCAGTATGGCCTGCAGTGGGCAGCTTACGAAGATAATACTTCCGAGTTGCAACAAAAGGTCACGGCTGTCGTGAGGACCTTTTTAACCAACCTTTGGGGTGAAGGGGCCTTCGTCGGTTTTAAGACTGACGAGGCATTCTATGTTACTTGTGATGCCACCAACAATCCGGAGCAAAGTTCTACGGGAAGATTGAACGTGCGAATTGGCTACGCACCAATCTATGCTGGTGATTTCAATGTCATTGATTTGAGCATTGAACAAGAATCCTACTAAAAAACCAACTTGTGAAGTTTACTGCGGATCTGGCTGGCTCTGGTCTCATCGTTGGTGAGGCCCGCGGCTTTGTCGTACATCATCTTGGCTTTTTCATTCATAGACTGCATCGAATAGGCGTCAGCTAAATGCTCGGCAATGATGCTGGCGGAAGACTGATATCCATAGGCTTTTTCTAGAACCTCGATCGATTCAGAAAATTTCTTCTGTTTGAAAAGAACCCATCCCAAGGTATCTAGAACATAACCATCAGCCGGTTCCAGCTCTAAAGCACGGCGCGCCAGTTTTTCGGCCTCTGCCAGGTGCTGATTCAGTTCCGCCAAGGTGAAGGCGAGATAGCTCATGCTTTGCACATGATTGGGTTCGATTTCTAGAACCTTCTTCATTTGGGCGATCATGCCATCTTTTTTGCCCAATCGATCCAACATCAAAGCATGTTGAAAAAGAAGACCCACGTTGTGAGAAAACTTTGTCAGCCCCTCCTCAAGCACGCGTTCGGCTCCTAAATAGTCAGACTTTGCGTCTAACAAAGAGGCATACATGGTGTAAACCTGTGGCTGATCGGCTTTTGATTTTAGTCCATTTGCGGTGATATTCAGAGCCTGATTTAGTTTTCCCAAGCCTTTCAATAGATGAGCGGCATGCACGATCGCATCACTGAAGTGCGCGCTTGAAGGTGGAACCTGCATATACTCACGAACGGCATTCTCAGCATCGCCGGTTTCTTCATAAGTGGCGGCAAGATAAAAGCGGGCGCTGTCTGAAGCTGGAAATGTCGTAACAATGTCCTTGAGTTTTGAGCCCGCCTGATGGAGTCGTTTTTGTTCAATCAGAATGAGCGCCATCTTCATTTGAGTTTCAAGAGAGGGCTCTGAGTTGTTCGCGATGAACTCGAACTGCTCATAGGCTTTATCGGGCTCTTCATTTTCAATGTATATTTGAGCAATGAGCTCCGCCACATTGTGATTAAAATGGTTCTGCTTTTGAAATTCAAGACACAGCGAAAGAGCCCTGTTGCGATTGTTTTGATGCAAATACAGGTTTGCCAGCGATACGGCGGCGTCTTCAAAATCAGGTTTAAGTTTCAAAGCTTTTCTAAAAGCATTTTCGGCATCAAGTTGATGGTTCTTTCCTTCGATCTCCATGCGAACGAGGCCAAGATAGTAGTAAGCTACGTGCGGAGTTTTATACTCGGGATTTTTCAGAAGGGATTTGAAATATTGCTCAGCCTTTTTAGAGTCTTTCTGATCCGCGTAAAGAGAGCCTATGTAGACCAGTGCCTCTTCATTTTGTGGTTCCAGGCGCAAGACAATGCTGTACTGAGCAATAGCCTTATCATAGAGTTTTTCCGCAGAATACAGTCCCCCCAAAAATAAATGAGCTTCAATATTCTGAGGATCTTTGGCAACGGCTTTTTCGGCGTGGAAAATGGCTTTAGTCATCTTGTTTGTTTTCTGGTATTCCGCAGACAACCGGAGATGAACTGTGGGAGAAGTCTCGTCAAGAGCCAACACATTTTCAAAGTGCTCAATCGCCTGGTCAGAATTTCCTTCGTGGCCATAGAGTTCACCTAAAATAAAATTGTAATCGGCGTCCGCACGAGTGCTGAGAGGAGCCGAGATAGGGGACGGGGTGATCGAGGATTCTTTCATTGGTAAGGTTCCGCAGGCTGAAAGGATGAGTAGAGGAACAAGACTTGAAATTGTTTTGAAGGATGGACGCATCAGTTCTCCTTGTCAGATTGCATTGTAAAGAATTTTGCAAAATTATAATAAAATTCTTGAGAGTTCTGGTAAGGACTCGTCCTTTATCCTAATGATAAATTCGAATAATCGGATATTTCATGAACAAAGCGAGCTCAAACGCTCCTTTAATCGTGTTCATCTCTACGGAGTTGTCTCCCTTAAAGAGAGACAACTCCGGTGCTGTGTGCATTAGGGAGCACTCACAGTAATACCACTGGAGCCGATTGCTACAGTCTGATTTCCCAGAGTGACGGTCCATGTGCCATTACTCTTGGTCGCAGATGATGTCATGGAAGTGCAACCCACATTCAGAAGAGCAACAAATTCAGCAGAGGTCGTTTTTGTTGGGTTATAAAACTTCCCGTGCCATTGTGCGGCTCCCCCATTTGTAGGGTTTGCGCTAAATACATTGTGCTGACTGAACTGCATTGTTGGTCCCGCCAACATTTTTATACACAACGTTTCTGTACCGTTCGTGATTTTGGCCTCAGTATTCGATGAACTTGTCATCTGATTGAGAGCATGAATATTCCACTCCCACTGACGACTGGTCGACGACGCCAGATTATCGTAGACCAGAATTAAATTCGGGCGAAGATAGACCAGCGAACGCTGAGCTTTACTCAAAGCTCCGTTATAAGCGGGTGTCGCATCGCCGCTGACGATGTCGTAAGTTGAGGTCGATGTAAAGCCTGTGATATTGCCAAATCCCATCTTACTGTTAACCTCATAAAACACCTGACCTTTACCGTCATCATAGGTAATCGCATTCTTGGCCTTCGTCGTATGGTACCAATTCAACCAATGTTGCGTCTTATAGTCGTCGTAATATCCAGATTCAATTGCCAAGCGTTTTCCCGCAGAGTTAATGACAAAGCTATTCTGATCGGCATGACTATGGTTGAATGCTCCATACGGCGGCGGACTTGATTTAAAGTATACCGATGTCCGCGACAGATTGGACAGATCACTGTGCATCGCCACTTGCCCAATAGAACGCAACCAAATTGAGTTCGGAGTTCCCTCTGGGAACGGCTGAGTTCCCGAGAAATCCGCTGGTGGCGCCAATAAATATTCAATCCTAGTTCTGTCCTCACCACTAAGTTTCGACATATGCCAACGCCCTAACGGAGAAGGAGAAAAGAAGGTATAGCCTTTGCCATAACGAGCCTGCTGCTCGCCCTGGTTTCTTTCGAAACCGTCCCCGAACACCGTCGTAAAGTCAGACATTCCCGGCGGAGTAAAGTAAGCGAAATACCGCCCCCAATTTCTTATCCATGGCTTTTGCGCAACATCAATACCTGTCGCATAACGAAGTTGATAGAGTGATGGCAGCATTTCTCCCAAGTCCCAATTCCCCTGTGTTGCTGCATTAGCGAAGCCACCGTCTTCGTCCGCCCAAGGATTCATTGCATTGACAGCTTGAGGTATCGCATTCGTGAACCAGGTGTTGGCGTCATTCAGATCGCCGACGATGAGCGACGACACGACCGCCACAATCGTCAATGTCTGATTACCATGGGAATCACGAGGGTTCACTGAGATGCGTGACCGAGTCCCAATGATATCATTGTACATCAGACCATTACGTGCCAGAAGCATCGTTAAGATCTGAGTCCGTTGTGCCGACGTCAATTTTGAGTAGAGCCAATCATACCCCAAAGCGACGGTCCATGTTAAATAGCGAGCCGCCATATCTGTCCCAGCAGGAAGGGAGTACTTTGTCGGCCCCTCTGGATCCCACGAAGCTAAATTCATAACTCTGGCAATAGCATCATTACAGTAAGTTGCCTGCCCGTTGAGGACACAAGCCTGAAGAGATGCCAGAGCATACTTACTATAATTAAAACAATCCGTTGCCGTAGTGCCAGGGTTTGGAAGAGCTTGTCCGATTCGCCCGTTCACCTGACTTAGAAGAGAATTGATCGCTGATTGACGTTGAGACTTCATCGCCTCCAACGTCAGGGCCTCTGGTAAAGAGCGAGGATGAGTCTTGGCCGAGACCGTACTAAGTAATGTTGCGATATTAGGAACCAAGAACGGCTTCGAATTGGTATCAACCACAAACTTCCGAGGACTGCTGGTCACTCCCGCTGGATTTTTAACAACCCATGAGTAGGATCCCACAGGCAGAACCTCATCCCAGTTAAGCCAGTTTTGTGAAGCGGTCAAAGTTTTGGTATGTCCATCAGGGTAGGTCAGGGTCACCTGATAGTTTCCACTAGAGGCTACCTCAGGCCAACGAAAATCAGGAGGAGTCTGCTCTACATTAGCACAATCCGTGGGTCGAACCACTTGAGCTAAGACATTAGTAGTCACCAACCAGTCGTTCACCGTATTAGGAGCACAAGGCACAGGAGGAGGCGTCTCACTCGTAGGAGGAGGCGTTTCACTTGTAGGGGGTGGTGTCTCACTCGTAGGAGGAGGCGTTTCACTTGTAGGAGGTGGTGTCTCACTCGTAGGAGGAGGCGTTTCACTTGTAGGAGGAGGCGTTTCACTTGTAGGAGGTGGTGTCTCACTCGTAGGAGGAGGCGTTTCACTTGTAGGGGGTGGCGTCTCGCTCGTAGGAGGAGTGTTGGAGGGCGGTGGAGGAGGAGTCCCTGCTGTTGGAACAGTTTCGGGTGTCGGAGGTGCGGCCACGCTGCTTCCTGGGGAAGGTGGAGGTACTGGAGTTGATGGAGTTTTGCTGGCACTTTGCGAGTGGCCACCTCCTGAAGTGAGCTCACAAGAGGTCAACAAAAGGCCTCCGATTAAAACAATTCCTATTTTTTGAGACATCATCATAATACGACCCATCGTCTGCTCCTTAAGTTAAATAAAAACTACCACGTGCAAACAGTTGATCCGTCTGAAGTAAACACCCATGTCGAAGTTCCTCCTTTGCAAATGCACTGGCGATATCCCGATGTGATGGCAACTACAGCATCATGTTCAGGGTCACAGGCATAAGGTTCGGATGAATTCTTCTTCATTTTGATATTTCCATTCACATCCAGTTTTTCAACCGGTGCTACCGTGCCGACGCCTACATTGCCACTTTGATCAATCGCCATTCGCGTCGTCGAAGTCGTCGATCCATTGGGGACGGTATTAAAATACATCTTCGTTCCGTGCCCTGTTCCGGAAAAAGTTGACTCCGTCGCCAAAAACTCGATACGTCCTCCCTCGGCAAAGGACGTTCCGTCATAGCCAAAGCCAAAGAATCCCCCCATGGAATCCCCAGCCTGAATTGCGGAGCGAGCACTCGCGCTCCCTCTGCTGGTCTGTACGACCATCATGGACTTTCCGGTTAATGCTGTTCCCAAATGATTCGACACCACAACCAAAGGATTTTGAGTTGATGTCGAATCATCATTTGAAACCCTAACTCCCGACGTGGTGTTTGTCGTGTGAATATCCAATAGATATCCAGGAGTTGAAGTTCCTATTCCCATATTTCCATTTTTATCGATTACGACTCGAGGAATCGGAGTGGTGGAACCACTTGGAGTTGTTGAAAATCTGATCTTACCAGGCGTACTTCCTGCGGAAGCAGCACCATCGGACTCTGCACGAATTGTCGCCGCAGAACCATACGCGCTTCCATCATAAGCCGCCATAGTCCACGACCCCAAGACGCTGCCACTGGCGGCAGCCGTGTTCCCCGCTGCGGCATAGCTCATGTAAAGTAGATTCGAGCTTCCCACGCTGCTCATTGTATGTTCATTGCCGCCTGTTGTTGTCGACTGATAGATACGATTCGCAGTGGTCGTTGTATCCAGATGAAGAAGATGATTGGGAGATGTCGTGCCAATTCCCACATTTCCTGTAGCTCCGATACGAAGGCGCTCACTTCCGGCTGTTGAAAATCCAACAATATCTTGCGCTGCCAGGAACATACCGGTGTTGCTACCTGTATCACTATTAAAAGAAACTCCCGGACTGGCCGCTGAACCACCGGCTGCAAGGAAAGCCCCGCTCATCGGCACACTTCCATCAGACTTAAAATCTGCAGAAATCAAAGACTGAGCACTCGCACACGTCCATCCCGTGCCGGACCACTTTAAGACGTGATCCAATGTTGAACACACCAACGGAGCAAGATTTGCTCCCGTTGTCGAATCGGTCGCTATGATACGATTGGCCCCTGGATTCGCAAAAAGCTTAGACGTCGTAACCGCTCCATCGGCAAGAGAGGGATTCGGATAGGTTCCAGAAAGAGCCCCTCCCGCAGAACCAATCGGAGTTCGAGCATCGGTAAAGCGAGAATCATCTCCGGCTGCTACGCTTCCTGTCGTGGTTCCAACATTAACTCCAACAGTGATCGTTGTCGTACCAGATGTCGTGATTGGACCGCTCCCCACAACAGTTGAAACAGTTCCTCCGCCCCCTGAGTCTGTCACACACGAAATTGTCGTGCCATTGGAAAACAATACCTGACCTGCCGAGCAAGAAGGAATGGACGACTTTAAAACAAAATCACTAGGAAGGTAAGATCCCAGCTTTCCAGCCGAAAATGAAAATGCAGCGAAAGGCACGCTTCGAATCTCATTCGCTGGAGAAATCTGGCGCCAAGCACTTCCATCATGGAATTGAACTTTCAGAAGACGAACATGATCAGATTGGGACTGATAAGTCCCTCCTCCGGCACAATTAAAAGTCACGTTGCTGTTGTTAAAAGTATCCAAAAGTTTAAATAAAGGATCGGCGGGATATTGTTTGGTTCCACTCCCGATTGCTACGTCAAAAATTCCCTTGGAGCTCGTCATATTGACTCCATCTTTTTGTTCTTTATAGAGAACACAATTTCCCGATGGATCCGTAATTTCAAAAAAGAAGCTTACGCTGCTATTTTCAAGAGGAGCGCCGTCCTGCCCCACGATTCTTCCCTGATAGGTCAATGAGTTCAGTGATGCCGCCATCGCGACGCCTGAATACAGATGCACCCCTAACAAAGTATAAAACATCCATCTTCCCTGTCTTGCTCTGTTCATATAAATACACCTTCAAAAAGATAATTTTTTTCACATCAACCTTTGATCGCATACGAATCACAGTCCCTATCGGAGTCGCCTTAGTGTGTCTGCAGGGGCAAAGTAAGCATTTCTCGAATATCACTCGACAGACAGGAGCAGCGACTTTCTATCGAACAGGTAAAGTATAAGTGCTTGGGATTTCTGAAGGACGGAGAATTGTGCCACATGAGACACAACAAAATTGAATTCAAAAATGACTTTTTCCCGTCGAGCTTTTTATGATTACATATATTTTAAGCACGCGATGTTCAACTGTTGGAGTGTGACGGGATAGGAACAATTTCGACATTAAATATGAATCTTTCGTCCATATTCTTTAAATTGATTCCACGGGAAAACCCCAATCCACTGTCTCCAAAAAAGACAGCCAATAAATGAACATCAAGTGTTCCCAGTGTACGACTCATTTTAAAGGGCAACCCCAATCTATCCACAACGGTAGCCTTTGTCTGAAGTGGTAATGGGTCTTTTGCAGATGCAAGGAGGGAGATCGCTATCGGTGAGAGGATAAGCTCCTCTTTTTTTGCAGCTATCAATCCCATCCGTATCATCAACTCCAAAGAATCCTGAACGCGCAGAAGCTCCAACCCTAAAATATCGGCATAGAATTGCGGGCTATTTCTCTTAAAGTACCTCACGACGCTCAGAAGGGCATAGTGCCACCACTTTGAAAGAAGTACGGATCTCTCCATTTTCAAGGAGGGATCGTCAACCAACTTTTGCACTTTGGCCTTAGCAACTTTCTTCACCGTGTAGGAACGCCCATGCTCCAGCTCCACCAACGCGAGAAATAGTTCCTCTTCATCTCTTGTCATCTTCAAATTAGGTATGATTTTTTGTGCATAGGCTTTTGAGAGGCCTGAACGGCGATTTAAAATGTCAGATAGTCTTGTCGGAGGCAGCTCGAGATCCTTAGAAAAAGCTCGCAAAGAATAGGCGGGATTTTCCTCCTGACGCCTACGAAATTCACGCACTATCAGGTCTCTATAGTCGTTGTTCTTCACCATATTCTCGTCCTTTACCGATAAATCCACAGTCCGGAATGGCGACACACATGAGGGTCGATCACATTTATATATATGAGATTATTTTTTCGAATATCTAATAAAAGAAAGAGAATTGTGTAATTGAAGAAAGATTCCGAGGCGTGTGTCTTATTGTAACCTAAGGTCTGGCATCCCTCGGGTTCCGCATATAAAGTAGCGGCGACACGGTCGACACGCTTTCTATCTGAGATTACTTCAAAAATGCCATTAAAGATCCGTTAAAGAGAGTAGCGAGGGGTACTTATGTATTCGGGGCGTCTTTCTAAAATACGTTTTTTGGCTTTCGTTGGATTGACGATCTCCAGCTTTTCTTCAGTTGGGTTGGCTCAACATAAAGGAATAGGCTTCCAGGCTGTCATCAAAAGATCTGATGGAAGTTATCCAACAGCTTCTGGTTTGAATGTGACGCTTCAAGTGATGTCTCCTACGGGTGCCTGCATTCTTCGTGAAGAGCAATTTTCAGACGTGGCGATCTCCAATGGGTATTTGAATTTGGTGATAGGTCAAGGAGATACATCTATACCCTCAAGCTACAATCCGACCCCGATCTTATCTATCCCCGAAGTGATGGATAACCAAACACCACGTACCGGTCTGAAGTGCGTTGATGCGGACAATAATATCTTAACCAGTGCTGGGGCTTACAATCCAGACTCTTCTCATGGAAGAAAGCTGCGCTTAAGAACGAATATCAACGGTGACCGTATTGTCGTCGATTTGAATATGAGAGCTGTTCCATTCGCCGTGAATTCGGAGAAATTAAACGGAAAAGATGAAAATGATTTTATTCAGGTGAAGCCTAGCGCTCAGGTGACGCAATCTATGTTGGAGTCATTTTTTTCCAGTATCACCTCTGTTGCGGGCGGAGCCATTCGTTGGAATGGCACTGCATTTGAAAGTTATGACCCCAATGATGGATCTGGGTTGAGCAATGATTCCGTTCCTGGAAGTGCTGTATCTGATCTGCCTTGGGCAAAGTTGACCTCTGTTCCCAATCACGTCGGACAATTCTCCGGCTTGAGCTGTGCAAATGGAAAAATCCTGAAGATGATTTCAGGCGCCTGGGCCTGCGGAGATGAATCGGGCGTGGGTGTTGAAAATGATCCAACGGTTCAGAATTTCGCAAAGAACCCTGCGGGGGCAGGACTTCGAGTGAATGGATCTAACAACCTGGAAGTTGATGCAGGAACGACCTCCGGAAAAATAGTTCAACTAGATGGTTCGGGAAAAATTTTGTCTTCAGTGATTCCTAGTTTAGGGGTGAGCAACCTCGATTTTGCCGGAGCCATGGCCGTTAATAGTGGAGTTATCGTGTCGAATGGTACAAGTTTGTTTAATAAGACTTGTGCTGCCGACCAAGTTTTGAGTTGGACCGTGGCTAATGGTTGGATCTGTTCCAGCGTTGGAAGCCTTGTCACAGCAGCCGGAGGATTAAGCGGGAATACACCGATTTCAACAACGGCGAACATTTCAACAAATCAAAGCGTGACTGCGGGCTCTGGAATCTTCTCACTTTTGCGAATTTATGATGGCATCGGAAAGTATGTGTCGATTGGAACACCCGCAGCGGGCTTAATTAATGACTACACCTTAAAGCTTCCCACGGACAAGGGGACCGTTGGCCAGGTGATTAAAATTTCAAGTGTCAGCGGTTCGAACGTGGAGTTGGCGTGGGAAACTCCGCTAAGCAGTGCCGTCACGTCTGTTAGTGGAACCGCAGGTGAAATCAGTGTTGCCACAGGCACGACCACTCCGGTCCTTTCTTTAGCCAATGCGGGAACTGTCGGGTCTTACTATAAAGTGACGACTGATGCAAAGGGACGTGTGACTTCAGGACAAGCCGCGCTCGTTGCTGCGGATATTCCGGCACTAGATTGGAATAAGATCACCACCGGAAAACCAACTACTTTGGCGGGATACGGAATCAGCGATGCTTTACCTACAAGCTTAGCTGCTGGTCAAATTATTGTGGGGAATGTTTCTGGTGTTGCCACTCCGACATCAATGAGCGGTGATGCAACTTTATCCTCTGCCGGTGTTTTGAGTCTTGCAAATAGCTCTGTAGGCACAGCAGAGATTGCCAACAGTTCAGTCACAGCAGCGAAATTAGAGTCTGCGAGTAACGGTCAACTGATGATCGGTAATGGCACCGGTTTTACAAAGGCAAACTTAACAGGAACCACTAATCAAGTCGTTGTGACAAGCGGAGCGGGTTCTGTCACTTTAAGCACCCCTCAAAATATTCATACCGGAGCCACTCCTACTTTTGCGGGCATGACCCTCAGTCCTTCTGCGGCAGGGGGACTGAGCTTGAATCCCTATGGAGCTGCAGCTGGCAACACTAGCGAAGTGCGATTCCTGGAACTGGGGGCTAATGGATCTCACTACGTGGGTTTTAAAGCTCCCGACCTAGTAGCAGCAACCAAAGTATGGGTATTGCCAAATGGCGATGGAACAAATGGGCAAGTTTTGAAGACTGATGGATCTGGAAATTTGGGTTGGGTCAGTGTGGCCACAGGATCTGTGACCAACGTTAGTTCCGCGAATACGGATATCTCTGTTGCCAATGGTTCGACAACGCCGACCTTGACCTTGAATTCAGGGACTACTGGCGGAGCTACCGATGCCAACAAGGTCGCCAAACTAAATGCCAGCGGTCTCTTAACGACGGCGATGATTCCAAGTTTGGACGTCTCGAAGTTAACGACCGGAACTTTGGCGATTGCTCGCGGAGGTACAAATTCCACGACGGCATTGAACAACAATAGAGTCATGATTTCCAGTTCTGGTGCGATTGTTGAGCATGCGGCAATCACAGCAAGTAAGGCCCTTATCTCGAATGCTAGCGGTCTTCCGGTGGCTTCCACGGTGACAGAGACAGAACTAGGTTATTTATCAGGCGTCAGTTCCAGCGTACAAACTCAGCTAGATAGTAAAACTTCCAGTAGTGGATGGAGTAATAACAGCGTTATCACTTCAGATAGTTCAGGCGTCTTAACGGCTCTCGGTGGCTCGGCCACGGGATCACATTTGCAGTGGACCGTCACGGGCCCTGCGTGGACAACAGCTACTTATCCTGCGACGACGACGATTAATCAATTGCTTTACTCGTCGGGAAATAATCTCGTGGCGGGCTTAGCGACAGCAAACAGTTCAGTACTGACAACAAATGGCTCTGGCGTCCCCATATGGAGTGCTTTGTCGAATGATACGTTCACTCAATACGCGCGCCTTGCGGGACGTGCCGGAGGACAAACACTTAATGGCGGAACGGCTGCTTCAGAAAATTTGACGTTAGAATCTACCTCGCATGCCACAAAGGGATCTATCATTCTGAATGGCTCTGGAGGAAATGTCGGGATAGGCGCAGCTTCTCCAGCTTCCAAGCTTGATGTGACAGGCCCTGCGGGAGTTACGAGTTTTATCGGGACGACTCCTTTGGGAGTGACAGTTCGCGGTCCGACGTCCACCAATGATTTTGGCGGGATCGACTTTCGGGCGAATACAAGCACCGCGCCTTTGGCAAGAATTGGTGTCGTATTCTCAGGCGCGGGTTCTTATATGCATTTAGGAACTTCCAACAATTATGCCTCTGGAATTACCAAAGCCGCATTGACAGTCGATCCTAGTGGTCGGGTGGGCGTAAGCACGACGGCTCCTACGGCCCCTCTCCAGGTCACAAGTGGAAGCTATGCGGCTCCCGCAACCTCGGGGACTACTCAGAGCGGTGCTTTTTTAAGATTATCCGCCATCGGCACCACCACATTGGACTTTGGCTATGCAGGAACAGGTGGAGCTTGGATTCAAAATGTGATGTCAACGGATCTCTCCTCGAACTATCCCCTATTTTTGAATCCTAACGGGGGCAATGTTGCTGTCGGAAAGCTCTCAGCAACCTATGCTTTTAATGTTGACGGGGATATTCACACTACCACTTGCTATCGCGCCGGTGCCGGCATTGTCGGTGGAACCTGTGCTTCGGATGAACGCTTAAAAAAAGATATCCAGCCTTTCAAATTGGGTCTTGAGGCTTTGGAAGGAGTGGCACCCAAGTACTATCGCTACAACGGCCTTGGCGGCCAGCCATCAAGTGAGAATCTTGAACTCGGAGTCATCGCTCAAGACGTAGAGAAAACGGCGCCCGAGTTGGTCCTAAAAAAATCCATCAAACTTCATCCCAACGACGTCAATGACACCGAGATCAAAATCGTAAATTACAACGGCTTGATCTATCTGGTCATCAACTCGGTCAAAGAGCTTTATCACAAAGTGCTGGGGTTGGATTCTCGAGTGAGAGCTCTGGAACAAGAAAACGCCGTCAAAACCAAAGAACTTGAAGAGATGAAAGCTCGCCTTGAGAGGATTGAGAAATCACTGAGCAAAAAGTAGTTTGAGTTTAAATAAAGAGAGAAGAGCGCAAGTGCAAGGGAATTTATCATGCAGAATCTGAAAGTAATAAATCAAAAATAAGGTTGTAGCGTATGGCAGGCTTTTTTTCTTTAGTTGAGGATGAAAATGGTCAAGGGGTTGTCCAACTCTTGGTGGCGTTCGGACTTCTTGGTTTCTTGGCGACTGTTTCTGCTTCTGTTGTGGTCAATCAGCAAAAAGAGTTTCAATTCTTAGAGCAAAAAGCCAACGCTTTGGACCTTAAAAATCAGCTTATGCTAACGTTTCAGAACCCAGATATATGTACCTGCCAGTTGAACCCGGATTTAACTGCGGACAACTGGAATGATGCCAATCTTCGCTTCAACGCGAATCGGGAAGATGGAAGCCAGGCTATGGACTTAAGACGTCTTCGGGCCGGGTGCAATCCTACAGATAGCATTATTGTTCGTGAAAATCAGGTACTCCCGTCGGGGCTGATTGTCGACAAGGTTCAAGTCACATCACTGCGCCCGACAAGCTATGTTGATTTGGCGGGAAATAAACTTGAATGGATGGCAAAACTCACGGTTTCATTTAAACCCGAATCAAGTCGAAGAGCGTTGAAGCCTATATCGTTTGAATTTCCTGTGCAGGTGAACACCAGCAAACCCAAAATTGCCCGCACGGTCAGTAGCTGTGTCTCTGCCAATGCAAGTGTCGTTGGTTATGTCGTGCAAATCACAACTTTGAATCAGTATCTGCCGGCATCGATGCCTTCCATCAGTTGTTCAGATGTTGCTAATGGTCCTCACTACTTTTTTGCCAACACCGCATGCTCGCGATGGTGTCGTCAAGATTGCTCTCCCGAGGGGGCCGCTAGCGGTGCCTGTAAATCTACGAATGCGGGCCCTGAATATCCCATGTTTCGATTTACGACCGGGGTGTTATCAGAGTGTAACTCAGTCAGTGGCCTTCCGTCCATCCGATGCACATGCTTTAAGTAGGAGGCGGTATGAAGTGGAGATGGATTGCAATCTTTGGATTTCTGATGGGGCTGACAGCGTGCTCGATGGAGGCCCATATTTTTGATGGGAACTCGGTGGTGACGGACGAGCATCGTGTGAGCCCTGATTTTGTGGCTGGGGAGGCCGTGCAAAGTTACTCCGGCCATTATGAGGTTCGAGCGGCTTTTGGAGAGATTTCAGAAAATAGAAGCGCGTCCGGCACATATGAAGTGCAAGCCGTTTTCTATAAATAAAATTAAACAGAGGGGGTATTTTATGAAAAAATTATTTTTGATTTCTACGGCAGTGATCCTGATGATGGCTGGAGCGGCCTTTGCGGAATCAGAGGGGCCCTGTCAAGAGGATGTGAAAAAACTTTGCCCTGATGTAGAGCCTGGGGGCGGACGAATTAAAAAATGTCTTAGAGATAATAGGGAAAATTTATCTCAAGCTTGCAAAGAAAAAATCATACAGGCGATGAAAAAAAGAAAAGGTGCGGAATAAGATGAATCTGCAACATTGGAGGGGCATTGGCTCCTCCATTCTTGTTATGAGTTTTTTACTGCTGGGGTTTACGAACTGTTCCCCAGGAGGTTTTTCCTCAGTGGTCGATGAGACTCCTGCTGGAGAGAATAATGATAGCGAAGAGCCGGGTTCAGATGAAAACAACGGATCTCAACCTTCGTCACCTTCAGAGGCTTCTTATGTGCAACCTTCAGCGGGGATATGTGATGTCTCGAAATCTGGAAGCTATGGATTGTTTTGTGCAATAAAACCCAGTCGTCTGGATTCCGCAGCCAGAGATATTTATGGAACTTCTACGATCGCCGAGCAGAGATTTGGATTTGGTTACCATGCTATTGGTTTTCCACCAACAGGAACTAAGATAAAAGGAATTTATCTTCACTTTGTCGGCTCCTATGGGCGACCTTACAATCCAACGACGGCCAATTTTGACAATGATATTTTACTTGAAGAGGGAATGAAAAAAGGATTTGTGGTCGTGCAGCTTGCTTATGACAATCGATTTCAGATCAATGAAGACGTATGTATGACCTATAATAGCTTTAATAATTGTGCGGGTCTTTTACGAAAAGAAAAAATCACGGGGCAGGACGTTTTTCCCTATGCCGCGACTCCAGTGGCGGATAGCATTGAAGAACGCATTCGTAAGTTGAGCAGCTATTTCCAAGCAAAGAATGTTAAGATGCCAATTTCACTGGCCACGGGGAATGTTATCAATTATTCGGCATTGAATATTGGCGGACATTCACAAGGGGCTGGGCATGCTTATTTTATTGCTTTATGGGTTGAGGTTCGTCGGGCTTGCTTTTTAGGTGGCCCCTATGACATTCCAGATCTTGTTGGGTACAGCTATCCAATTGCGGACTGGTTTACTGAACGAGTCAGCCCGACAACACCGATCTCAAGAATGAGGGCTGCTGTGTCGATTGATGATGCCTCATACAGTAAATTTGTGTCGAGCTTTCAATATATGGGACTTACTAAGAACGTCCATTGGGTCGAAGTGTCTGGAGCCCCTTATCGAAATCCGCAAGGGGAGGAAATCAATGGGCATGGCGCTATTATTCAGGATCTTCGCTTTGAAGTCGTTCGTGCGGAAGCATGTTTTCAATAGGAGTGAGTCTCAAGGAAACTTTCTGCGACTCATATGTCGGCATCGATATCTAAGACACAGAAAGTGAGGAAATCTTCAAAATTGGCCTATGCGGACCTCCCGGGGATTATTAATCTCAAAAGAAAGGGAGTGCCTTTATGTCAGATTTTGGAAAGTTGAATGTTGTTAAAGTTAGAAAAAATGTCTCCTCGGAATCTTCTTTTGATAGATCAAATAATACCGACGTTGAAGTGAGCCCGGAAGTTCAGCAAGTCATTCGAGAGGAAACATGTCAGCTTCTTGAACTCTTAATTCGACGAATGGTGCCTGATGAAAACGAAGTCAGTGTTTCCTATTTTAAAGGTGAACGCACGACCGTTTATAAGGTGGATTGTTCAAAGAATAATTTTAGCTATATTCTGGGGAAGCAAGGGAAGACCATTGATGCCCTAAGAAAGGTCATTTCGACAATCACAATCCGTAACGGCTTCCGATCGGTCATCGAAATTCCATATTTTTGATTAACGGATGATGGAGGTGCCAGGCTCGACAATCTGTTGGGCTTTGCCATTGAAGGTCACATTCAAGATGGCTTATTCATCTTAGTTCACAAAAGGAAACATGATACAAACTTCGAAGCCCGGAGGGGACTCGGTGAGCTTCAGATCAAGTCGTCCTTTTTGAGACTCCACGATGGAGCGAATGATGACCGTTCCTAATCCCAGAGATCCTTTGAAATTATTTCCGTTGAAAGAGCGGCTTTTCTTCTTCTGACCATACTGAAGAATCTGTTCTTGAGTCGGAACAATCCCATCATTCCATATTTTCAACATTATATGGTCTGTGGTGTCTGCGATCTCAATTTGAATTGATTTTGCATGAGCATTGATGGCGTTTTCCAAGAGATTTGAAATTAGGCGCTTAGCGAAGATGGGGTCAATTTCTAAAAGGTGTCCTGAGTAGCGATCCTTGTTAAGGCTGACCGACGGAACTTTCTCATGTGTCGTTGAAATCTTTTGTACCTCAGATGAGGCTACCTCGACCAGATTGACTTTTTCAGATAAAGATCCGCGTCGAGCTTGGATTTCGGCAAGGAAAAAGAGATCTTCAATGAGTTTATTCAGGTACTGCGACTCGCTGGAAATCACCTGAAGAAGATTTTGTCGAGATTCCTGGGGGAGATTTTCAGCATATATCAACGTTTGGGAAGCACCAGTGAGGCTAGTCAGGGGAGTTCTTAAATCGTGAGCCAACTCCTGAAGAACTTGTAGACGTTCTTTTTCGTAGGACTGAAGCTTTTCACCCACAATTTGAAGTTTATCTGCCATTTGATTGAAGACGGGAATAATCCCGGTCGCCTTGTCGAGCCTTGAAAGGGAGACCCGCTTTGAGAGATGGCCTTTTTCAATTTCCATCAGCGTCTCATCGATGACCAACGTCTTTCGTTTCAGGTAAAAGATCATCGCACTGATCGAAGCCAGATAGACAAAAAAACATGATATAAAGACCGCAGTAATTATGATGATACTAAGACGAACAATAGGTCCTTTACGATCATCCCGGAAACCAACTATCAGATCGGTGTCTGCGGGATTGACCAAGATATATCTAGTAGAGAAGGGGTTAAGACTGGGGATAATTTCATTGTAAGTATTTTTTGGAGTGCCGAGCATTTCATTGAAATGTTCGGTGACCTGGGCTGGAGGTGGTGCGTCTCGGTTAGAGAATTTGAGACCGCCTCGGGAATCCAAAACCCACATCGGGTATTCGGAGCGAGAGGAAGGGACGATGTACTGAGTGACTTTTAGAAGATTTTGCTCAAAGTCGGGGCTTTCAGTCAGAACTTTGGCAACTGCGAGGTAGGTTCTTTCACGAAGTTGATTAAGAAGTCGGTTTACGATGATACCGGTTAATAGCGAAAATACGATGGATACAAGGATTGAGAGGAGCATCCCAATAGTCAGTGTCGGCGCTCTCAACTTAATCATTGACCCACTCAACTTTATAGCCGATGCCATAGACCGCTGATATTTCGAGTTGATCAACCTTGGCAGATTTTAGCTTTGTTCGAAGCCGTGAGATGTGGGAGTCAAGGCTGCGGTCCATAATATGTCCATGAGGATCCAATCTTGCGGCAAGATCTGCTCTGTTGACGAGTCCATCTTGAGGACTAAGGAGAATCTCCAAGATCCTAAACTCTGTGATTGTAAGTGGGATCTCTTTTCCGTTATAGGTACAAATGAATTTATCTGAGTTAAGCAGCAGACCTTTTCTTTCGAATCCGACATTGTTCTGCGATTTTAGTAGTTTTTCAATCCGAACACGAAGTTCATGAAAACCTACGGGCTTCCTTATGAAATCATTGGCTCCGGCCTGCAAGCACGCAACGGCGGTCTTTTCGTCAGTTTTTGCCGTTAAAACCACGAGCAACAGATCTTGAAATAAATCACGTAAATATTGGCACAACGAAAGACCGTTCATGCGTGGAAGATTAAAGTCGATTAAAAGAAGGTTGTAATGTTTGGCGAGACCGTCATGAAGAAATGCTTCAGCTGAATCAAAGTGATCCACCGTGTGACCAAAGCTTTGTAGATTTATGGTCAACGTTGCTGCAATACTTTTATCATCCTCGACGATACCGATTCGTGCCAATGTCTGAGCCCCCTACCTAGGTGGATTTCAAAGATATCATTCCTTGCAATAATTTCGCAAGAATTGCGTTCTATTATTGTGTCAGAACTTAAGGACACGGAAAAATGAAAAGGCAGATGGTCAGAGAATTACAAGACATTCTAGATAAAAGAAGAGAAGTGAATCATCGCTACTCTTTGCGAGCCTTTGCACGAGATCTCAAAATGGACCCTTCCGTGCTGAGTAAAATTCTGCGCGGTGATCGTGGGATCTCGCGAATAAATTTGCTTAAGTTATGCAAAGGTTTGGGATTTTCTGAAGAACAAATAAATGACTATTTAAAAACTCAGATTCATCAGCAGACGGATGAAGCGGAAAAAAGACTTATCAAGCGAGTCGCCTCCGGAGCAACCATACAAGAGTTCCGTATCCATAAGAATTCGATGTCACAATTTTTAGATAATTTAGACCGCATTCGGGCGGTGCTTCCTGCGGAATGCACAGAATCTGATCCTCGAGGAGAAGATTTTTGTGTCGTCAGTTTGGTCTATCTTGAAGATAAAGAACCCCAAAATTAAAGAGCCCACTCCTGTTGGAAGACAAGAGAGGGTTGTTATTCAATTTACTTAACGATGACACCATCAACGTTTAGGTAGGCATTCGCGTAGCTATAAACGCGGAACTCAATAGCGTTGGATTCTCGCCCCGCCGATGAGAACGGTAGTACAAAAGCCTGATAGTTCATGGAACTTTTGAAATCGCGACGCTTGATTTGTTGAATGGCAAGCACTTCGCCACGGGTAGCATCGTAAATGTCTATGACAGCTACAACTTCATTGGAAGGAATGACAATGTTGCGAGCACCGAGGACGCCAAGGTGGTTGTCGATCATCATATAGAATAATGCTTGAGATTTGTTACGACCCACATCCATATAGGGACCGTAGTTTAAGTATCCCGTTCTAGTGTCTCGGACTTTGTTGGTCGACCATCCCAGCTTATCTAAGTATCCGACCTGGTGAAAGAAGTTAACTTCGGACTGGAGCACAATCTCTGGAAAGACTTTTTTGTGGTTTAAGAAGAAGTCCACAAAGACCTGAGTTGCATCGATATTTCCTGAAGTATTCCCCTGGAGCTTGAGGGGAGGGGCGCCCGGAGGCCAAACATGCCCCATGCCTTTTACTAGATAATAATCAATTTCAGCATTCTGTCTGCACTGAGTGTAGTCATAGCGCCACTTTTGAACAGCTGTCCCGTCCTGAACTTTGATGGGAAGATAGGACGTCTGAGGCTCACCGAGACATCCATTGTTTGCTTTCCAAGTCGTGAGCGTTTGGTTCCAAGAGGAGAAACTTCCCCCGTCACCGAGGTTCTTAGTCAGAGGATTTGTATTTTCTCCGCCAACGTACGGAATGAGTGGATCATCGAGACCTTGAATTGCGACCACAGAGACTGGCGAAGAGGCTTTGCATATATCGCGCAGATTGAGTGCCATAGGACCGACATCCGATCCAATAGCTGCAAAGATATCAGAAGCTTCACAGGCAAGACGATGTGAAAAGATGCCTCCATTCGACATACCCATTGCGTAGATTTGGGACTGAGAAATAATAAACTTAGTTTTTATATAAGCCACGAGTTCACGGACAAACTGCACGTCATTAATGCCTTTGACGTCAGGCTCAGTAACTCCTCGCCCATCCGCCCAATTTTTATGAAGTCCATCCGGATAAACCACAATGATGCGGCTTTTTTCAGCAAGAACTTTCAATGACCCGAGTTGATCCATGAGATTTTCGCCGGTGCCTTCTCCGCCGTGAAATGCTAAGAGCAAAGGATTTTTCAAGGCTGTATTTTTCGAAAAAGTGCTTGGAACATATATCGAAAAAGTGCGAACTCCCTGGGAGGTTTGCAGAAAGATCTTCTGTATTCCCGCTTTTGCAACGAGATCCTTGGAGGGCAACGTTGAGGCGGTGAAGTTTTGGAAGGCAATAATAAGAAGGGCACTCATCGCCAAAAAGATTGTCGATTTCTTTGAATACTTGAACATTTCTTCCCCCTGTAGACCTAAGTCATATCGGCGTCCACTTGGGGGCTCTCAAGAGTTTGGGGAGAGATACTGAGTCGACCAATTCTTAGGGGGCGACACATACCCCCTTGAGACACGGTGAGGATCTCTAGTTGGGATAAATGCATAGATCCCCATTTTTAGATGAGATTTTGTGTGTCTCCTAGGGGAGCCCCAGAATCACGATGCCCCCTCTCGTTCAGCTTTTTGCGGCATCCGATATGTTCTTTGAGGGGGCCTCATGAAATCATTCTTATTCTCTTTGTCAGCATGGACTGTTCTCACTGGTTTAGTCATGTCTTTCCAGAACTGTGGTCAGGGTTTTAATGGAGCCACCTTTCTCGAGGGAGTGGACTCTCAAGAGATCACCGTAAAAACAATGGCATCGTCATCTTTTCCAACGCTCGAAAACTTGTGGAATGGAGAAGCTTATTTTCGACCCTACGGGAAGAAAGTATTTACCTTCAATTCTGAATTTGCGGATGGCGATCCATCCAAAGTGTATGTCAAAGATGGTGTCTGGTATGCTGTGGTGAGGAGTCAGTATCATTCATCCAACGCCTCCTGTGGGACTCGTATTGCCTCGGTTCTTTATGCCTCCAATGATAAAGGACAGACGTGGCCTCAAAGGCAGGTGATCGCAGATCCTGGCGATCAATCCTCAATGTGTGCTCATGTGGATGGATCAGTCTTTTACGACTCAACTGAAAAGATGTGGTATTATCTTGGGCAATGTCTTTCCGTAAAAAAACGGTGGGATCTTTGTTTGTATACACGAAATGCCACGGACCCCATGGGGAGTTGGAAGGCGAATACCAGGAATCCTGTGGTTAAGAGTCAGGATTTGTGGTCACAGATCTGCCGTACCTCAGGAGCGTGCCCTTCCAGTACCGGTGAAGAGGGGACTCCGCAGATTGTTACGCGCACGGGAGGTTGGTTCTATATTACCTTCCATGGATTCAAAGATGGGATGGGTTATCGAGGAATGGCAAAAACCCAAGACTTTTCTACTTGGGTCACCGCAGATGTTGATCTTCCGAGGGGCCCTCTTTATAAATCAAGTCATTGCCAAGGGGCTGTGCCCGGTTGTATCGGTGCGGGATATGCGTCGATCATGAACGAGGGCTCCTACAACTATCAGCTTATTGAAACGCCGACGGTCAGTCTTGCGTGTACAAATGGGCAGCGTTGGCCCTTTCTTTTAACGAGGACAACAAACCTATTTTCTCAATCGGTGACCTGGCAAACTTTGGGAAATAAGGCGTTTTTGGAGAACTCGATCGCCGGTCCCATCGGTTGTCATATTCAGTATGCGCATCTCTTCAAGGATGGGTCTGAGATCTATTTGGGACTCAGCTACTACACGGACACCGGGGAGTGGTATCCTTATGGACTTTATAAGTTAGAGTGGAATTCTGCTCCTATTCAGGAAATTCCTTATTTGAGTGAACTTACAAAAATACGCTTTTTGGGTGTTGATATCAGCGGCGGAGGTTCCGGTGGTGGCTCTGGTGGAGAGTCGGGGGGATCTTCTTCTGGAGGAGGCAGTGCGGGGTCTCAATCTGTATTCCAGGCTGAAGCTGAACTAAATCATCAAATTGGATATCTTGATGGTCTTGGTTGGGCGGTGAATACAGCCTCTAATCCCCGCAAAGGATATTTGAGTTATGGTCCTTATAAATCCTTTTCTGCAGCGGTGACTTCGGTGGATTTCTATTTGATGATTGATAATAACAGTGCTGACAACCTTGTTGTTGCCTCCGTTGATGTTCACGATTCAACAACAGGACAAGTTTTGGCAAAGAAAGATATCACGCGAAAAGAGTTTCTTGCTCCGATGCAGTATCAAAAGTTTTCGGTGCCCGTTTCTTTCCAGGGGCGAGAGACTCATCTGATGGAGGCTCGAACTTATAGTTACGGTTACTCCTATTTGAATTTAGATGGCGTCGTGTTCAGTTCTGGCGAGATCGCCACACCTGCTCCATCCCCATCGCCTCCGACGCCAACACCATCTTCCCGATTGGTGTTTGAAGGGGAGGGGGCTGATTTTCAACACCAATTAGGCTATGCGGAAGGCAACGGTTGGGCTGCGAATACTGCGTCTAAACCTCGATCAGGTTACCTGGCATATGGTCCCTATGTGGCCTTGCCTGGTAAAAGTCGTGCCGACTTCTATCTTGCGGTTGATAATAACAGCGCTGATAATCTGATCGTTGCAGTGATTGACGTGCGAGACGCAACGACGGGGGAAATTCTTGCGAAGAAGGAGATACGTCGCAAGGAGTTTCCAGGGCCATTCGTCTATGGGGCCTTTAGTGTGTCATTTTCTACAGCAGGAAGGGAAACGCATTTAATTGAAACAAGAGTTTACACTCAAGGAAATTCTTACCTGAAGTTTGATGGCGTTGTTGTGGAGTAGAGAGATGTGAAGCTGATGAATGCGCCCTCGGCGCGCAGTGGGGCTGGATCGTATGGCTTGATAACCTCTTTTTAGAGGGCGAAGACATGGCGATCCAGGCTGACTTTCTATTTTACGACAGCTTTAATTTCTATAGTGGAACCCAGCTTTACTGGGATCATAGTTGCGGGGCAATGGGGAACGCTTCGACGACTAGTCCAAGCCAAACGATCTTCTGAAGTTTGGCGAAGAACATTCCAAGAGCCATCCTCATTGCGTTTGAAGAAATAGTCGAACTTATTATTTAACTTTAATGTCTTCCACTCCACATACATGCGACGACAGTCCAGATCATAAGTTTCCTCTGTGTACTTTTCGACGGAATAAGATGTTTCAGAAAAATGAATGGTCCCATCCGCAAGGATTGAACCTTTCTGTTGGCCTTTACTGTCAATCAACTGACCGTCGACGATTTTATAAGATAGAGGGGTGTCATTCCAGGGGCTTAAGAAAGAACACTCATAAACAGAGAAGTCGAAATTAAACGACGAGGGCTCTTGGTGAATATTCATCGCCACACGGCATGTGCCCTGACGAAGATTTTTAGAGCCGTCAAAATTCGCGTAACTGGCTTGAATGGTGCCCTCTCCCTTGAGCTCCCCAAGAACTTGCGCTTTCGCAGTCAAAGTAAATAAGCAAAATAACACAGCGAACGTCTTCATAAATTCTCCCATATTTAGAGTTGTGACTAACAAACCGCTTCCGCTCTGTACAGATAAATTTGTGAGGTACGGCCTTACTTTTGGTTAAGATTTGCGTTATAAATGAAGGTGATTTCAGTCGGGTAGGACTCACCTCAAGAGGTTATTTTATATGGCTTCAGAAAAACGAATGATAGCGCCAGAGCATACGGCAGTCCGAGTCGCTTTATGGCGCGCCCTGCATGTTCGAATAGACCCGAAGCCCCACGTATTTACTGACGAGATCGGGCTAAAACTCGTTGGCGAAGATGATTGGCAAAGTCGCCCTGATATGAACCCAGAGTTTTCAAAGAGCATGCGTGCGTCCATCGTTGGACGCGCTCGTTTTATTGAGGACCTGGTGGAAGAACAAATAAAGCAAGGCGTCACTCAGTATGTGATTCTGGGGGCCGGGTTGGACACGTTCGCACAACGTCGTCCCGATATCGGCTCAGGTCTGCAAATCTTCGAAGTTGATCAGCCAGGGCCCCAGGCCTGGAAACAAAAGCGACTTCATGAAGTTGGGCTTTCTGCGCCGGCGTGGTTGCATTTCGTGCCCGTTGATTTTGAGGCTGGACAGTCTTGGTGGGAGCAGTTGACGGCCTCAGGGTTTGATAGCACGAAACCCGCCGTCATTGTTTCGACAGGTGTTTCGATGTATCTCACAAAAGAGGCGAACTTATCTCTGCTTCAGCAGATGACAAAGTTAGCGCCAGGCTCAACCTTTGCTATGACGTTCATGCTGTCTCTGGATCTGCTTGAGTCTGCAGAAAGAGCCAGCATGGAGTTTGTGATGAAGAGAGCGCAAGAGGCGGGAACTCCGTTTTTGAGTCTCTTTTCTCCAGGCGAGATGTTGGCGATGGCGAACGAGGCGGGAATTAAAACGTCGCAATACGTTTCAGCCAATGATCTCTACCAACGTTACTTCGCTCAGCGCACTGACGGACTAAATGCAGGAACCGCTGAAGCCTTTTTGGTTGTGAGGACTTAACCCGCACTGAAGGGATGAATGATGAAAAAAATCATTTTGACCATCACTCCCAATCCCGCGCTAGATCTTAGTGGGATCGTCAAAAATTTGAAACCTAATGAGAAGACTTATGTTTTCAGCGAGCAGAGGGCTCCCGGTGGGAACGCTATTAATTGTGCCCGGATCCTGAGTCGTCTCCAGATCCCGGTTGTTGCCACTGGTTTTTTAGGGGGCAGTGTAGGGCAGGAGGTGGAGCATCTTCTCAAGAAGGAAAACTTAAGACCACGCTTTATCAAAGTTCAGGGGTCCACGCGAATCAATGTGACAGTCTCAAACTCTTTTGATCATCAGCAGACGCGACTGAGTTTTCAGGGGCCCATGATTAAGAAGAGTGAGAAGCAGCAGCTTTTTGATTTCGTAAAAAAACAGAACCATCTTGCGATGCTTATTCTTGGGGGTTCTCTTCCTTCGGGATTTATGGTCGAGGATGTTCTTCGTCTTATGCGTCTTGCAAAAAAAAAGAACATTGAGTGCATTGTCGATTGTCCCGGAAATATTTTGTCAAAACTTCTTGCGGGAGACCCTACTCTAATAAAACCGAACCTTGAAGAATTTCAGGCCCTGACAAAGAGTCGAGTCAAAACGATCGCCGAGGTGCTTAAGAAGGCACAAAGTCTTTTGACAGAGGTGCCCTACATCTGCGTTTCTTCAGTGCAAGGTGGGGCGTTGTTGATCACACGGGAGGGGTCATATTTTGGTAAGATTCCTGATATTAAGATTAGATCTTCTGTCGGTGCCGGGGATGCCATGGTCGGTGCGATGGCGGCGCAAATATTCCAAGGTAACAGGTCCCCAGAGCAAATTTTAAAATGGGGACTCGCGGCGGCGGCGGCGACCTTAGGTGAGCTAGGAACTTCCTTGGGACAGGCGAAGAATATTATTCACCTCTACAAGAAAATCCATGTTGAAGCTGTAAGTTAAGTTTGGGCTGTGCTGTCATTCATGCCCTGTGAGTCTCAGCAGACTTTGAGAAATTCCGTTGCAATTACTGATTCTTGGCTCACCTTAAAGGGCAGAAGTTTTATCTCAGAAAAGGAGTTTGGAGATGCAAACTAAATTATTGTCTGCGCTTATTTTGATACTGCTGAGCAACTCTTTTGCTAAAGCCGCTTGTGGAGATGAATCAAGTCGGACATTCAATGGTGATGAGGCAATCACCCTGACTTATATTTTGAAGAACTCTGCCATCGCTAGTAAGAGCACATCGGGTGTGACCGTGACGTGGTCATTGGCCAAGCTTGTCTGCAAACAGACAAATCGAGGGGTTTTGCCAGACTTGATGCCAGCCTATAGTTGTTCAACACCGTCTGGCATTGGACCGATCACTGCCAAAGCCCTTTTTGATGCGATGTCAGAGCTGGGAGTCCTTCCAGATGGGGCTGCCGGGCATGTTTATGAAACAGCTCGAACCATCAAGTGTAAAGTAAACAAAGACGGGTCCGGTGGGACCGCCATCAATCCTCGTTGTACATTGAAGGCGGCCTGGGGTGATGAGTGCGGTTAGTTAAAAAAAATAGGGGAAAGTCCTGAAGTCCATTAAGAGCCCGCCCTCGGCAGGAGTTTTGTACAGGTTTTCCCTTTGTTCAGGAGTCAGGTACTTGATCTTCTTAAAGTGTCGAGAACGACTGAAAACACCGTTCCGCCATTGATAGACTTCATCCATCTTTTCATCGAACTGATAGCTGTGATTGTGATCCTCATAATAATCATCGAGTTTATTTCGTCCAAGATAAATGGCATTGGAGCCTTCGTAACCTGTCTTGTCTTTGGTTTTCTCATCGGTGTTAAGAAGATAAATCCAATCACCCGGGACGATATTACGAGGAGCAATTCCATATTGAATAGTGAGAAGTTTTCCAGAGTGCCCCATTTCTTGTGGTTTGAAATCACTTTCAAAGCTCCACATTTTTCCGGGCTCAATGTGAACCAAAGGCTCTCCATCTGCCATCAAACGCGCTTCAATACGACGAAGAGTTTCTGGGTCCTTCTTAATCCGATGGTAATAGTCCAGAACCCCTTGGATGATCACAACCTTCGAAGCGGTGTAACAACCGATCGCATATTTTTTCTGATTCATGAACATATCGTTGACGATGATATGCGGGGGATCCTGAGTGATGGGCGTGCCCTTTTTCCAGTACTTCTTATTCCAGAAGGCGGGGCCTCCATCGGGCCATACCCAACTCAGCTTTTCTGTCCAGACGACGATACTTTGACGAACTCCGACGTGGTCGATCAAGGCGGAAGCCGTACAGTGTTCATTTGAAAACTCAGAGAGGCGACCATGCTGCATCAGAGCCAGCACGATCTCTTTGCGTGAAACAGTGCTGACTTTGCGAGTTTTCTTATTCTTCATCGGAAGTTCAATCACTTCATCTTTGATATTCATTTCAGGTCGACGACTGAAATCCAGTGTGTTGGTGTCTGTCGGAGGTGTGTTGAGAGTGTAGACTAAAGTTCCCGCAGTACTTTTCTTCAGCGTATAGAGGTCGGGAGTGATGCCTAATGACCCGAAATAAGCCGCCAATTCCGATTCGATCGTGGGGAGTTGCTCCGGACGGCAAGAAAACTGTATGCCTTCTTCTTTCTTAGCCGGGGGCTCATTTTTCTGAGGGTGGGAGTTTGAAGTCGTACAGCCTATAAGAGCAGATTGAAGAGTTACAATAGTAACTGCCATGATAAATGTATTTTTCATGGAATTTATTCTAGTGTCGAGATCAGTTCTTTGACAAGGACGTGACAGTCCAAGCGGGACTAAGTCCAGTTCGAGGTCTTGGTTTTCAGACCTCTTAATCTTTTACCAACTTCAAGACGGCTGTCGAGACCCTTTCGTTTCGTGCTTTTTTGGTCTCCATTTGAGGGTTGTTTATTACTGAGAACATCTCCCCCAAAAGATAGTTATGGATGCTCATCGCTGTAGACTCAAGGTCCTGGGGCTTCCAGACCTTAGCTTCTTGTCCGGCCAGAAGAAGTTCCTGAATTTTTGCAAGTCGAGCCCGCATGACCTCGGTATGAACCTTTTTAATTGAGGGCACTTGAGTGGCAAAATAGTGTAACGACAGAAAGGCCACGTGAAAGGGTTGTCCTTTCGAGCACCATTCCAGATTTTTTTCGACATAGATAAGTAAGCTCTCTTTGGCATTGAGGTTGTCTGGGACCTTGCTTGCGAAAAAATCACGCCCTCTTTGCGCTCCTAATAAAATGGCTTCCTTTAAAAGCTCATCACGATCGGAAAAGTACTTATAAAGAGCCGCTTGCGTGATACCAACCGCATCTGCAATATTTTGAAAAGGAGTATTTTGTACGCCTTTTTCGGCGTAAAGTTCTAAAGCTTTGAGTAAGATGTTTTCTCTGGTGCGTTCACCTTTGCTGATTTTCAATCTCTTTTGCCTCTCGTCGGGGTATCGATATAAGTTATATCCTATAACTTTCAAAGAAGGGTGCAATAAAAAAACAAATCTTTTTTTAACGAGCCCGTTCCCGTAGCAAACTCTGGCAGCGATCTAAGATGGTGGCGCGAATGTTATCCCGATGTTTGATGAATTCGGGAAGTTTGGTGGTTTGAACCACCTTGTAAAGGCTGATGGTTCTTTCCAGATCAATCAGTCTTTGCTTTTGAGGTCCCCTAGATAAGGGAAATTTTGGGATGGGCGCATTTTCGAAGACGGCTTGCTGGACGGCGGTTGTCCAGTCAATCTCTGTTTGAGTTAAATAGATCCCAGGAATGAATCTTTCTTGAGTTGTCTCCTCAGTTTTAATCTGAGTGTTGAACCATTGCAGTTCATTCAGAATCCGATGGAGTTCGGAGTCATATTTCTTTCCAAAAAGTTTGAAGACGATCTTTTTCCAGGCGGAACAGAAGTCTTCAAACTTGATGTCTTGAGATTTTTCAAACAGGGGAGGATTGGTAATATAGTGCAGAGTCTTCAATAAGACCTCAGAAGAAATTACGGCGCTCTCGGATTTATAACTGACTCTCATCAGATGATGGGCCCAACTGGCGATGTCGAGAACAGCCCGGCTGTCGACCAGGGCATTGCGAAAGTTAAGTTGAAAGTCTTCATAGAGAGCGGCGTGCGCGGGGCGATCCAAAAACTGATCCAGGTCACTTTTGCGGCGTTCAGATTTTGGAAGACCGAAGAAATGATTTAGATGTTCCGAGAACTTTTCAAAAGAATCCATCCAAAGGTTTTCTCTTTGGCAGGCTTTGTAAAGTTGGAAGGCCTTCGCCGGCGAAGGCTCGGCTTCATCGAGAAGTGCATCGATTTTTTGCTCCAACAAACGTGGGAATGAATGCAATAACTCTTTGATCATACCAGGTCATGGTACCATGGTCGGGGAGGATTCTAAATAAATTTGGATTTTTTCAGAGGTGAAAATTTGAATTCAAATAATTCTGTCGAACTGTTTTACACTAAAGATCTACACATCGTGATTTGCTCCCTTGAAAAGGGCATAGATTTTCTGCCATTTGTCGCAGGCAGGAGCCGTGATCTTCAGGTCTTCTCCGCTCCAAGGGTGTTGAAACTCGACACTTGTGGCCCTAAGGCAGAGTCCGCGAATATCTAGAGTATCTCGGAAGAAACGATTGTGATGAGAATCGCCGTGTTCGATGTCACCCAAAAGAGGATGGGCAATGCGATCGAAGTGACGTCGGATCTGGTGCCAACGCCCTGTGACCGGGGATACTTCCACTAAAGAATAGCGGGAGGTGGGATATTTCTTCCCAACGGAAACGGGAAATTCAACGGTCCCAAGACGTTTATAAAGAGTTTTTGCGTCGACCTGCCCAAAGCCAGCCACCTCCAGAGGTAAGTCAATAGAGCCCACCTCATCCACGAAACCTCGAACGACGGCGTGATATGTTTTCCGCATCCGTCTTTCCATAAAAAGACGCCCCAGTTCCGCAGCTGCATTTTTGCTCATGGCAAAAAGAACGACCCCACTTGTGGGGGCGTCCAGGCGATGTGCTGGATAGACGTCTTGCTTCATCAGATCACGCAAAGTATACAGGCAGATTTTTTCTCGAGGGACGGGGTAGGGAGATCGCTCCGGCGGATGCACGAAGTGACCTGCTGGTTTATCGATGGCAAAAAAGTGTTGGTCTTGATAAAGAATATTCATAACGTCGATGTCCTAGCATCATCGCATAGGGTGTGACGGGGGTCACCAGTAAAGGTCACGGGATTGAGGGTTCGGCCTCTTTTTTTTAGTGGAAAAATCACTAAAAATTGCTCCACACGGTCCAGAAAAATATAAAATTCAGATCAGTTTATTTTTTCTTTGGCATTTTCGAAATTTCGAACCTTTCTCGATAAATAGATTTATATGAGAGGTCCAGCAATACAATCTTTCATTTAGTCCAGAGTGTTCTTTGAGTCGGAGAAGACCCTTTAAATTGTCGAATGTGACTCAAGTCATACTCGCAAAATTCCGTAGAGACTCTCATGATATGTTGAACGTGATGGTGAACGTCAGAGTCTAAAGTTGGAATCAATCAGGAATAAGACAAGCGTAAACGCATGGCCATATTAATTATGACTAAGGGTTGTTTATTGAGAAATGGGACCATTTGGGAGGTACGATGAGAAAGAAAAGTTTGAGCCTGAAAGCAAAGATGCTGCTTCTATGTGGATTCTTAAGTGCAATCACAGTGGCTGTCGGTGTCACCGCCTATACCTCTTTTCAGAAAGTTACCAGCAATTATGATGGGGTCGTTGAAATCTCCGTTCCAAAGATGAAGTTGAGTTACGAAATGATGCTCAACTATCGCCGGGTGCGCATCACACTAAGAACTTTGGGTATTGAGGGACTCTCTCCCGCTGATGCGGAAGAGGCCTTAAAAGGTGCGACCGAAGCGGCTGCTGACTATGAAAAGTATAACGAACAATATGTGAAGTACGGTTTTGTGCCAGGTCAAAAAGAGCTTTATGATCGTGTGAATACGGCGTGGACGAGCTTTAAACAGTTGGGATCTGAGGTTGAAAAACTTTATCATTCCGGCCGGCCCGAAGATAAAGCCAAAATGCACCAGATCTTCTTGAAAGAGTGCCCCGAAAAGGCTCGGGTCTATACAGAGGCTGTCGTCGCACTCATTAATTTCCATCAAAAGATTTTGGATTCTAGAACTGCAGATGCGAAGGCCGCAGCGGCCTCGGGGAACAATATTATTGTGCTCATCATCTTAGCGGGTCTTATCGCCGGTTTGAGTATTGGATATATTCTTGCGACTAAAATCACCAAGATCATCTCGACCGTGTCCAAAGATTTGGCGCAAGGTGCTGACCAGGTGTCTCAGGCGGCAAATCAAATTTCAGAATCGTCTCAAGGTCTTTCTCAATCTTCGACAGAACAGGCTTCGTCGCTGGAAGAAACTGTCGCAACGATGGAAGAGCTAACTTCGATGGTGCGCCTAAATACGGACAATGCAAAGCAAGCGGCAAGCTTGGCCTCCTCAACAAGAGACATCGCGGTGAAGGGCGAACAAGAGATCAAAACATTGATTGGATCTATTCAAAGCATTTCCGCAGACTCCAAGAAGATCGAAGAAATTACAACCGTCATTGATGATATCGCCTTTCAAACAAATTTACTGGCTCTGAATGCCGCAGTGGAAGCTGCTCGGGCAGGAGAACAAGGAAAAGGATTTGCCGTTGTGGCGGAGGCCGTTCGTAGCTTGGCGCAAAGAAGTTCCTTGGCGGCTAAGGATATCGCCGAGTTGATTCAAAACAGTGTGCAAAAAATCGAAGTGGGCAGTCGGCAGGCCGTACAAGGCGGTCAGGTTTTGACTGAGATCGTGAGTTCCGTCAAAAAGGTGGCGGATCTGAATAATGAAATTTCAAATGCCAGCGAAGAACAAAGTAATGGTATCACGCAAATTGGTAAAGCCATGAATCAACTGGATCAAGTCACTCAGACCAATGCGGCAGCTTCAGAGGAAGCAGCGGCGGCGGCAGAAGAGTTGTCAGCCCAATCTGAGAACTTAAAGGCTGGGGTGAGATCCTTGGAGCATGTGATTCACGGAGGTGTTGAGACGCAGGGACCAACACCCACGAAGTTCGTGCCCGTTGCTGAGAAGAAAGCTGCTCCGGCGAAAAGCCCTCAAGTTGTGAACTTCAGCAAACCAGTGAAGTCGTTGGTGGCGAAGGCTCCTAGCAAAAAAAGCGAAGCTTCCACTGTGATTCCATTTGATGACGACGGTGATTCATTCAGAAAAGTGGGCACGACAGACGGATTTTAGTCCTTATTCGGAAAGCTTATCAAAGGCGTGTTGAGGTGCTTCGGCTCCCTCAACATGACTCTGCTCTGCCGAGCGAGCGACCTTTCCCGTAATACCAACCCATTCTGGAAAGAAGAAAGCTAAAATCGCATAGGCCAAAAAGCTTATAATAGAAATGACGACCGCGCCACCGATAATCCATACTTCCGTACCCATAGAATCTCCTTACACTTTTAAATTATACCAAAAATCCTTGTGAATCCACGGATGGAGTTTGTGTAGCATAGCACAAGAGTCTCTTTTTTTGAAAAGAGAAGTGGCTAGGTTTAAAGCTTATTTCATAAATTTGATTTGAAACTTCTTGCCCTTGATTCCACGAGCACGCAATCGCTCCAAAGCGGTGGACGCTTGAGCTGAGGAAATGGCGACATAAGAGAAATTATCATGAATTTCAATTTTACCCACGTCCGCAGAATTCAATCCTCCGGATTCCCCCGTGAGGGCCCCCAGAATATCGCCCGGTCGCAATTTATCTTTACGCCCTCCCGAAATCGAGAGGGTCTGCATGCGGGTTTCGCGGAAGCTTTTGCCAAGGCCATGTTGGTTTTTAAAGCCCAAGGCCTGCTTTAAGAACTTCGATTTGGCAAGATTCTCAAGCTCAAGGATTTTTAAGGAATCTCGCGGGGACGCCAAGGTCACAGCGACGCCGGTTCGTCCAGCGCGCCCCGTGCGCCCAATTCGATGAACATAAGTTTCCGCCTGAGTGGGAAGATCGAAGTTAATCACAAGTTCAAGGTGCTCAATATCCAAGCCACGGGCCGCCACATCTGTGGCAACAAGAATGCGACAACTTCCATTGCGGAACATTGTGAGGACGCGTTCACGTTCGCGTTGTTCAAGATCACCATGAAGGCCGTAACAACTCACGCCTTGGTTTGCGATCATGCCTGCGAGTTCATCGACTGTTGATTTCATATTGCAAAAAATCAGGGTGGACTCTGAAGGGTGTTGTTGCAGAACTCTCATCAGGGTGTGAGCTTTCTCGGTCCCTTCTGCATCATACAGCCATTGTTCAATCAGGTCTCCCGGGGACTCCTGGGAAACAGTGACTTGAACTGGATTTTTTTGATATTTCTGGCTGAGTCCGCGAATGGAATCAGGAAAGGTCGCCGAAAAAAGGGCCGTTTGCCGTTGTGTAGGAAGGGCTTTAAGAATCGCACGAAGCTCCGCCTCAAAACCCAGATCCAACATTTTATCAGCCTCATCCAGAACCAACGTCGTCACAAATTCAAGATCTATTCTTTGTCGTTCAATGAGATCCAGAACGCGCCCTGGGGTGCCCACGGCAATTTGTACGCCTCGTTCAAGGGCTTCACTTTGAGCCCTTCCGGGTTGCCCGCCGACGAGGGGAAGAATTTGCAGCCCCTCGTAACGACGCCCCCACTTTCTCATTTCCGTGACGACTTGAGTGGCCAGTTCCCGAGTGGGGCATAGAACTACGGCTTGCAGTCGTTTTTCGTTCAATTTGATTTTGCTCAGCAAGGGAAGTGTGAAGGCCGCCGTCTTGCCACTTCCTGTTTTAGACTGTCCAACAAGGTCTTTGCCCGCTAACAAGTGAGGAATACTTTCTGCTTGAATAGGAGTCAGTTCTTTAAAACCAAGCTCTTCAGCGACAGCCAGAATTTCAGGGCTCAAAGGCAAAGATTTAAAGTCAGCGGGTTTCACAAAAAGACCTCAGTTTCTATGGGAACTCCCCTTGTAGCAGACTTTATCCAGAGCTTCCATGCAAATGTCTTAGATTTGAGTCTTCAATATAAAAATTAAGCTTGGGTTTAAGGATGTTTAGTGACTTTTTTGCCTAATTAAGGAATTCTGTTTGATGCCCTTAAAGACGCGACCAAAGGAATAAAAAGAGTGTTTCTTCAACCCCTCACGATCCAAAACATTGCTCAGCTTCGTCATCCTCAAGAGAAAGTGCCTCTGAGTGAACAGCAGTCCTTTCAAGAGGGGCTTCTGCTCTTGGAAGAAGGGGGTTTTGAGGGACATGAGGTTCTGTTTTCAGAGCAAGAGCAGGTTCAGGTTCGTCTGTTTTTGAAAGACCCCGAGTTGGCAAAGCCCTTGACTTTGCAAGTGACTGAAACCGAGTCGGGAAGTGTGGATTTTGTATGTAACTATTGCAAAACCTCCCAAGAATCGTCCCATTCCTGTCGCCATCAATGGGCGGCCTTTACGATTTTATGGCAGGCCCTTTCCAGTGAAGAAGATGAAATTGCCGACAAACGAATCGCTCGCCTTAGCAAAGACTGTAAGGGGCAACTTCAACTCAAAAACCAATGGAGTGGAAAAAAAGGCTTAGATCCTGAGGCGGAATTAGAGTCCATCAGTCTTTTTCTGGAAGATGCGCCTATTCTAAAGGGTGCCACGTTAGGAAGTCTGCTGCAGGAGGACTTGCGGGGATACCGACAGGAAGAGGTTTCGAAAGACAAGGAATTGCTGTCGCCGCTTCTATGGAATATGCCGGAGGTTTTTCGCAAAAAGCTGACCGCCTATTCCGAATTCTATTTTAATGAGGTCAATGAGCAAAATCGTTTGGCCGGGATTATCCGTTATAACTTTAGTAACGGAGTGCAGATATCGGCTAAAGAAATTTTGCGACATTCCTTGCAAAAGCAAGTTCCGCGGGACTTACTGCCGCAGCCGAAAAAGGTCAGCTCTGTTTTTGCGCAATGGCCTTTGGCGCAACAAAAAGAGCAACTCTTTGTCAGTCAAAACTTGAAGGAGCTGGAAGAAATCATTCAAGCACTTTTAGCCACTCTGGCAACCAAAGTAAATCAACGACAAATAAAGCTCTATGTGCAGACAAAAATGCAGCCAGCGAAGGCTTTGTTGATTCAAGATATTGATTTTGATCCCACGACAGATTTGGATTGGCGAGTTGAGTTCGCCGAGAAAAAGCATCTTGAAGCTGAATTCAAATTGGTATGCGCGCAAAAACAACCGTTTTACTTTTTTGATTCCTTTGCTCTAGAACCCATCTCCGGGAAGCTCTTGGTTCACCCTTGGTACAATGAGTGGCGCCGTCTCGAGGAAGTTCTTATTGGTCTTTCCGAAGATCAAACTCATTGGACCTTTCGCGCTGGCGAAATGCCCTCCTTGCATAGCGAAGGGGAGCTTGAAGCAAAAGCAATCTTAAAGCATCTTCGAACTCGGGCAATTCCGGTGAAGATCACGGGTGGTTCCACGACGCTGGGGCCTCAGCAAAGCGTGACGGAAATTCAACTTGATGAAAAGGGCTCTTTTTATCTGCAGCATCGCGCACGAATTTTAGGACAAAAAGATTTGCAGCGTAAAGGGTGGAGCCCTCGCTCGGTCGTATATCTAAGAACGCTCTCCGAAGGTTTGCCGTTTTTGCTAAACAGCGAGGCTCGTGATGTGGCAACACGCTCGCGACGCAATCGTGAATGGGATCTCAAATTGCTCAAACACCTGGGGATTCTTCAGTATGTCTTCTTGGAAGTCCTGTCTTTGCACTTTGAAGGGACTTTGACGGACGGACGGCCTGTCGATAAAGAGGCTTTGTTCTCAGCCCTGCACGAAAAAGTCCAAACTCTTTTAGTGAGTGGTGCGGGTGTGGTCTTGGCGCGTGACATGGCCCTGACGGAACTCTGTTCCAAAACGGTTCTCGCCAATTTCGATGATTTTGTTTCCAGAACCTTCAAAGTCCTCGACGCCAGTGAGTCCTTTTATTCTGAACAGGGCGAAGTGATCTTAGAAGGTTTGGTGGCGCGCGAGTTCCGCTTGCTCTTTGAGATTCTCAAACATTTGGCGCTGAGCACAGGAGGCGAGGCATTTAAAAAAGCACGAACTCCGTTGTTGTCAAAAATTTGGACGGGCGATTTAAGTAAAGACTTCTATCTTGAGGGGGGTGTTTTTCATCTCCCCAAGTCCGGAAAAAATGAATCTCAAGTGCATGAAACGCTGGAAGTGTTGCAGTCACTCATTCCCGTAGGTTTTCAGATTTACTATAAAGGCCAACCCCTGCAAGAGCTGAACGATGATGACTTTATGGTCGATTTCTCATTGCAAAGTGATGGGTCGGGCCGGGACTTTAATTGGTTTGAACTCAACCCGCGTTTCTTCTTAAAGGGTCAAGAAATTGACCCTCAGGATATGGGAAATTTTGGCAGTGGCGGTGTGATCGAGTATGAGGGGCGACTGTATATGGTTCCCCGCAAACAAATGCCGTCGTTAAGACGACTTGAAAACTTCTGGCTCAAACTGCAAAAAGGGAAGAAAGAGTCGGGACAGAAAAAGGGCAGCGATAAGATTTATCACTTGCCTCGGCATCAAATTTTGGAACTTTTGGCGTTGCGAGCCTCGGGTTATGGAATCCGCGGCGACGAAGAGTGGAAGAAACTCTGCGAATTTTATGATGGCCTGGGAACTAAAAATCGCGAGCTGTCTTTGCCGAAGTCGGTGAAGGCGGAGCTTAAACCTTATCAAACCCTGGGAGTCCAATGGCTTCAAGATCTTTATAACTTGAAGCTCGGCGCTCTTTTGGCGGACGATATGGGTTTGGGGAAAACTCTGCAGACCTTGGCCTTTCTTGAAGATCTTCGTGATAAAAAAGAATTAGGGCAGGTACTGATTGTCGTCCCATCTTCGTTGATCTTTAACTGGCAAAGTGAAATCGAAAAGTTCACGCCGAAACTTCCTCTCACGGTCTTCACCAGTAAGGACATGGACCGTATTGGAAAGCGCCTGGAAGGCAAAGAAGATCTGGTGGTGATTACGACCTACGGTCTTTTGATGGAGCAAGAGAGTTTTTTAAGTCAGTATCGCTGGAGAGTTTTGATCTTTGACGAGGCTCAGAATCTGAAAAATATTACGACCAAACGAACCAGCGCGGCTCGGGCTTTGACGGCGCAATTTAAAATCTGTCTGACCGGCACGCCGATGGAAAATCACTATGGTGAGTTCTATTCTTTGGTGGACATCCTGGTGCCTGGAAGTCTTGGTAAGATTGAGGATTTCCGTCGTCAGTTCGTGAATACGGATTTGGTGTCGCGCGAAGAGATCGAAGATCTTAAACTTAAGATGAAACCACTCCTTTTACGGCGCACCAAAAAAGAGATTCTGGATCAGTTGCCGGAAAAACAAGAAACCAAGGTGAGCATTGCTTTTGAAGAGCGTCAGAAAGAGATCTATCGCGACATCGCCTTAGCGTATAATCAAAAAGTCCAAGAAGGAATTTTGGCGCAAGGGGAAGCTCGGGTCCAATTGCAAATGTTAACGGCCCTGTTGCGACTTCGTCAGGCGTGCTCTGACCCGGGGGCCCTGCCTAATGTGCGCTATGAAAAAGTGCCTCCCAAATTAGAGGCGCTGAAGGATTCCTTGCAGGAGATTGTCGAATCTGGGGAAAGCGCTTTGGTGTTCACTCAGTTCCTACAGACTTTAGAACATACGGCGAAGATTTTAAGTGCAGCGAAGATTCCCGTTTTTGTTTTGCACGGCGGGATTCCCACCAAACAGCGACAGAAGATTCTGTCCGATTTCAATAAGACGGAGGGTGGCGCTGTTTTAGTGATGACCTTGAAGACCGGAGGCGTGGGTTTGAATCTCACCAAAGCCAGTTACGTGTTCCATTTGGAACCGTGGTGGAACCCTTCAGTTGAAAATCAAGCCACCGATCGCGCACATCGTTTAGGGCAAAACAAGGCCGTGCAAGTGTTTCGCTACATCATGCATGAGTCTTTAGAAGAAAAAATTGAACTTCTTAAAGATCGAAAAGATAAAAAATTCCAATCTCTTTTTGCCACTCCTGAAAAGGAGTCTGATCTTGGTCCGGGGACGGGGGCTTTATCTAAGGAAGATTTTGATTTGCTTCTCGGAGTAAAGTGATACTTGTTTTTTCGCGCAGTTCAATAGGTCGAGACTTTCCATATTAGCTCCATATTGAGTGGAAGCGCCGCAGAAAATTCGATTAAAATTCAGACAAGAACCTTAAACAGTTGTAATAGCTTGGCCCCCAAATTAAGAGATTTGTCATGAACATGAAGCATCCGGTCATTATTCAAGGTGGAATGGGAATCGCGGTTTCCGATTGGAAACTCGCAAAAACAGTTTCGCAAACAGGTCAATTGGGCGTGGTCTCTGGGACGGCGATCAATTCGGTTCTGGTGCGTCGACTCCAAGATGGAGATAAAGAGGGGCATGTCCGTCGTGCCTTGCGAGCATTTCCTTCTCAAGAAATCGCAGAACAGATTCTAGCAAGCTATTTTATTGAGGGCGGCAAAGAGCCGATGAAACCTTATAAAAGACCAGCGCTGTTTGGAATTCAGTCCCCCAAAGCTCTGTTGCAGTTGAATGTCACCGCCGCCTTTGTAGAAGTTTTTCTCGCAAAGGAAGGGCATAACAATCCTGTTGGTATCAACGTGCTTGAGAAAGTTTTGCTGCCCAATCTGTCTTGTCTTTATGGGGCTTTGTTGGCAGGTGTGGACTATGTCATTATGGGAGCCGGCATTCCCCGTGAAATCCCAGGGGCTTTGGATTTACTAAGCAAGAGCAAAGCGGCCAGTCTTAAGGTGACTGTTGATGGTGCGGCCTCAGGTGAAGAGACCCTCACGACCTTTGATCCTGCTGAAGTCATGAACGGTGTTCTTCCGCAAAATTTAAAAAGACCTTATTTCTTCCCGATTGTTTCTTCTTCTATTCTTGCTGCGAACTTAAAAAAGAAAGCGACCGGCGAGATCAACGGTTTTATCGTGGAAAGTCCTTTGGCCGGTGGTCACAATGCGCCACCTCGTGGACCGATGAAACTCGATGAAAAAGGGGAGCCTATCTACGGTCCTCGCGATGTTGTGGATCTAAAAGAAATGGCCGAATTGGGTTTACCTTTCTGGATGGCGGGTTCTTATGCGACTCCAGAAAAGCTGGCCGAAGTTCAAGCTCAAGGCGCTCACGGAATCCAAGTGGGAACCTTGTTTGCATTCAGCCAAGAGTCTGGATTGACCCATGAAGTTCGCAGTGAAGTGATTCGTCGTATTGCAAACAACGACGTGCCTCCTCAGGGTTTGATTTTTACGGATCCTTTGTCTTCTCCGACAGGCTTTCCTTTTAAAGCCGTTCGTTTGGGAAAAACCGTCGCCGATCAAGAAACTTACGAAAAACGTAAAAGAATTTGCGATCTGGGTTATCTTCGTCACGCGTACAAAAAAGAGGACGGCACTATTGGGCAAAGATGTCCCGCCGAGCCTGTTGAGGACTACGTTAAAAAGGGCGGCAAGCGCGAAGAGACTGTGGGACGTAAATGTCTTTGCAACGCTCTGATGGCAGACATTGGAATGCCACAAGTGCAAGCGGGTGGTGAAGTGGAGCAGCCTTTGTTGACGGCCGGTGATGATCTCAATCTTTTGGGACGTATCTTGAAGCCGGGGCAGATGAGCTATTCAGCAACGGAAGTGATTTCTTACCTTCTGAGCTAGAGTTTTTCCAAAGACCTCCTCTAAGGAGGTCTGCGCTCGCGAACTTGCTCAGCTAAATACCATAGCGAGTTCTGATGCGGGCAATATCCTCCATATGGGCCCGAACCTTGAGAGTCACGCCGCGATTATCATAGGACTCTCCCAGCACACGAATCTTCCCACGAATTTCCCCGATCGCCCCTTGGACATCATAGGGAATAAAGAGATCCTGATCGACCATGGCGTTCTCAAAATGTTTGATGAGGTGAAGGCGTAATGACGCCACATCCTCGGGATTTAATGACGACATAAACACGGCCTCAGGGAATTCATTTTTCAAATTCTCGAGTTCCTCAGGATTTAAACGATCCACCTTGTTTAGCACTAAAAGACTTTCAATTTCTCCTGCGCCCACCTCCGCCAGAACGGATCGAGTCACCGCCAACTGCGAATGGAAAGTGGGATCTGAAGAGTCCACGACATATAAAAGCAGCGACGCACTCAACGCCTCATCGAGCGTCGATTTAAATGAGGCCACCAAATCATGAGGAAGTTTTTTAATGAACCCGACAGTGTCAGAAATTAAAATTTTTGGACGTGATTCGGGATACAGCATACGAACTGTGGTATCCAGGGTCGCAAAAAGTTTGTCGGCAACTAACACTTCACTGCCAGTCAAGGCACGCATCAAGGAGGACTTCCCGGCATTGGTATATCCGACCAAGGCGACGGAGATTTCCTGACCTCTACGGGCGCGACGCAGATCTTGTTCTTGGGCGATATCAGCCAGTTCTTTTTTGAGTTCTTTAACGCGATCGCGGATTTTACGACGATCTAATTCGATACTTGTTTCTCCCGCGCCTTTGCCGCCGATACCTCCGCCTTGACGATCCTCGCCGCCACTGGTTTCACGCAGACGGGGAGCGACGTAAGTGAGTCGAGCAATTTCAACCTGCAAACGAGCGGCCTTGGTTCTGGCATGGCGGCTGAAGATTTCAATGATAACGCCGGTGCGGTCTAAAACGGGAACCCCCAACGCACTTTCAAGATTGCGCAGTTGAGAAGGCGAAAGGTCGCAGTCAAAGATCACGATCTGCGCCTTGGCTTGAGGGGGGGCTGTTTTTTCCCACTCTTCAGGCTCGGTCGGCTCTTCAAATTCAAAGTCCTCATCGAATTCGATGTCATCCTCTTCGTCTTCGTTATTTTTAAATCGCAAAGCCGCTTTATGCTTTTTCTTTACGACCATGGGGCCCACGACGCCCGTGCCGCCTGTCCAGGTGGCGACGTCTTTCAGCTTTCCATCCCCTAAGACTGTAGCGCCTCGTTGGGAGCTTCTTTTTTGTGACGTTTGGCCTACGACGTTGTAGCCCAAAGTGGTGACCAGCCGGGCGAGTTCCGCCAAGGAGCCCTCGGTCTCTTGATCTGAGACTTTAGGAAGTTGAACTCCGACGAGGAGGGCGTTCAGAGGCTTGCTTTCATTAAAGATATCCATGGGGTCACCGGTCTTTGTTAAATTTACGGTCTTGTCTATAGCACGAGCGTGGAAAGTTCGCAGTAAGGAAAAAATAGTTACAGGGTTATTTCTAAGCCCTGGAAATGAAATGGTTTTTCTTTGAGTTCTGGGGCTAACTATGGCATTTCTTCGAGCTGTACCAAGGAAGTCCGCTGTGATTCATATAGGCCAACTCAACAAACTTAAAGTTCTTAAACATGTGGCTCATGGAGTCTATCTGGAGGGGGGCAATGACGGCGAAATCCTGCTTCCCTTGCGATATATGCCAGAGCAATGTGAGGTCGGGGATCTCCTTGAGGTCTTTATCTGTTATGACTCTGACGACCGGTTGATGGCGACCACCGAGATGCCCTTTGCTATGGTAGGTCAATTTGCCCATCTTCGCGTAAAAGCCTTGGAAAAAGTGGGGGCTTTTTTAGATTGGGGACTTCCCAAGGACCTTTTTCTTCCGTTTAGTGAACAAACGCGAGAACTGCGTGTCGGGCAGTACGCCGTTGTATATATCTACTTGGATAAAAGTGATCGAATTTCAGCGTCCATGCGCCTGGATCGTTTTATGGATAAAGAGCCCGGAAACTATGAAGAGGGCTCTGCGGTGGATCTATTTATAGCGGCCAAGACAGAACTTGGCTTTAAAGCGATCATCAATGGAAGACATTGGGGTGTTCTTTATTCCAATGAGGTTTTCGAGCCCTTAGATTATGGACAGCGAGTGAAGGGTTTTATTAAGAAAATCCGCCCTGACGGAAAAATTGATTTGAGTCTGCAAAAAGCGGGTTACAAAGCTGCGGAAGATATCGGCGAAAAAATTTTGCAAGTGCTTCAAGATAAAGGTGGCTATCTTCCGATCAATGATAAGACCTCTGCCGAAACAATTTATGATCTTTTTGGTGTTAGTAAAAAGAAATATAAAATGGCTCTTGGTGGTCTTTATAAGCAAAGAATCATCACCGTCAATGAGGACGGCATTCGTCTTGTCAGAAAGCCTTAACCTCTCCGTAGGGATTTTTGACGACCTCTTGTTGAAGGCTTTGTTATAGGTCATAAGCGCAGGGTTCTACTTGAGAAGCCTTGTAAGTACTCCTAGTCTATAACAGGGGTTTTTATGACAAGAAAAAATCTTTTCTTTCTTGTGATAGCCTTTATCGTGGGGGTCTCTGTATGGATCTTCTACGTGAATCGAGGTTTGAAACAGACCCAGGAAGTTCTTCTTGAGCAGGCGGAGCGTCCGACAAGAAAAGTGGCTGCGGCCCCCACGACCGTCATGGTCCCTGAGAACTCGGCCCTTCGTGCGAGACTTATTTCTGAAGCGCAAAGTTTAGAACAAAAAATTGCGGAAGAACGTTTACGTCTAGCTTTACAAAAGCAAAATCTGGATAATTTAAAAGCGCGACGACAGCAACAAGTCGCAACGACGTACTCCTCGCAGATTCAATCAGTCAATAGTCAGATTCTTGATTTTGCCGACGAGCTTCATGCTTATGATCTTCTCGAGGCAGAAATTAATCAAAAGGCCGCGGATGCTTTACGGAATCAAAACAGTCAAGCGCAGGTGGTCCGCGATCAGATTGATGAAAATATCCGTGTTCAAGAAAGTCTGATACGTAAAACTCAAGACGAGATAACCTATTGGCAACTGAATAGTCTTTACGTCAACGAACAGCAGGCACGTCTTGAAGGGCTTCAGAATCTTTTGGAAGCGCAACGACAGGAGTTAGATCTGATGCGCCAACAACGGCTTGCGATCTCAAGTCAGGTGCTGCTCAACTCACAATCGCTGCAGATGGATAAGGACCAGGCTCTAAGTGATATTGCGGCCAATCGCGAAGATATACGCAGCGAAGTCCTTGCTTTACGTGATCAATTGGAGCAATTGCAAGAGGCTCAGAGTCAGGTTCGGAGCAGTCAGTTTTCTTTAAATACGCAAATCAATCAGGCGCAGAAGTCCTTCGAACAGCTACAAGAAGTGATTCGTTCTCTAGAAAACTCGCTGCAACAGAAAACGGATGAGTTAAATCTGCTTCGCTAATAGTTTCTATCAGCGTCGCACCAGGGGCGCGGTGTGATGATTCGTTGCAACTCGTTGGCGCGCATATATAAAAATTCAGATCCCACGGCCAACTTCACTCGCTGAGACTTCTGGGAGTTCGTTGCCGCCGTGATGATTTGTCCATATCCCTGGCTGTCGGTTTGTACAGTGCCCTGAACTCCTTGGAGCGTCCAGCGGACGGTTCGTCGATCTAGAGGCTGCAGATCATCTTCGGTTAGAATGGTCGAGATAGTTCCCTCGGAATCTCGACACAGAAGTCGAAAGTGGATGACGACAAAATGTTCTTTGTGGCAGTTCTGAGATTTGGAGTATCCATACCCCGCGTCGCAGGTATTAAATGGTTTTTCACTGAAACCCAACTGTTCTCGTTCACGACTCATCTGTAGAGAGTTCTTCAGAGCTTCATAGTCGATGGAGTGAGGGGCTGTTATGGCCTCGGAGGGAGGTTTTTCATATTTCGGCTTCATCCTTTGAGGTGAAGTGGTGGAGCATCCTACAAGTGCAATCAGAGTGAGAGATAATATAATCCAGCGCATGTTATCATCCTTGAGTGGGTTCTTAATTATTATGCCACAGCCTTCAGACGGGACTCAAAGAGCCCTCCAAGTGTCGAACTTTTGATGGAGCTTTTTCGTTGTTGTCTAGGTTTGAGATGCTTCCATTTTGCCTCCACAGTCTATTTTTATTCTTAGAGACAGTAAGAGGAGGGGTCTATGATCCTAAAGAAGCAACGAATCACTTATAACAAGATCTTTGTTTGTATGGCTTTGATCGTATTTGCGACGTCGACAGCGGAGGCACAGGAGGACGACCGTGAAAGGTCTCACGAAGCGCATCGCGCCGCTTTTGATGCTTGTCTTGAGGAGTTGGGACTCCCCAAACCGGTTCGAGGAGAACGCCCTCAGACTCCCAGTGAAGAGATGCGAGAGAAATTAGACGCTTGCCTCAAAGAGAAGGGATTTGAACCACCCAAGTTTGGTCGTGGAGGTCCGAAGGGAAACAGCGGAGGAATACGTTAGAAGCAAAAAGAGCACCCAGGGGGTGCTCTTTTTGTTAGTTTCCGCAAACTTGATCGAGGGAGACTTTGTCTTTGTCTGGATTAAAGATTCGGCCGAGTCTGCCGCGAATGCCGCCAGAACTGCGGCGTTCAATTTCACATTTTTCAATTCCTGCAAATTGATCCGAGATCATCAGGCGATGAAGGCTGATGCGAAGAGTATCAAGTGCCGTAGCCGCTTTCACTTTGCTAGTCACCGCCGTGGTCATGGCGTTTCCTGCTTGTAACACGTGAAGAATATCGGTGATGCCCACTTGATATCTCATATACTCAGCATCATAGACTTTTTTAAAGTTGGCTTCGGCGAGAACCGCGGCTTCGTATTGCTTTTGTGCTTCTTCTAGGGAGCCCAGAGTTGTTTCAATCAATTGAGCCTGATCATAGCGAAGCTCTTGTTTGCGCAAACGAAGTTGTTCGATGTTGAGATTGCTAATTTCCAAGGCCGGGAAGTAGCCGAATCCTAAATTCACAGAACCGGACTGAGTCACAGAGCTAAAGGCTCCGCCAGAAGACGGACGGTTGACTCCTAGGGAACTACCGGAAAGGAAACTAAAAGCCTTGCTCCACTTTGCGTACTCAGCCGCCATAATCATCGCGTTCATTTGCGCGGTCTCAGGAGAGCTTTCATGAACCTTATCAAGAAGAGCTTGTGGGCTCATGCTCTCAACCGGAGACGCTGGAACATGGGACTGTTCAAAGACGATTTCTTGATCCAATTCAAGACCCAGCATTTGGCGAACGGAAGCTTTTTCTCTTAAAAGCAATTCATCCAATTGAGAAACTTGAACAAAGGCCAAGCGAGCTTGCGCTTGAGCTTGAAGATAGTCTTCCTTGCGAATGATGCCGACTTCAGCCGGCAAGCGAAGGTTGTCTTCAATGCCTTTGAAGTTTTCATATTGCTTTTGAAGGGCATCACGAAGTTGCATATCACCGAGAACCGTGAGGTACACAGAGTAAGCCGAGGCGTAACCATTTAACTGCGCCAGGTAGTAGGAAGTTCCTTGGGCTTTAAGCAGGTAGGTGCTTTCTTTAAGATCCATCCATTTGCTGGGCATGAGGAAAGGAAGCAAGAAAGAAACGGACGTGAGCATAAAGCTGGGACCACTCGAAATCACTCCGCCTAAGTTGATGGAAGGCAGAAGGCTTCCGCGGGCTTGACCGACCTGAGCCTTGGCTTGTTGAACCTCGTTGAGCGCCACGGCGATATCGATGTTTCGAGATAGGAAAAGAGTTCTCAATGACTGAGAGTTGATAACGACAGGTCCTTGTGGCTTAGGCGCCGCAAAAGCGGTCATAGTCATCAGGAAGGCTGTAAAAAGCAGTGTTAGAAATCTCATAAATACCCCTCGCCCATTTATGTGACCCATAGAGTTATTAGCAAGGGGAGCCCTTGTCAAATAGGTCTTAATTTGCCCCCCAAATTAGCTCTTTTTTACCTTCATTTTGGCGTCGGTGCGGCGTGCCCCCGTTTGGGACAGTTTTTGTGCTGAAATGACACGAACGGAGGCGGGATCTTTAATGCAAGGGCCCCTATTGTTACAATAGGGAAATCTTGAATAGAAGATGTCGATTTCGAGGAGTGGAACGTTGGAAGACCAGAAGTCGTTTCAGTATAGCTTTAATCAGAAGAACAACATGTTGGTGGTGTCCTTAGTGGGGCAAATTACTGCGCAGGTTCTGCCAGCCCTAGAGGCTTGCCGACAGGAGCTGCTCTCCAAGCGGGAAGTTCGTTGTGTTGTTTTATATTTTCAGGATGTGGAGTCCATCAGCATGGACGCCATTCCACTGATCGCACAAATGCAAAGAGAGATCCGCTTGAAGCCCGCAGATCTGCGTCTTTGTGCCCTGCCTCTGGGGCTACGTGAAAAGTTAGTGAGAATGGGAGTCGTGCGGGGTCTTGAAGTCGCTGAGGATCTTAAGTCTGCGCTGTTATCTTTTAATCGTGCTGCATGATGAGAACTGTACTCTTTAGAGGGGGCTCGCTGTAAACTATTCTTAATTGTAGAGGAGTTTTTATGGCGAAATTCAGCTTCCGAAAATACCAACCTTTAAGTCTTCGTTTTTGGCATTGGCTCAATGCTCTTGCAATCTTGGGATTGCTGGGGACGGTCTTGCTAAGAAAAACTTTTTTGAGCTGGCGTACGAACTCTGCACTGATTGAAACGAAGTTGAAAGAAGCGGGCACGGTGATCACCCCGGATCTGGCGAAAGATATTGCGGTCAGTATCCGTAATCCTATGTGGGATTGGCATATTTATTTGGGGTTTGCTTTGGGGGCTCTGTTGGTGGGACGTATTCTCGTGGCTCTCTTTGTTGAAAAGAGATGCCCTGGGGTTCACGCCCTTAAAAGTGCCTTGGCGCTAAAAGAAGTGCCCCCCTCAGAAAAGCGCGAGGCTGTTCATTATACGTTGGTCAGAACGGGATACGCAGTATTTTATCTGGCGACGGCGTTGATGGTAGTAACGGGCTTTATGTTGAATTTCAAAACGGAGTTGGGGCTCGCCAAGGATCTGGTCGGATCCGTGAAAGAGATTCACGAGTTGATGATGTGGTTCTTTGTGGTTTTTGTCGGCGGTCACCTTGTGGGAGTTGTTGCGGCAGAGAACACCAAGGATCCTGGTCTTATCTCGGAGATGGTTCATGGGGGCGATCCTAAGAACAAATAAAAAAAGGGAGACCTCAAGTCTCCCTTTTTTGTCCTACTTGCAGATAGAGAGCTTCTTAATGGCAGCTTGTACTTTGAGGTATTTTTGAGAGCGGGCCTGAGGGCGTAAAACATCCCAATAAGATTTTCTGCTAAAAAGAGCATCATCTCTTTCAAGTTGTCCATTGATCATAGAAAGAGCGCAGCGAAAGGTCCCCGTCGGAGTATTGCCATCTCCAACGCGGCATCCTTCCGCATAAGCATTTTCTCGACCTCTATGCAGTTGCAGAAGTCCGACGAGTGATCCATTAGGACCTTTTGCCTTTGAAGTCTTGTCGCAAGAACTTTCAAGGTGAGCCATGGCATTTAAGATCATCACCCATACCAGCTCTTTGCCGTCGTCGTTCAGACCGTTGTAATTAGGACAGACGCGAAGAAGGTCAGGACTTCCTTTATAAAGTTCTTCATAACGTTCGCGATGCATTTGATTCACGATGATGAATCCCCATTTTCCGAGATCTTGTTCACCAGCAAAGGGCTCACATTTGTCTGCGAAGTTCATGACTTCATTAATGTCGAAAATGTTCTCGGCACTGGCATCCATCGTTAAGATATTTTGCATGTCGCGGATCTGTTCCAGGCTTCGCTCAGCAGGGAGTGCACAGGTAGAGCAGGGGGCGGCCCCCTGAAGACGGCTCTCATTTTGGAGGGCGCTATAGGGTTTTGCTATGGAATTGCAAGATATGAATAAGACTAAGGTAAATAGAAATTTTGTCATCGACATCTCCATGCGTGCTCACAAAGCAATCATGATGCCGACCTCTTAAAGAAAATGGGAAGGCTTGGCCTTCCCATTATTCAATTTCTTACAATTTTATGACAAAAAATGCGGTGATCTGCTAATCGCGATAGGGTCTCTTGGGACCACGAAAACGCTTAATTCCGCTATGATCACGGCGTTCTCCACGCTCGGATCTTTCGCTGCGCTCAGAGCGCTCTGAGCGTTCAGGACGGTCACCGCCGCCACCACGATCAAAGCGGGCAGGACGTTGTTCGCTGCGCTCGGCAGGGCGATCTCCGCCTCTGTCAAAGCGGGCGGGACGTTCACTGCGTTCGGCGGTAGGGCGATCCCCACCACGATCAAAACGAGCAGGACGATCATAGGAACGCTCAGATCTTTCAGGGCGTTCAGAGCGATCTGAATTTCTCGCACGATATCCACCGCGATCGCCACCACGGCCACCACCAGAAGATCTACGGGGGCCCCCGTCGTCACGGCCCCGTGTGAAACGATTTTCACGAGGATCACGAGGTAAAAGTTCACGAGGGATACGATCGCCCATGTAATCAAGCATCATGTCTTTCTTCACGAACACGTTCGGGAAGTAAGCCACGATAAAGCGAGCCAGAAGATCTTCTTTTGAAAGCTCTTTGAAATCGATGTCGCCTGCTTGGATAAGATCTTGAATAAGATCACCGGCTAGTTGCAACTCAGGGGCTTCTGCATCCATAGTTCCAACACGGTCTAAAACGTCTTTAATTTTTAGACCAGCAACTTCATCTGCCGAAGGAACCACACCTTTGGTTAATACCGCTTTGGTGGTGATCATCACACGACGAAGAAGGTTCAATTGCTCTGGGTTGACTAAAGTGATGGCCACACCCTTTTGACCGTTACGACCCGTACGGCCGATACGGTGAACATAAGATTCAGCATCCCAAGGAAGAGAGTGATTGATCACATGAGTAAGATCTTTGATATCCAAACCACGCGCAGCCACGTCTGTTGCCACGATCACTTTCACATGGCGCTGTTTGAATTTCTTCAATGTCGCCTCGCGCTCTTGCTGGCTCTTATCGCCATGCAAAGAGTCGGCGGGGAATCCACGTTGAGTCAGAACGTCTGCAAGCTCTGCCACTTCCATTTTTGTTTGGCAGAAGATAATGCCGTAGAATTCGGGAAGAGTTTGCAACAAACGACCAATCACTTCCGTTTTATAGGAATTTTTGACCGTGTAATAAACCTGTTCAATGGTATCCGCAGCACCAACTTTATTCACTTGAACAGTTTCTGGTTTTTCAAGATAGGTGTCAGCCAAACGACGAACTTCAGAACTCATCGTTGCGGAAAACAACCAGGTACGGCAAGCCGCACGTTGAGAGTCCGAGTCTTCAGGTTGAGTCGCTTTCAAAATCGTTTCCATGTCTTCTTTGAAGCCCATGGAAAGCATTTCGTCGGCCTCATCAAGGACCACGGTTTTTACTTTTTGAAGTTTGATGATTTTCTGTTCCAGGAAGTCAACCAGACGGCCGGGAGTCGCTACGACGATATGAGCGCCTCGTTTGATGCCATCCATTTGTGTACGGTAGCTGGCGCCTCCGTAGATAGTCACAACGCGAACCCCTTTTTTCTTACCAAGAAGGGTCAGTTGTTCTGCCACTTGCAGAGCCAACTCACGAGTCGGACTCATCACAAGAGCTTGGGTGTCTTTGAGGGTGCCATCAATGTTCTCGATAAGAGGGATACCGAAAGCAGCGGTTTTGCCCGTACCGGTGGAGGCAAGACCGATGAAGTCTTGAGCTCCGGCGAGCAAAAGAGGCAAAGCTTGGCGTTGAATAGGAGTAGGCGTCGTAAAGCCCATGTCCTGCATAGCCGCCATAACGGGCGCGCTGAGACCGAAGCTTTCGAAATTATCGACTGTTGTCAATGGAGTCATTAAGAGGGACCTTTCAGATATTAGAAGGGCCCAAGATAAACGATCTCAGGCCCAAAAGCTCGCTATTTTTTCCCTTTTTAGGTACAGTGTACTATTTGCACAAAGAGAGTGATTTGACGATAGATTGGATACTGCTGATTTGTTGATAGCGACCACCAGATTTGATCACTGCCCAATAAACCCCGGAACTAACGACAATAGAGCCTTTGTTTTTGATTTGTTTCGCCATGATACCAACACCACAATCCAGATTCAAATAGGGATCGAGAATGGTTTTTTTAGGGTCCGTCGCAGAGAGGCTCTTGTCTTTGGACCAATCAAACTTACACCACGGAGCCCACTGGATGTCTTGATAAGATAGCTGCAAGAGTCCCTCAGAATACACAGGCTGTCGAGTCACGGGGTCTGTACCCATGGTGGTCTCGTGCATCCGCGAAGTGGGACTGTAGGCGCTCTCATATTTCGCGATAGCGACAAAGAGCTGGGCCCATACGTTGGCTCGCTCGTTATTGTCTAACGAGTTATAGCGAGGGCAGAAGTTGGTGATGTCGTTGGCTCCCGGCAACAGACTATTCCAGTCTTCCAAGATAATTTTTTGCAAGTGTTGAGACCACGAGGTGCGCTCAGGATATTTTGTGCTTTCCCAAGCCAGAGGTGCCATTTTGTAAGAAGGTTCTGGGGTTGTCGGCGGTTCTGTCGTTGGGGGCGTGGTGCCTCCCGTGTTTCCGCTGTCGGTGTTGTTGTCTGTTCCATCGTCTGTGCCAGGGGTCGTAACTCCTGAACTTTGGTTCGAGTCCCCTGTACTGGCGGCAGGGAATTGCCCTGATTTCGCACATCCTGTCGACAGGACTAAAAGCAAAGCGACCGTCGCTGCGAATATATTGTTTTTAATAAGCTTGTGGTTTGGTGTTGTGGTCATTTGTTACCCCCGCTAGGGTAACAAAGCAACGAGGGGACCATATGAGAGGATTCCAGCTTTCGCGAAGTACTTGATATTTCTGGATCTTTTGCGAGAGGAAAATCGCGAAAATCCCCTTTTTTGTGTACACTGCAAAGGGTGCTAAAAAACTAGGCAAAATATTTTAAAATTTTGCGGGCATGTTGGGAAGTTTCGAGCTATATAAAACGGGTATTTATTCAATTCGAGTTTAGGGAAAACATGATTCATTTATCGAATATTTCAAAGCAGCACGGTAATAAGATTCTTTACCGCAACGGTTCTTTTCAAATTAACGCCGGTGAAAAAATCGGTTTGGTGGGTCCTAACGGAGCCGGCAAAACGACGATCTTTCGTGTTATCACAGGCGAAGAAGGTATCGATGGTGGAACTATCTCTAAATCCGATCGCACTGTAATTGGATATTTCTCGCAGAACATCGAGGAAATGAAAGGGCGTTCGGCTCTTGAAGAGGTAAAATCAGCGGTGGGTAACATCACTGAAATGCAAAGTCGCATGCAAGAATGTGAAGCAAAGTTGGCGGATCCAGATCTTGATGCCGACGACATGACCAAGATTCTTGAAGAGTATGGCGAACTCCAAGCTGAGTTTGAACGCCTGGGTGGCTATGATTTGGAGTCGCGAGCGGCAGAGATCTTGACGGGTCTGGGAATTGGACCCGACGACTATCATCGTCCGACGGAAAGTTTTTCGGGCGGTTGGAAGATGCGTATTGCCCTGGCCAAAATTTTGGCATTGAATCCCGAAGTTTTGTTGATGGACGAGCCGACGAATCACTTGGATGTGGAATCTATCATCTGGCTTGAAGAGTGGTTGGTGAACTTTAAAGGTGCCATCCTCATGACAAGCCATGATCGTGACTTCCTGAATCGTTTGGTTTCTAAAATTGTCGAAATCGCAAATAAGACAATCACAGTCTATGGCGGAAACTATGACTTTTATGAGCGCGAAAGAGACATTCGCAAAGAACAGTTGATTGCCGCGGCGAAACGTCAAGAAGACATGCTGGCGAAAGAAGAAGAATTTATCGCACGCTTTGCTGCTCGGGCTTCCCATGCGGCGCAAGTGCAGTCCCGCGTGAAGAAGTTGGAAAAAATTGATCGTATTGAAGTTCCTCCTGAAGAAGACGAAATAAAATTTGAATGGCCCGTTCCGCCGCGAGGGGGGGATGAGGTGGTCAAATTTGAAAGCCTTAGTAAAGTTTGGAGTCGCGATGACGGGCAGGCGAAATTAGTTTTTTCTGGAGCCAATGCTTTGGTGAAACGCATGGATCGCATTGCCGTGGTCGGCGTTAACGGCGCTGGAAAATCCACGCTGTTAAAAATCATCGCGGGACATGCGGACCCTTCGGATGGAAAGGTCACACTGGGGGCGTCCATCAATTTAGGTTACTTCAGTCAAAACTCTTTGGATGTTCTGGATCCTAAAGCGACGATTTTAGACGAAGTTCATTCACGTATTCCTAATGCGGGTATGGGGTTTGTAAGAAGTTTGCTTGGCGCCTTCAAGTTTTCTGGAGAAGAGGCAGAGAAGAAAATCTCGATTCTTTCCGGTGGTGAAAAATCTCGAGTCGTCTTAGCCACGATCTTGGCACAACCTGTAAACCTTTTGATTCTCGATGAGCCTACGAATCACTTGGACATCAAGTCCCGTGAGGTTCTTTTAGAGGCGATCAAAAATTTCCCGGGCACGGTCATGATCGTCAGCCATGATCGTCACTTCTTGCGTGAGGTGACGACACGAGTGTTTGAGGTCGACAAAAATCAACTTCGTATTTACGAGGGGGATTACGAATACTATCAGCATAAAAAGCATCAAGAGCAGTTGGGCTGATGAACGGAAAAACCTTGGACTTGAGAAGCTTTAAGATTCCTTTGGGGAAGTTAGCCCCTCAGGAATCTTTTCGCACGCGCCAAGGGGATTCGTTGTCCTATCGCTTTTATCCGGCCTGGTCTGAGGATTTGATTGTCCTCTATCATGGAGTGGGCGGTGACAGTCGATACATGTGTGTCTTAGCGTCTTTGTTGGCGTCCTCTGGTATGGGAATGGTAGTGACTCCTGATTTTCGCTGTCACGGCGTCAGTCGTTCCTTGTCTGATTCAATCTCGTCTTCCCAGCTTGAAATTGATCTCGAAGAACTTTTGATTCATCTAAAAATGCAAAGATCGATTTCACGAGTCACCCTCGCCGGTCACTCTTTGGGTGGGGGATTCGCTCTTCGTGTGGCGGTCTCTGATTTACGTTCTCAGTTTGCAAAGTTTGTCGCCTTGGCGCCGTATCTTCCCCCAAGTCTTAACGCCTTTCAGGAGAGTTATGGCGGGTGGATTGTGCCCGATGAAGATGGGTTTCGTGTTCAAATGCCCGAGGTTTTTCAGACGGGGCAAGAAAAGCTCCATTACAGCTCTCAGTACCTTCAGGCCGTGACCCCTCCAGAGGATGTGATCGAACGTCTTCATCGCTTAAAACCGCCAGTCAAAGTGTTTACGGGTGCTCAGGACGAGGTGGCCAAAGCCTCGCGACATCTTGAGCTTTTTAGTTCCATCGGAGTGACGGTGGAGATCGTTGAGAAGTGCAATCATTTGACTCTTGTCTCAAATCCAGATGCCTTCATCGCGCGTTTCTAGGGACTTCAAAGGGAAATTCCCAAATTGATCTATCAACATTAAATCTTGTTTTCTCGCCTCGGGAAAGGCCTCTTTTTGTTAATGCTTCTTGCGCGTCCATCCGAAGAGTTCAGTAGACAATAACCAAATATTGAACGTAGGTGGTGGTTATGTATTCTGAGTTAGGGGTCTTTGCGCTCAAGCAAGTCCTCGCATCCATGGCGGTCGTTGGACCCATACTTATCCTGATAGGTCTTTGTTTCTATATCTTCAAACAAGATCGGCGAAGCATTGTTCTTTATCTTACTGCGGGGGTCTTCTTCACCTTGATTGGGGCTGTTTGTTTGTATACCGAGTTTAAGACGGAACAAAGGCCAGCCCTGGAACGGCAAGTGGAAGAGGAATCTCCGGTTGTGGAGTCGACCAGAATTTAGAGGCTATTTAGTTTTTATTTCAAGCCAGGCCTCTTCATAAAGGCGATTGTCTTTTCCCAGATCGCGGATGCGAACAAGTTTTTTTAAAGCGTCAGCAGACGGCAGTAGGCTTAGATGCTCCTTCAAAATCGGCCCGCTTTTAATGACGGTGACCTTGCTTTTGTCAGCCGCTTTACTCAAAAGAAAATTGATCAGCTTATGAGCCGCCCGTGAGTTCTGGGCTCCCTTTAAAATAACCAGATTGTCGATAGCGATCGTGGCTCCTTCGCTGGGGGTGATAAATTCAATTTTCCCCGAAGTTTTCGTAGCAGCCTGTTGAGCGTCGGACGAATAGGCTTGAGCCGCGATGACCTCTTTGTTGCTAAGAATGTCGACGGTGTCGGAAGAAAACATTTTGATATTCTTTTTTGCGGCTAACAGGGTTTCTTTGGCTTTTTTGACTTCCTCGGGTTGAATCGAGTTCACGCTGAAGCCATGAAGTAACAGGGCGGCCCCCATGGTTTCCCGGACATCGTCAAGAAGGGCGATTTTGCCTTTGAGCTCTTCGTGGTTGAAAAGATCCTTCCAGCTTTTCAAGGGGCCCTTGTAAAGATCGCGATTGATGGCGATTCCCACCGTTGTCCAGGTGTAGGGGAGAGAGTATTTATTTTCAGGGTCAAAATCTTGCCGCAGGAAGCGTTCGGCGATGCCATCTTTATTAGGGATCAGTGTCGTCTGCAGAGGTTCCAAAAGATTCATCTTCGTCATGATATCGACCATATAGTCCGAAGGCACGGCCACATCTATTCCCGAAGAACCCATTTGGGCTTTGGCCAAAAGCTCCTCATTCGAGGAATAGTTGGAAATATGGATCTTAATGCCGGTTTCTTTTTCAAACTGGGACTGCATTTCCTCGGAAAGATAGTTGCCCCAGATGGCCAGATTGACCTCTTTGCTTTCCGTGGTGGCAGTTTTCTTTTCAGTGCAAGAGGCAAGAAGACCACAAAGAAACAGACTCCAGATCAATATTCTCGACATTTTTTTAAATCCTTTTTATTGTACCAATCATGCTAGAGCTTCTGAATATAGGTAAAAGTTTTTCCAGTCAAACGGCCTTGAAGGGAATCAATCTTTCCATCGGCGAGGGAGAGTTTTTCTCTCTTTTAGGGCCAAGCGGTTGCGGTAAGACGACGCTCTTGCGTATTATTGCCGGCCTTGAAGGCGCGAGTTCAGGGCAGATCTTGTTGAACGGAAAGCGTGTGGACCATTTGCCGGCCCAGAAGCGCCCCTTTAATATGGTTTTTCAAAAATATGCTCTTTTTCCCCATCTCACTGTCGCTCAGAACATCGCCTATGGTTTGAAGCTGAAGTCTTTTTCTCAAGATCAGATCGAAGCCAAGGTCATGGAGGTTTTGGCTTTAGTGGATATGTCTGAATTCAAAGATCGCAAACCAGAAACTTTATCTGGGGGCCAGTCCCAACGGGTGGCCGTGGCCAGGGCTTTGGTGAATGAGCCTCAGGTCCTATTGCTCGATGAGCCGCTTTCAGCCTTAGACCAAAGGATGAGAGAACATATGCAGAAAGAGCTGCGCGCATTACAGAGAAAGCTGGGGCTGACATTTATTTGTGTGACTCATGATCAGGAAGAGGCGTTGGCACTTTCTGATCGCATCGGCATTATGAACCAGGGGGTTTTAGAGCAGGTGAGTTCCCCTCGCGAGATCTTTGAATCTCCCGGAACTATTTTTTCTTCTCAATTTATTGAAGCCACCAGTTGTTTGCGTGGCGAACTTGTGGAGATCAGTCAAGATCTTGCCACCATTCGCCTGGGCGATGGCAGTTTGATCACGGGTAAGGTCAACCTCCCGGCAGATCAAATTCGCGTGGGCATGAGTCTTGAGGCCTACGTACGTAAAGCCATAGCCTTTGGAGAGCGCGGCAAATGAAGCTCCGCGATTATATCCTTCTTCCGACCTTCTTGTGGTTCCTTGTTTTTATCTTTGCGCCATTTTTGATTGTGATGGTGGTGAGTTTGGCAACGCGGGGGACTTATGGGGGGATCGAGTGGTCTTGGACGTTGCAAAATTATGGCAGAACATTTTCGGGGGCTTACGCAGGGGTCCTTTGGGAAAGTTTGAAGCTTGCGACTTTGACGACCGGGCTTTGTCTGATATTGGGAGTTTTAATTTCTTGGGAGATGGCGACGGCGAGCGGGTCTATGCGTCCTATCTACGTGATGGCGATCGTGCTTCCGTTTTTAACAAATCTGGTGATTCGTATCTATGCCATCCGTGTTTTTGTCGGTGCGGAGGGGCCTTTACAAGGGGCGCTGCAGATGATGGGCGTGTCTTTTGATTCATTCGCGTGGACCCAAAATAAGTTTTTGGTTCTTTATGGCATGGTGACGACTTATCTTCCTTTCATGGTGTTGCCCCTTTATGGCGCCTTTGAGAAATTTGATTTTAATCTGGTTGAAGCGGCTCAGGATTTAGGGGCGGGAAGTTGGAGAATTTTGTTTTCCGTCATTTTGCCCAATCTAAAAAAAGCTCTGTGGGCCGGGTCCTTGCTGGTCTTTATTCCTTCATTGGGAGAGTTCCTGATTCCCGATCTTTTGGGGGGAGCTAAAACCATGCTGTATGGAAACCTGATTACCGAACAATTTTTAAAATCGCGGGATTGGCCCTTTGGATCAGCGTTGTCGGTTGTGATGATGGTGATTTTACTTTTGGTGGTGTTTGCTGTCCAAAAAAGAAAGCGGACGTCTTGATGAAACAAGAAAGATCGCGCCCTGCAGCTCCCAAAACAGCCAAAGTGGTTCTTTGGTGTACGCTCGTCTTTTTATACCTTCCCATCGCGGTCATGATGGGAGGCAGCCTTCTTTGGAATGAGGGAACGGGTTTGCAACTTTCCTTTCACTGGTTTCGTGAAGTGTTAGGAGATGAGGCTTGGATGGGAGCTCTTTTTAATAGCGTCGTGGTTGCCATCTGTTCAGCGAGCATTGCGACGGTGCTGGGCACCCTGGGGGCGTTGGGGCTTTATAAAAACCGCGGGGCTTGGGTGAAGACTCTTGATGCCTTATCGGTGGCTTCTTTGATATTTCCTGAAATCGTTTTTGCGTTGTCACTGCTGTCCTGGTTCTTTTTGCTTAAGTTCGAGTTGGGATTGGCGACGGTGGTGATGGCTCATGTGAGTTTTTCTATTTCTTACGTCATGATGACCGTGAGCGCGCGTTTGGCGACTTTGGAGGCCTCTTTAGAGGATGCAGCTCGTGATTTGGGTGCGAGTGAGTGGCAAGTTTATAAAACGGTGCTGCTGCCATTGCTGAGTCCCGCCATTTTAGGTGGCTTCATTATGAGCTTTCTATTGTCCTTTGATGACTTTCTCATCACCTATTTCGTCAATGGTGTGGGGCAGGATACGTTGCCGGTGAAGCTCTATGCGGCGATGAAAATGGGGGTCAGTCCTAAGTTGAATGCGCTCTCGACGATGATGTTCTTATTGACCCTTTTGGTTTCGATTTTCTTCTTCCGTTCCTCGGCGTTCCGTGTTCTCTTTGAGGGAGCTCGGGGGAATGATGGAACCAACGCAAAAGAAGAAGATTTTTAGCTGGGCCTTTTACGACTGGGCTAATAGCGCTTATTCGACGACCGTCATGGCTGGTTTCTTTCCGATTTTTTTCAAGCAGTATTGGAGTCAGGGGACGGATGCTGTCATTACAACAGCGCGCCTGGGAACAGTCATTTCCGTTTCAAGTCTTTTGATTGCCCTACTTAGTCCGACATTGGGTGTGATTGCCGACCTCAAAGGTTTTAAAAAGCTTTTTTGCTTGATGTTCACTTTGGTGGGGGTTCTGTCTTGCGCTTGGATGGGTTTTATTCCTGGCGGGGATTGGACCAGTGCGATGTTGGCTTATGGAATTGCCATGATGGCCTTTAACGCTGCCAGTGTGTTCTATGATTCGTTGCTACCCTATGTGGCTGAAGGCCGTTGGATGGATTATGCCTCCTCGTTGGGGTATTCGTTAGGTTATCTGGGTGGGGGTGTCCTTTTTCTTATCAACGTCTTAATGTATCTCTTTCCGGCGACCTTCGGTATTTCTGACGGCGTGACGGCTATCAAAATCTCTTTTGTGATGGTCGCTGTTTGGTGGCTGGTCTTTTCTTTACCCTTGGCAAAGAATGTTCCCGAACCTCCAGTGGAGGCCTCCCCGCATAATATTTGGCAGCTGACCCAAAAAAGTTTGCACACGTTGAAGCGAACTCTGGCGTCGTTGATGAAAGAGCGCAATCTTTTGATTTTTATGGTCGCTTATTGGCTTTACATCGATGGAGTTTACACTGTCATGACGATGGCGGTTGATTATGGGATCTCGATCGGCTTTGAGGCCAAGGATCTGATCGCCGCCCTTCTGATTACGCAGTTTATCGGCTTCCCTTGCGCTTATTATTTTGGAACTTTAACGCGAAGATGGGGAACGAAAATGCCGATTCTTATTTGTATCGTCATTTATGGAATCACTGTGGTTGCGGCGACCTTTATGGCAACGGCATGGCACTTCTATATTCTGGCGACGGTGATCGGGATGGTGCAAGGCGGAGTGCAGTCCCTCAGTCGCTCGATGTTCGGTCGCATGATTCGCAAGGAAGAAAGCGGCGAGTACTTTGGGCTCTTTAATCTGGTCGGGCGTTTTGCCTCGATTTTGGGCCCTTTGGTGGTGGCCTTGGGTGTTCTTGTGACTGGGAACTCTCGCTTGGGAATGATTGGTTTGTTGGTGCTATTTGTAATCGGCGGGGGGCTTTTGGCTCTCGTAAAAGAGCCCGCAAATCACGCCTAAGCAGGAATCTTTTCCATCAAAAAATTTCTATTGGACTTTGCCCGGGGAAAGCGACATAAATCACCGATATGACTTACAATCCTCGGGATCACTACTTCAGAAAAGCTAAACAAGAAAACTTCGCCGCGCGCTCAGTTTTTAAGCTGGAAGAGATCGACAAGAAATACAAACTTTTTAAGCCGGGCCAGACGGTTTTGGATCTGGGGGCGTCTCCCGGGTCGTGGTCCCAATATGCTTCTCAAAAAGTGGGAGAAAAAGGACGTGTTCTGGGTGTGGATCTCAGTCCGGTCACGGTCAAGATGAAGAACGCCGTTTTTATCCAGGCAGATCTTCGTGACTTGAATCTGGAAGAGATCTTTAAAGAGCATGGTTTTGAGCCGCCCTTTGATTTGGTTCTTTCTGATATGGCTCCGAAGACGACGGGGATTCGCATGACAGATCAAGCTCGTTCAATGGAACTGTGTGAACTGGCGTTGGATGTCGCGCGCCGCTTTTTGAAAAAAGACGGTCACTTTGTTTGCAAACTTTTTCATAGCGACGATTTCACAAAGTTGCGCGACGAGATAAAAAAATCTTTCCAAAAATTCGAAGCCGTGAAGCCGGATTCGACACGTAAGATTTCAAAAGAGATTTTCTTAGTAGGTCTCAGTAAAAAATGATTCAGATTGTTTTTGAAAATGCCAACTTCGTTATCTGCGATAAACAAAGTGGAGTTCTTTCGACCCCCAGTCGTTTTGAAGAAGACGATGCTCGCTCATGTTTAGGGACAGAGCTGCAGAGGGTTCTCAAAATGCAGATCTATCCGGTCCATCGTTTGGATTATGAGGTCTCAGGCCTGGTGATGTATGCGAAGAATGCAGAGGCTCACCGTAAGGCGAATGCTTGGTTTGAGAATAAGCAGGTCACAAAGACTTATCGCGCCCTCACGACGGGGCAAGACTACTCGCACATTCCCGCAAACATTGCGAACCCTCGAATTCAGATCGCTCTGCAGGAGGTTTGTGAATTTGAGTGGAACTCACGTATCTTAAGAGGAAAAAGAAGGGCCTACGAAAGCCCTCAAGGAAAACCAAGTCGAACCTTGGCGAAGTATTTGGGTGTTGATTCTCAAGGGTATCGTATGTGGGATGTGCAGCCTGTCACAGGACGTTCTCATCAGTTGAGATTCGACCTCAGTCGCCATGGGTTTCCCATTGTCGGAGACAAGCTCTACGGATCTTCTGTGGAGTGGGGAGAGCATCGGATTGCCCTTCGCGCCTATAAAATCGACTTCTCTCAGGCTCCTGGAGCAATGACACTAGGGTTGCCCGCCGAGCTTGAGATTTCCTCAATCTAGCTCTGCAAAACGTCATATATGAATATACATATAAAAATTGAGTTGCATGTTTTTAATCTATCGTCCTTAATAAAAATATGAATAAACAATCCGCTACAGAGTATCGTTCGGAAGTCAGTGAAGTCATGGACTGCATTCGCTACATCTTCAAGGCTCTCCGAGTTTCTTCAAGTCACTTTGAAAAAGAATTGGGATTGAGCGCCGCTCAGATCTTCGTTTTAAAAAAGGTTTACCAAGAGCCCGGTCTTTCCATCAACGACCTGGCAGCAAGAACCACCACTCATCAAAGCTCTGTGTCGGTGGTTGTTAAAAAGCTTGAAGAGCAAGGGTTGGTTCGCCGCACGACGGACCCTCAAGATTCCCGCCGCGTAGTCGTATCTGTGACTCCTCAAGGTGAAGGCAAACTTAAAGAAATCCCCCGCACGATCCAAGAACAGATGATTGATACTCTTCAAAAGATGACTCCCGAAAAATCAGCTATGCTTGCATCCTTGATGAAAGAATTTGTCACTGGATCTGGAATTGTCGATAGCCCTGTGGCTTCGATGTTTGACGAAAAATAGCTTTAGATTTCTCTTTTAATTTGATCCAAATAAGTTTTGATGAAGGCGATGCGATGCTCGCCTTCTTTTTTTGCAGTCTCGGTATTGAGGTGTTCAACAAGCTTAAAGAGCTTTTGAAAGAAGTGATCAATGCCGAAGTTCTTATCATCCAGATCGCGGGATTCAGCCCAGGGGTCTTCCTCGGAATAAAAAGGGCGGCTCATCATAGAGCTGGTGGCAAAACAGCGCGCGATACCAATGGCTCCTAAACTATCCAAGCGGTCAGCATCCTGTACGATCTTCGCCTCGAGGGTTTCGGCGGGAATGTTCGCGCTATAGCTGTGGGCTTCGATTGCGTGGCGGATGGCTTCGTAGTGCTCTTCGGGATATCCAACATGTTTCAAATATTCAACCGTGGCTTCGGCCGAGAGTTGGGAAGCATAGGGCCGACGGGGATCCCCTTTCGGGACGTTGATGTAGTCATGAAAAAAGGCAGCGGGCATCACAACGGCCCAGTTGCCGTGTTCAGCGAGGCAAAGATTCCTGGCGGTATTCACAACGCGCATAATGTGTAGATAGTCGTGCGCAGGATCCGTGTGTGGATAAAGAACTCGGGCTTTATTGCTAAAAAGCTCAAACCATTTTTTTTCAGAAGAGGCGAGGGGTTCTTTGGTTTTTTCCATAGCCCTTAGCTTAATCCACTTATTCGGGTTCTGGCAAATTGATCAGGTTAGCGACCAGCGGGTTGGCGCAGAACTTTACACCAATCAGGGTGCTTTTTGGTGCCGCCATCATAAGAATAAGCCAGATTGTTTTTTAGCAGGATCTCCTTAAGCGAACGTCCATCCACCATGACATCCGCAAGAATTCGGAAGTATTTGTCTCGCTGAATATTGTGTAGTTCCACACTCTGGGCATTTTTCAGGGTGCTGGCCACCAGGTTGCGGGCGATGCGGCCGGCTTCTTTTTCACAGCGATCTTTGGTTTTGATCTCGGGGGTATCAATCCCCAAGACACGCACCGAGATGTTCTTTCCGATCAGCGCGGGAACATCGGGAATATTTACTGTCAGGGTGTCACCATCATAGTTTTTCAAAACCTTCACGCAGCGAAAGGTGGTGTCGTCGTGATGGCATTGCGGGGGCGTATTTTGCGCTTGAGATCTGTCGGAGCAAGCCAAAGAACAAAGAAACAGCAAGGGAATGAGTCTGAAGATTCGAAGGTGCGGATTCATTCCCTCAGGATAAGTGTCCAATAGCAGGGCGGTCAATGCTATTGATTGAAAGTCATTGCGGCGAGATTCGAAATACGAGCTTGAGACCGAATTTTCTTAGACAGTTGGCGATCCCTGACGGCATTTTGCTCTAGAAACTTCTTAATCGTCTCAGGGGTCCACGATCTGTCGGACTGGGTTAGTAAAGAAGCCGCCAGGCCACTCACCCAAGCTGTGGCTTGAGAGGTGCCCGTCATAAAACCGTATTTGCCTCCGGGAAGGGACGAAAAGACGTTCTTTCCTGGCGCGACGATATCCACGGATTGAGATCCATAATTGCTGCTGGCCAGAAGTCGTTTGCGAGAATCCATAGCCGCGACGGAAATAATATTGCTTAAACGGTAGCCCGCTGGATAGAAGCCGACGCGATCGGTATTGCGCCCCTCATTGCCGGCCGCGGCCACAAAAAGTATCCCCTGTTTTTGTGCATCACGAATAGCGGCTTCTTCCAGCGGGCTTCTTTCGTCGCCACCACCTGAATAGTTAATGATATCGGCTTTCATTTTGATCGCGTAGCGAATGGCCTTCACGGTGCTTAAAAGATTGTCGTCACCCGATTTAAGAGGATCATAATACTTAAGAATCATGAATTTGACTCTTTGAGAGCGGGCCTTTTGTAAAATAATTCCCGCCACATGAGTTCCGTGGCCGTGGTTGTCGGAAAGGTCATTGTTGTTGGAAGCAAAATTCCATCCATGGAGGTCATCGGCATATCCATTGCCATCATCATCAAAAGCATTTTTCTGTTCACGAGGGTTCACCCAAAGATGATTGCGAATCAGGGGGTGACTGATGTCGACGCCGGTGTCGATGATCGCCACCACGATATCGCGAGGTTCCTCGGCTAACGCGGAAACTGAAAGGGTCAGAGTCAAAACCAAGAATAATATTTTTAGGGAAAGTGCGCGTGTCTTCATGACAAACACACAAAGCAAAGGCGAAGCCAATGCGTCGCTTAGGTAAAATCGTTTTCAATCAGAAAATCACTGCGAGTGATCAGAAAATTCTAAACATCAAAAAAGCCCGAACGAATGTTCAGGCTTTTCTGGTCACTAACTATTTATTGACGGGTGTCTAAACTTTCGACACAGGCTTAGGCGACGCGTTTGATCTGAGAAGACTTGGCCAGGGTGTACTTGTTCCGGCCCGTTTGTTTGGATTCGTACAGGGCCTCGTCAGCGCGTTTATACCAACTGTCGGCTCCTTCGTTGGGAGAGATTTCGGCGATCCCCAGAGAGACCGTAAAGCGAATCTCGAACTTCTCGTGAACGAAGACCTCTTTGCGAATGCGTTGCATGGCCTCTTCGGCCATCTTAATTGCCGCCTCGACATTGCAGCCAGGCAGAATCACTGCGAACTCTTCTCCTCCCAAGCGGGCGATAAAGTCCTCTTCGCGGGAAAAGCTTTCTTGTAGAAGGCGCACACATTCTTGCAGAACAAAGTCACCGATATCGTGTCCATAAGCATCGTTGATCTTTTTAAAGAAGTCGATATCAAGCAAGATCAGAGTCATAGGATCTTTGTCGATTTCGTGCAGTTGCAGGTAGCGGCGGACTTGTTCATCGTAACTGCGTCGATTGTGAGCCCCCGTAAGGTGATCCCGACGCATGGTCTGATTCGCTTCCATGAGCTGCTTTTTAACGGTGGTGAGATTCTTTTTGATCGACTCCATTCGTTTAGAGCGTCGTTCGTTCTTAGAACTTTGATGTTTAAGATAGAAGTTGATGAACTCCCGGGATTTGGCGCGCAGTTCGTCAATAGAGTTGGACTCAACAGCTTCACGCAACTGTTCAAGGCTTTGATTGATGTCTCCTTGAGCAGCGTCTTCAACTTGGGCCTCTTCGCTAAGGTGATCGGCAAAGTCCCAGATAATACGTTTAAAATCATCAAAAGTATTTTGAACGAAGGTGTACTCATCAATGCGGTAGCTTGAAATAAACTGGCGCAATCTGAAAAGAGTCTTTTCGGTGGCTTCAGTATCTTTTTGCACGAGTTCTTTGGCAAAAGCATCCAGCTTCGCGCGAACTTTTCGCACGGAATGATTTTGGATTTCAAAAAGGTGTTTATTGTAAATATCCAAAATGTACAAAAGAGTCGCACGATCTTCAGTCAAAGAGGGAGTCTCGTTGCTTCTGGCGCTGTCCTGGGAAGTTGTTCCCCAATCCATATCAAACTGCTCAACAAGTTTTTTCATCCACTGCTTCAAGTGTTCCTCCTGGATAAACAATCTAACATCTTCTCATCGGAATTCTGTCGTCGTCGGTGAAGGCAGTTCAAATATTTTTAAAGAAGATCTCGTATCATCTTGAGACAATTGACAAGAATGTTTACTTTTCGTCTGTGGACTCAAGGACGCATTGATGTTTTTATGCATAACTTTCTGACACGACCTGCAGGACTTTAGGGTTGTCATTATGATGAATTCATCAAGGAGATTTCCCATGGCAGTCAGTGCAAAGTTGAGTGGGCCCGATTTTTCTAAAGGTGTTTCCGAGAATTTACTTAAAGACGGGGAAAGTCTTTTAGGCCATGTGGGGGCAGAGCCCGTCTTGTTGGTTCGCCAGGATGGCGAATACTTCGCCGTGGGAGCAAAGTGCTCTCATTATGGGGGGCCTCTTCACGAGGGTCTTGTTGTGGGGGAAACAGTTCATTGTCCATGGCATCACGCTTGTTTTGATTTGCGCACGGGGGAAGCTTTGAAAGCTCCGGCCTTGAATCCGATTTCAGCTTGGTATACGGAAGTGAAAGATCAGTATGTCTTTGTTGCCGGTAAAAAAGCGCCTGTGGTAGAGCCTCGTGAAGGGACGGCCTCAGAGCGTTTCGTCATTATCGGAGGGGGCGCTGCGGGCACCTCGGCCGCGGTCTCATTGCGACGTCATGGTTTTCAAGGCAGCATCACGCTTGTCTCCGAGGATAAAGCTTTGCCTTATGATCGCCCTAATCTTTCTAAAGATTTTATGGCAGGCAATGCTCCAGAAGAATGGATCCCTCTTTATTCAGAGGAATTTTACCGGGAAAATAAAATTTCTTTGGAGTTGGGAGTGACTGCGGAAAAGGTGGATGCTCACCGTTGCAGCGTCTTTTTGTCGAATGGAAAAACCTTGCGTTATGATCGTTGCTTGCTAGCAACCGGTGGGGATCCGATCAAGCCAAAAATTCCCGGTATTGATAAGGGGCATGTCTATCTTCTTAGGACTTTGCAGGATTGTCGACGTATTATCGCAAGAACTTCCTGGGCTTCGCGGGTGGTCATTGTCGGAGCTGGATTTATTGGTTTAGAGGCGGCGGCCTCTTTAAGACTAAGAAATATGGAAGTGCATGTGGTTGCGCCCGAGGACATGCCTTTAATGAGAGTGGTCGGGGTGCATGTAGGAAGTCACCTCAAAAAGCTGCATGAACATCATGGGGTTCATTTCCATTTAGGTCATACGGTCAAAGAGATACGCGATCGCAGTGTGCTCTTAGATGACGGGAAAAGTATTGATTGTGACTTTGTCGTGGTGGGGGCGGGAATTCGTCCTAACACTTTGTTGGCCGAGCAAGCGGGATGTTGGGTGGAAAATGGAATCCTCGTAAATGAATATCTCGAAACCAGTGTGCCTGGAATTTTTGCGGCCGGAGATATTGCCCGATGGCCCGATCCCCACAGTCAACGGGCCATTCGCGTCGAGCACTGGGAGGTGGCCGAGCGGCAGGGACAAGTTGCGGCTCTCAATATGATGGGAGATCAGAAGCGTTTTCAAGAGGTACCTTTTTTTTGGACCCAACACTATGATCTGACCTTAGGGTATGTGGGGTATTCGGATCGTTTTGATCGCATGGAAGTGCTGGGAGATATGGAGCATGAAAGCTTCGCCGTGGCCTATTATGAAGATCAAAGAATTGCCGCGTTTTTAACAGTGGGGCGAGATCAAGAAAGTCTTCGTGTTGAAGAAGCCTGGGCTCATTTTGATGAAAAGAAAGTGCATGAAATTGTGCGCGAATACGAGCGTCGCAGCCGCGAGGGCTTCGCTTAGTGCGAAGCCCGTGTGCTGTGGAGGGGCGAGTGGAAGTCGACATCAAGATTCACTCGGATGTTCAGCGCTTTAGAGACAGGGCAGTTGGCCTTGGCATCTTCGGCGATGGTTTGAAATGTTTTGGCGTCGATATCGGGGACCTGCGCTCTGAGTTTCAATCTGGAAGACTCGATAGCAAATCCATCTCCCTTTTTGTCGATGGTGACGGTCGCCGATGTTTCTAGACTGTCGGCGATGTAACCCTTTTTTGCGAGCGCCCCCGACAAGGCCATGGTGAAACAACTGGCATGAGCCGCCGCGATGAGTTCCTCAGGGTTGGTTCCAGGAGTTTCTAGAAATCGTGTTGCGAATGAGTAGGGTACATTTTTTACCGCGCCACTTTCTGTGGAAACCTCTCCTTTTCCGGTTTGCATGTTCCCGCGCCAAATGGCGGATCCTTTTCTTTGCATGAATGCCTCCTTTTTTAGAAGGAGATTGTATGCCGAAAGGAATTTGTAAGGACAGGAGCTCGCTAAAAAACAAAGTTTCTTTTAAGCAAGACTCCAACTGTTAGCGTCCTCCGTTGAATAAATGTTTATGTTTTCTTGCATAAATGGATAGAATCAATCCATGACAGATCAAGAAACCAAGGGAAATGCTGTGAAGAGAATCGCCGTCGTCGGCAACGCGGGCGGGGGGAAGACCACTCTCAGTCGAAGACTTGCCGAAATTCATCGTTTGCCTCTGACTCATGTTGATGCCATTCAGTTTGTTGCAGGTATGAAAATCAGACCTCACGCCGAGTCTATTGCAATTCTCAATCAAGTTCAGACTCAAGATTCTTGGATTGTCGATGGCTACGGTCCTTTAGATATCATCGAAAAGCGTTTTCTTTTGGCGGATCGTGTTGTCTTTATCGACTTTCCCCTATGGCGTCATTACTGGTGGTGTACCAAACGTCAGATTAAAAATCTGTGGTCACGCAGACAGGAGCTTCCTGAAGGTTGTGAAGAGCGGAATCTGTCGCATACTCTTAAGTTGTATAAAACCTTATGGCGAGTTCATAAGCAAATGAGACCGGAGCTTCTGCGAATCTTTGGACGTGAAAAGCTTCGTTCTAAGATGGTCTATATAAGAACTAAAGCGGACTGGGACAGGGTATTTAGAAAAGGAATTGAGTAGATCTTTAAAAAACAAAAGCCCGATCACTAGATCGGGCTTTTTGCTATTGAGAGAATCTCTTGCGAGTCTTCAATTACGGAGTCACTTGTGGGTTTACGCCAGGTCCAACGATAACACCAGCTTTGCTTCCAGACGCAGCAGGAGTCAAAGCAATGAAGTCATAGTAAGGAACCAAAGTTTTCGCAAACACGCCAGGTTGAGCCGTTGTAGACAACTTGATGTGGTATGAAGAGAAATACGTGTTGTTCACGATGTACTCCAACTCAAGACCTTCACCGGCGATATCCAAAACTGTTTGGAACACGAATGGGCTTGTCAATACCGCTTTACCGAAGTCAGCGTATGCCAAAGCAAATTCTTTATCGTAGTTGTTCTTATAGTGGTACTCCATAGAAGCCATAGCTTTGAAGATACCCTTACCAGCCTGACGAGCCAATGAAGTCTGAGTGTTCACACAGCTGCTGAAGTTTTCGCTATTAGCAGTTGTACCGCAAAGATTCAAAGGATCCGCATTGCTGCTGAAGTACTTATCAGCTTTAGTTTGAGCCTTTTTGCCGATTTCGTCAGCAGAAAGAGTCAAGACTCTCTTCATCAATCTGAAAGTCATATCTTCGCTCAGGTTCATTTTCAAAGCTACGCTTGAGAAGCCCAAGTTTTTAAGGCTTGGAATGTTCACAGCAAGTTCTTTTTGAAGACCTGTTTTTTGGATCAACTCATTAACGTCCGTACGGATGTCAGAGTGGCTAGTGCTATCATCTTCAGCGCTCCAGCTGTATTGACCGAAGTAAGCTTTAGTAGATGATTTCGCGCCGATCGCTTTAATCTTCATAACTCCACCGTAGAAGGCTTCAGTCATAGAAGAGTGTTTGTTAAGAACACGGTTGCGACGATCTTTTAGGTAGATACCATAGTTTACAGTCGTGTTTGTGTTGTCGAAGAATGTCTGAGTCTTGGAAAGCTCATAGATTTTTCCAGAAGACCAAGATGTATTCAATACAACTGGCAAACCGAATGAGAACTGAGTCAAACGACCAACTTGTTGGCGAGTCACTTTATCCCATTTTTGAACTGCAGGAGAAGATTTTTGCGCCACCATCTTTTGGATAGGAGCGATATTTCCTCTTACAAGATCGTTGTAAGCACGTGCACCCACAGCATCCTTGAAGTTAATCAAGTATGAGAATGAGTTAGAAACGCTTCTGTACTTAGAAGTTCCAGTTGCCACAAGCGTCGCGCCAGCTTGAAGATTCAAAGTTTTAACTTTGATATCAGTCAAACGAACAATGACGTTGTCGTTATCAACTTTTTCTACGTAAGTTTGGTAGATACCAGTTGCTACGTAGGAAGTGCTCAAAGCCGCAGGTCCAACACCAGGTCCAGCAAAGAAGATGATTCCACCTTTAGACGCATAAGTTACGTTGTCACCAGGCGTCCATTTTGCCAATGAAGCTGCTTCAAGAGGGATTGAAAGAGCTGGTTTTGCATAAGCGTCTTCAAGGCTGTTTGCAGAACGTGTAGATACAAACTCTCTTCCAGAGTATGGGATCAATCCAACACTTGCCCAAAGGATCTTAGAAAGTCCTGTCGCATTTTCATAGAAGAACAATACGTTAGCACCAAGACCTGCTTCAAAGCGCTTATAAGATGTTACTTGGAATCCAGAACGATAGTCGCCGTAAACCAAAGTATCACGTGCTGAGTTGTAGTCATATTTTACAAGGCTTCTGTCAGAACGGCTTGCGTCGTGAGAAGTCTTATTGATGATTTTATTTCCTGAATCAAAATCCAAGTAGAAGGCAGGTAAGAGCTTAGCTTTAAGTTCTTTCTTTTTCTTCTTTTCTTCTTTTTGAGCAGGTGTATCGGTTGGTGTTTCTTCGTCGTCGCTTCCGCCGCCGTCGTCACCGCCGCCGTCGTCACCGCCGCCGTTGTCATCTCCGCCGTCATCACCGCCACCATTGTCGTCGCCACCGTCATCGCCGCCGCCGTTATCGCCGCCGCCGTTATCGCCGCCGCCGTTATCGCCGCCGCCGTTATCGCCGCCG
>NZ_JBLJBT010000017.1:0-7188 GCF_047637665.1 Bdellovibrio sp. | reverse complement strand
ATGGGAATGCCAATGGGTGGAATGCTCGGCGGTGGTCTTGGTGGCATGATGGGAATGCCAATGGGTGGCATGGGCGGCCTTGGTGGTATGATGGGAATGCCTATGGGCGGTATGAATGGCGGTTTGGGTTCTATGCAAATGCAGCAGCAAATGATGCAAATGCAAATGCAACAGTATCAAATGTATGTTCAACAGCAGCAGTCTTACATGCAACAGCAAATGCAAAGACAGCAAGTTGTCGCAAGTTTGCAACAAGAGCTCTATGGATTGTTGTATAGAATTCAGCAAGTTCAATATGGCGTTGGCAATTCTGGCTACCTCGGTGGCTCCGTCGGTGGGGGCATCAGTGTCGGCGGCGGAGGAGTGATCACACCACTTCCTGGTTCTGGTGGAACGACTCTTCCAGGAGGCACGGGTACGGGCCCAGCTCCGATCCCAGCTCCTCGCTAGTGAAATAATTTAGTTAAAAATAGGAAGACCCTCTGCTAAAACAGAGGGTCTTATGCTTTATAGGATTCCACGTCTTTACGATAGCCATACTCACTTTCTCGCCACCGGAGAGTTTTCTTCAGGATTGAATTTAGGCTCACTGCAAAAAGCTGAAGATTTGGGGACGTTGCCTCTTCAGAATTCATCTTATTACCGCGGCGATTGGTTGGTGGGATTTGGGTGGGATGAATCTCAGTGGCCAACACCTCCTCATAAAAACGTGTTGGATCGGTTGTTTCCGGATCGTCCCGTTTTTTTGGCGCGTATGGATGGGCATCGCAGTTGGGTGAACTCAACTGCATTAAATATTCTAGGTCTGACATCTGAGACCGGAATCTTGATCGAAAAGGATCATCTACGGGCCTGGGATCATATCCCGACATTCTCTTCTCAACAACAAAAAGGCCATGTCTTGGCGGCTTGTCGAGCCTTCAACAAGGCAGGTTTCACTCACGTGCGAGACATGTCCTGCAGCGAATCCTTGTGGCAACTTTTGGTAGAGATGTCCGAGAGGCAAGAGCTGACATTGGCGATAGAAGAAAACTATACGACTCATGACCTCAACGACTTTGATAAAATGTTGAGATTGGCTGTGCAGGCCAAAAAGTATGAAACACCCTATGTTCGCATGAAAGGAATTAAGTTGTTTTATGACGGCTCTCTGGGGTCTGAAACGGCTTACCTTTCGAAACCCTACAAGGGCCTTAAAGAGGGGCCTCGGGGAATGGCTCTTTGGGAACTTTCTCATGTCGAAGAGGTAATCAAAAAAACATGGGCGGCAGGGCTTGAGTTTTCAGTTCATACGATTGGTGACGAAGCCGCCCATGAGATTGTGCAGTTGGCGCGTAAGATTTCCGCGCAAGGTTCTGTCGGTCGACTAAATATGGAGCATGTTCAGTTATTAAGGCCGGAAACAATTCAAATGATGAAGCCTTTGCACGTTCGCTGTCATATGCAGCCATGTCACTGGTTGAGTGATCGCGTGTGGCTTGAGGAAAAGCTTGGTGATCTTTATCGCTACGTTTTCCCTTGGGAGGCCTTGCGAGCGGCGCAAATTCCTTTGTCGTTTGGGTGTGATAGTCCTATTGAGCCTCCCTCATTTTGGCGAAATAAGATCGCCTTGGATGAAAGTGCGAAGGCGAAGATTCGGCAGTTCACGGGAGACCTTAACATCGCACATTCACATCCGGACGTTCAATTTGTGGACTCCTACTCTGTGATAGAGGACGGTGAGGTTAAAGAAGTCGTTTTTGCGGGTCAGACTTTGGACCTCACTTAAGAGGATTAGTATCGATAACCAGAGTTTTGTCCTTCATTGAGTACAGCAATCCTCCCGCTAATACGGCCCCGGCAACATACATCCATGTCTTTTTGTCGCTCATCCAGGAAGATTTTTCTGGGGACGGCGGTGCTCGGCGGGTGCAGGAGTCTGAAAAGTAGAAAAGTCCTCTTGCGGTAAGCTCGAAATCCAGATTTCGAAGGGAAAACCCATCGCAAGATCCCTCAACTAAGTTTTCGAAAACAAGTTGCTGATTGAGTAGTTGTTCATAAGTTCCAAAAAAAGAAATGGGATGATGTGCGTTCGAAAGAAGCGTCCATTGATAGGGCGTCTGTTTGGAAATGACGACCTCGGAATTTTCATGAAGTTCCCAGGTGAAAGATTCGACTAAGACCTTCTCGATGACGGGGTATTTCTTTTTAAGTGCCGAAAGTGATGCGATCTCGGTGGGGCAAGCGAAGAGTTCGGGCCCCTCCTTAAGGAGAGTGCGAGATTTGCAATATAAATAAAGCCATTCGCGGCGCTCTTGGGTTGGAATTTCTCTTATAAGGGCTTTCCAGCTCAAGTCACGAATAAAACGAAGACTTAACAAAGTTAGCGGAGCTTCCGTTTGAAGAGATTTAATTTGATTGAGTGTCATTGAAGGATTTTGAAGAAAAGAGTCCCCCAGCTTAAAGAGGCGAGTTTCTTGGTCTGAATTATTTTGAACACGGCTGGTCTGGTAGACCATGAATTCAAGGGACTGAGGATGTTTTAAGAGGAACTCTTTGAAGCTGGCCTCAGAGGTTCCCGCAGAGCGAATTAGAATGCTCTGTCCCCAGCTTACAAGTGGTAGAATCATAAGGGTGATAAAAATGAAATTTTTCATGAGCGACTCCTTAATTTTGATACTGCACTTGAATTCGTGTAGGCCCCGATGAGTTGATTTGATTTCCTTTTTCGTCAGGATTTTGAACTACGGCGATGAAAGGTCCCGCGTAACTTAAGAGACGGGGGCTTTCCTGATCTTTGACTAAAACTGCATACTGTTGGGGGTTGAGAGGAGCCCTTAAAAGTTTGAGCTTAGATCCAACCTTGAGTCCCCCTTTTTGTTTATCCGTGGAGGCGAGGTAGAGATCCACGACGCCGCCCATATCGCCGACCAGGGAGGCCAAGGACTCTGCATTGGCCACCTCAATCGGAACAAGAACAAAACCTCTGGGAATAAAGGTGTCTACGGATTTCGGTTCAGGAAGAAAGCTTTCTTTGGACGTCCTATTTTCCGCAGGTTTTGAAACAAAATAAGAGATGGCGCCCAAAATGAGAAACGCACCTAGAAAAGAATTACTTTTTATTTTTGAAAGAATTTTTTCCTGCATGAAATCGATCCTCTGTGAGTTGATATTTTTTAGGACTTTCTTTGAGTTGGGTTAGATGTGTGAGCGCTGCGAATCCCACAAGGACTACGAGCAACATCACCACACAGACTTCGATGAGAATCTGCCCCTGATTATTTTGGGAAGCCACTCTGATCCCTCCTTCGTTAGCGTTACTGCACAGGCCTTTTTGAATTGAAACGTCCCCTTTAGGAATTGAGAGAAGGGGGCGCGAACTTGGACCTGGTACTGCCATTCGTGAGCCAGAGCCTGGGTCTCCTCGAAGTTTGGAACGGGACTGTAGGTCGGAGCGAGGTCCGAAGAGTCCGGACGGACCGCCAATTGGGGCGCCTGTCCCCGGATGCTGAGTAATTTTGCTTCAAGAAGGATGTTTGAGGATTGCTGACCGGTGCGACGAAGACTTTGGGCCGTCAGATGATGAGAGTGTCGAAGGAGTTTGTTACTTTCTTTTATTAGCTGCTTTTGCTTTTGATCCAATCGTCCTCTTTTTTCTTTAATTTGATTGTAGTGGGACGTGGCTGCTGCAATCGCTATCGGATTCAGAGAGGCGATGGCGGCGCTGAGCTCCTTTGCTGCGACAATCGACTGCGCCTTAAGGGCTGATGCCAGAGGATTCAGAGAAAGAAGGGCTGAAAGAAGAGGTTTTACCCGGTTTTGTGATTGCAGTCCTTCTTGGCGGCATTGAAATTTTAGAGCGAGATCATTTTGAATAAACCCTAAGGATGAAAAGCCAACAAGGAAGCCTGCTATGAGTGGGGGCATCAAAGCCAAAGTCAGCGCTAGTGCGAAACCTTTTTGTCGGGGACGGGTCATAGAAGTTTTCTCCTTATGGATTTTTCGAGCTTCAGGGGAGGACGGAGTTCAATACTGACGGTGCCTTTTGTAAGATCTTGATTCTTCTGAAAGCGGATAGAGACCCTCTGTTGAGTGATAAGAATGCCGGACAGTCGACCTTCCAGTTCTTTTTGACAGAATTGGATGGAGGCGTCTTGGGTGCATATCAAAGCTTCGTGAAGATGATAGTTTGTAAGATGAAAAACTAAAGCGCGATAAAGAAGAAGTGTCAGAATAGATCCAGCAAGAAAAAGTAAGGGCAAGGATAAAAGAGCCTCAATTATTCCTTGCCCCGCCTGAGATCGGTGCGGTCTCATCTTATCTACTTTTTGAGTCAGATTTTGATGGATTGACAGCGCCGTCAAAGAAGCTTCCAAGATCTCTTTTTTTATACATGCTCTCGGTCACTTCATGAGCTTCTTTTTTTCGACTGCCGTTGCCACCCAAAGCTTGGGCTACGTTGGCAAACTGAACGTCGAGATTTGCGCCGACAACTTTAATTACTGAGATACTGCCGATGGCGACGATAGCGACAATGATTAGATATTCGATAAGGCCTTGGCCTTTTTTATTTTTTAGAAGTTGATTTGCTTTCATAATGTCTCCTGCGAAAGGGAGTGAAAGCAAAAGGGTGTCCGGCGTGAAGAGAGTTTAAACAAAAAAGAAAGTCCGGAGGTCCGGACTTCGTGAGGTTTATTTCTTTTTACCTTTAGCGGCTTCCTTTTTAGCAGCAGCTTTTTCTTCTTTGGCGGCAGCGGCAGCTTCTTTCTTTGCGCCGGCCTTTTTTGCCTTACGTTGCAAAATAATACGATCTAGGATTTCAAAGGCTTCTTTTTGAAGGTCATTTTCGAAGATAAAACGATAGAAACCCTCGATCTCAGGGCTTTGACGGAATTTCTTTAATGAGGTGGGAAGGCTGTCCGACTGGACGAAGTCAATAGAGCTGCCATCTTTTGAGAGTTTAACTTTTTCAGCCATTTTTTATCCCCTAAAAATCACTTCAAGAAGTCCTGAGCCTAAACTCAATTTGACATGATTTTCTAATGTTTTAAAGGGTTTGTACAACGGCTGACATCCTTTAATCAAGGATAAAAATGGTCTTCCGGGAAGGGGATAAGACGGACGTGCAAAGAAGTATTGAAGGACCTTGGTTTGAGCCTAGCGGCTTTTTTGGTGAGTCTTTAATAAACCATTGAATTTCTTCGGTAAATAGCGGAGATTGAGGTCTCAAAAGTGGGAGGTTTGTGATGCTCATTCTTAATGGTAAGGAAGTGGCCAAAGAAGTGCGTTCATCCCTGATCCCGCGGGTTGCAAACTTCTTTCGACTTAAGGGCCGCCCACCACACTTGTCAGTGATCATTGTTGGGGACGATAGTGCCAGTCACGTTTACGTCAAAAATAAAAAAATCGCCTGCGAGTCTATCGGAATTTCCTCAACGATTCATGATCTTCCGGCGGGAATTTCTCAGCAAGAGCTGAATTCAAGAATTCAGAATTTAAATCGCGACGAAAATGTCGATGGTATTTTGGTTCAGTTTCCTCTGCCTAAACATCTCAGTGCTGATGAAGTGCTTTCGTTAGTGGCTCCTGAAAAAGATGCTGATGGTTTAACGTATGCCTCTTTGGGCTATTTCTTTGCTGGCAAACCCTTTGTCAGGCCCTGCACCCCTGAAGGAGTGATGACGATTCTTCAGCGCTATCGAATTTCTGTTGAAGGGCTTAAGGCGGTCGTTGTTGGAAGAAGCAACATCGTTGGTAAGCCCATGGCTCAGCTTCTGACGGAAGCCAACGCCACAGTGACGGTCTGCCATTCGAAAACAAAAAATCTTTCTGATTACACACGACAAGCAGATTTGGTCGTGGTGGCGGCTGGAAAAGCTCGTCTACTGGGGAAAGAGGACTTTAAAAAAGATTCTATTGTTGTCGATGTGGGAATGCATCGGAACGGTCCTGGAGGAAAACTCTGTGGAGATGTGCGCTTTGAAGAGCTTGATGGTTGGGTGAAGGCCGCCACTCCTGTTCCGGGAGGCGTGGGCCCGATGACGATTGCCATCTTACTGCAAAACACCTGTGTTCTTGCGGAAAAGCGCGCAGGTATCCAGTCGTAGACCGAATTTCTGTCGGAAGATGAAATATGGGAGAAGTGAACGTGAAGAGTTTTGTTGTTCTTGTTTTGTTTTTTCTAATGAGCCCCGATGCTTCGGCGCTACGCCTTGAGTATGTGGGGGAAACCTCCATTGCGACAGGAACTAAATTTAATAAAGCGACCATTGGGGGACTTTCCGGGATTGTCTGGTCGGGGAATACTCTGTACGCCTTGTCTGACGATAAGGGGCGGGCGGGAGAGCCACGCTTTTTCGAGTTTGATTTGAAGATCGACAAAAAGGCTGTGAGCTTAACTCCGAAGGCCGTTCATTTTATTACCGGTTTGCCTGATCAAGACGGGAAGAAGGCCGGAATGGATCCTGAGGGACTGGTGCAGCTTCCAGGCGGAGATTTCTTTATTTCTTCTGAGGGCAATAACGACGCCAAACCTCGGGAGATGCCAAGGATCTTTCGTGTGAATTCTCAAGGTGCTTGGAAATCAGATTTACCGATTCCCGATAAATATTTGCCAGAGACCACGGGACAGCAGAAAAAGGGCATTCAGAACAATGCCGCTTTTGAAGGGCTGACCAGTATTGCAGACGGTAAGTTTTTATTTACCAGCACCGAGTCCGCGCTGACACAGGACTATGTGATCGGAGAAGAAGAGCAAGGAGACTGGATTCGTATTCTCAAGTACGAAGACAAAGGACAACAAGGTTACCGTCCCGTGGCCGAATATGCTTATAGGGTCGATGCCTTTAAAGATAATCAACAGGGCAAAGAAGTGTTTCGTGGGGTTTCCGAGATTCTATCTTTGTCAGAGACCAAATTGATTGTCTTGGAGCGGGGGGTTCGCATTTTCTCTAAAAATGTTTGGGCACAGACGGTGGCGTTGTATTTAGTGGATCTCTCAAAAGGATCAGATGTAACGTCTTTGGGAAAACTGAGCGACGGGAAGTTTACTGGAGTTGAGAAGGTCAAGCTGATTGACTTTGAAACGGATCTTAGTAAAGAGCGTGGCACCAAAACTATTCAGAACTTTGAGGCTTTGACTTGGGGGCCGAAGTTGGCGGATGGACGTCGCAGTCTTCTTGTCATGGGCGATAATAATTTTTCTAAGAA
>NZ_JBLJBT010000016.1:0-246497 GCF_047637665.1 Bdellovibrio sp. | reverse complement strand
TGAAATTGCCCACCATGGAGCGAGTAGAACCGTAGAACCGTAGAACCGTAGAACCATAGTTTGTTTGGGAGGAAAATTGGGGTGAACTTCGACATTACCCTGATTTCAACTATTTAGACCAGATTTGCCCCTCTAGTTGCACCTTAAAAAATATACTAAAAACACACAGTGCTTTAACTTCTATTTTTGAACGGCCCATCCCCTATTGTTGCCGATATCCTCTGCGCAAGTTTATCCCTTAAATCATCACTATTCTGCCAAGTAATATGGTTATATTGTCTTGTATCAAAGTGAACCTTAGAAATTGAAGCCTCCGAACACGTAAAAATAACCGGTAAATTTAAGCCATGGGCAAGTCCAGCCTCATAGTAAACACCACCTCTTGCGCCATCGTTCCCTTGTGTGAAGTCTGCAACTACAAATCGAGAGCGACGGATTTCCGCAACGATTTCATCATCAATTTTGTTATTATGCTCTTTGTGATCTATTTTGATAGGTTCATAGCCAGCTTTCCTAATTCCAGCAGCCAAACCTTTTTCGTAAATGGAGTCCATCGATGAATCAAACCACATAGCAACAAATGCCTGATAAGACTGTTTGTTCTTTAATTCCAATTCTTCAAGATGCTCATATCCCTTAGGAGTAACAACATAGTCATGTCGATCTTCTGTCCTACTCAGAGATTTCTGCTCTGTAAAAGCGGCCCTTCTTAAAAACCCTAATTCCTCTAAAAAAGAAAATAAGTATATCACTTCTGACTTTTGATACGAAGCCGAGACAGCTAAAAGCTTCATAACCTCTTCATCCGGATCAGAATCAAAATTAGGATAAAAACTGTATGCCTTACCCAAAATATTTGATCCTTCTCGAACAAATTTCAATAAACGAATTGCTCTCTCATAAACAGATAGACTTCTTTGAAGCTCAAGACTTTCTAATGTGCCCTTGTCAACTATTGGCCACTCCACTCCTAAACGATTTTGATCTAATATCCAGGTCGTTAAGATAGTTTTCACTTGCTCATTCATACTTGCACTGCGCACTGTAATATAAGCTTGTCTTGTAATTTGATAACTTCCTACTCTTGGTGAAACAACAGCATATCCATCAACATATGAGACTCCACTATTATTGTTTCTTCTATTAGATAAATTTTGTTTTTTTGCCAAAGTACCCCAAATCGGGCATACGTCATCATAATCCACAACACCTCCGACATCTAGGCGATAACGATAGATCTAAGAACTGGAGTAAATCCCATTTTTTCTTTTTCAAAACGTTACCCATTGAAAAGAAAATTTAGGAGATCAGTTCGAATATGTAAACAAAAATATTATATAGCATTTTAAACAAATAAAATCAGCTTAATAGAATGTCTGCGGTCTTTACCAATGAGTTCTTCTTCAATCCTTCACAATATTCAGCGTATGTTCTTGGGGGCTTTGCCGTCCTATCAACTGCCTTTTGAAAGCTCGCCTTGGCAGCACCTATATCTTCAGAAATAACTTCATAGAAGAACTCATCGGGGTGAAGAACCTTCACCGCTCTGCCCGCCGCAAATGCAATATCAAAGTCTTTCAAGTTGTAAGTCACTAAATGAGTACAGTTGGCATCGATTGCGGCTGCCAATATTTGAATGTCACCAACATCCGTATTCGATTCTTCGACAAGCTCAATAGTTTCAGGAGTTGCTTCAGAAAAATAGTCAGGTATTGCTGACCTCATTAATGAGACTACTCTTCCGACCTTGCCCTTTGTAGCAGGGTACTTTTTTTCAACATTCTTAACAAATTGACTCTCAACCAATTCAGACCATTTTGCTTGATAGAATGAGTCTACAGCAAACTGCATTGATATGTCTCTCACGGACTGGGGGAACAGGACACAAGCATCAAAGAATACGACCTTGCGACTCATCAAAAATCCATCTCTAAATCTTCTGACTGTTTCGTTAAGGCATCAAGAGCTTCATTCTGCTTGCGACGCATTCTATCTCTATACTCCAAAACTGCCGATTTGAGGATACGCCTTTGATTGCCTGCCATAAACTCAAGCGGCAGCTCTTTGTTATCAATAAGTTTAATCACAAATGGACGAGATACATTTAAAAGGTCAGCAACCTCTTGAGTTGTCAAAACCTCACCACCAGACTCTGACTTATTTTCTATAGCCTCTATGACCATTGATAGCTTTTCCATCGGAATCCTAATCTTGGACTGACCAGCCACAATGTACACAGGGGTCTTCATACCTTTTTGGATAGACTTTCTAAGGGAACCCAAGTCAACACTGACATTACTAGTACGAGGCTTCATCGCGACTTTAGCTGTAGTTGATTTGGCAGTTTTTATTTTTCGAGCAGTCATAAGATCCTCCAAGCGGCTAAACTCATTATATCAGATACTCGAAATAATCGCAATACTCAAAACAATCGAAACGACTTAGTAGCACGAGAGAAAAGGTTAAGTAATTACAATGTCTTACGACTCACCTTCTCCGATAATCTTTAATTTTGTCGCCTCTATTGCCATTTCAGTGCTGTCTATAAGGGATTGATCGTTTTTGATCTTCCTAAGAGCCAACGCCTTTTCAAAGAACTCCATCGCAAGATCATAATCTTCTAAATCAAAATTCAGCTTACCCATGTGTTGCAAAGCCACATCTTCATATATCTTTGCTTCAGGGATTTTCTGACATAGTTCCAAAACACTTTCAAAAACTTCTTCAGCTTCACCAAACTCTCCGCGATAGCGCAGGATATCTGCCCAACGCAAGCTTTGAGCGATGAATTGCTGAGGCCCCAGATCGTACTGTTCAATTAAGGCCAATGCGGTTTCGATATAATCAAGAGCATCATCAAGCTCGCGCAACATCTTCAGATATGCTGCGAGCCTACCCATAACCGTAACTAGGCGTTTTACATCCCAGTCGGCCTCGTCTTTTGCCATTTCTTGATTGATCCAATCCGCACACTTTTCACAGTAGAGAAAAACATCAGCAGGTTCTTCTGGAATTTCAAGAAGGTCTTTCGTGTAGCCGAAAGTAAGATTAAAATTATCTTCATCTGGCAATTGCACAGGCTTCTTTTTTGCTTTTGATTTTACATCAGACATAAGATCTCCTAATGAATGGGCTTAATCCATCATACCCACCCGTCAAAACTAAAACCGTTTACGCTCTTTTGCAAAGTCTAAACGTTTTCCTTCAATGTACTGCGGAATCAAATCGAGTGCATCGGTCGCCCCTTGAATATCCACCCCTGCCAATCGAATGTAGTGCTGAAAGCTCTTAACATTCTTCCAGCCGCCAAGCTTCATTGTTGTTACGACATCCAATCCGCTAACTAAGCATTGAACGGCGAAACAGGCCCGTGTGGAATGGAAAGTGATCTCAGGAACACCGACAGCTATACAAAAGCTCCTCGACACCTTAGACGCCTCTCCACGCCGCCATGACGTGATCCTAGGGAGAACATAGCCTGTAGAGGCTGTTTTTAATTTAAGCTCCTTTAAGAGCGCCTCAAGGGCTGTATTGATGGGCACCTGCCGAGACTCTTTAGTTTTGGTAGATTTATCGTATCCGAGCCTACTTGAGAATGACTTCGTGATGGAAATCATTCTCGTCTCGAATGAAACATCGGCCCACCTTAAGGCCCAAAGCTCCCCCGAACGACATCCCGTACTTACTGCCACCGCCCATAAATAATAATATTCATGGTCGATTTCTCGTGCCTTTTTCAAAAACAGTCTAATTTCGTCACGATTGAGTATTGGCTGCATTTTAGTTTCAGCCTTAGGAAGGCTCACTCCACGAGCAGGACTTTCAATATGGGCCGGAATAATGCGTTCTAGGCGGGCCCAATCAAAGACTGTGTTAACCGCACTTCGGACGGACTTAATGCGACCTTTTGAAAGCTCCTTTTTCTCCATTTCATTAAATATCAATTTCATCGACATTGGCCGAAGTTGATCGACTGGGGTGTGTAGCCAAGACTTAGTGTGCATCATGAGAGCATTGTAGTTGTCTCTCTTGGATGTGCTATTTTCATAGGGACCATTGAGAACAACTTCCCTATAAAAGCGAATTAGGAGATCACGCCAAACAAGACCGTTGCGCTCTTTTTCAATTCTTTTGGCCTCAGCTTCTTTTTTGAGTTTTTCATATTCACGCTTGGCCTCAGCATGGCTGACAGCACCTAAATCTCGCTGAAGTCTTACCATAAGCCCTGCAATTCGACTGCGAGAAGTGAATTGGATTTTAAAGCAAGTATGCCCGTCTTTTTGGTATGTTTTTATTGCCATACCTTCCTCCTTTTGAGGAAGGCTGGGCTCATCCAGCTATTCTATTATCAAAGATCTCGTTAAAAGTAATTCCATCATTTGGTTAAATTCGTAACACTTTTCAAAAATAGCACTAAGATTTTATCGACCTAATAAACTTTGATATTTATTTTCATGTATCTCAAAAAAACGAGCTCAATGAAAACCTTCCATGAAAAAACATTTTAGAATTCTAAATTATCGACCTTCGACGAGCTCCAAATGTGAATATTGAACTGCAAAAGATTTTGTTTATACTTATTCTATGAATAACGGTGACAAGCGAAAAATAATAAGTCTCTTTTCAGGAGCAGGCTGTTTCGATATCGGTTTTGAGGCTGCTGGCTTCAAAACAATCCTAACTAACGACTCTGATAGTGACTGTTGCGATACCATTCGTATTAATAGAAAATGCGAAGTTCTTCAAGCTCCGATTGAAGAACTTTCATCTTCGTTAATTAGCAATCTATCAAACATTAAAAAGAGAGAACTTGACTTACTTATTGGAGGGCCTCCGTGCCAACCTTACTCCAAGTCTTCATATGGCGTCTTAGGTTCTTCTTATGGTTTTGACGATAGCCGCGGACAAACCCTACGAGATTATTTTAGAATCGTAGATGATCTACTCCCAAAAGCATTTATAATAGAAAATGTTCCACAATTCATTACAGGTGATAATACCCGCGTAAAAACTTTCATGGAATCTACCGTTGCTCGAATTAATCGCAACAGACGAACAAACTACAAGCTCAACTTTTGCAAAATAAATGCAGCTAATTACGGGGTTCCACAAACAAGAGAGCGGCTATTTATTGTCGCATCAAGATCCGGAATCTCATTCACTATGCCCGAGCCACGTCATTTTGCGAATCCAGATTCAGAGCTAAATATGCAACCAATGCGAACTGCTTGGGATGCCATTGGCGACATTAATATTTCTCGATCTGACAGAGAATATCTAAATGTCGGCGGTCGCTGGGGCGATCTATTAGAAACGATTCCTGCTGGAAGCAATTACCTTTGGCATACCGAACGCGGTGGCGGAAAGAATATTTTTAAGTGGCGATCTAGATATTGGAACTTTCTACTTAAACTACATCCCCTGCTTCCTAGCTGGACTATTGCGGCAAGTCCTGGGCAACATACAGGCCCCTTCCATTGGGAAGGACGCAGACTTTCTTCTTTAGAACTCCAATTACTTCAGACAATTCCAGCGGACTACATTATCTCAGGAGGGTTGACTTCCGTTAGAAAACAAATCGGAAATGGTGTCCCACCAGCTCTCGGAGAACTGCTCGGAAAGGAAGTTAGACGTCAATTTTTCGGAGACAAAGTCACAAGCGAAAAACTGAAACTAATTCCCGATGCGAAATATCGTCCGGCAAATTTTAATAGGAAATATCCAGTAATTCAATTGTCTCAATCTCGAGTAGTGGCTTCAACCTAATAGTACGTTGCAAATATGAAACTAACTCTCTCGGCGCTATTGAAGCCTCCAACCTTCGTTCGATATGGTCCAATTGCTTGCCAGAAAGGGTTACCCCATCAGATGGATACAATCCTTTAATAAGAGCTGAAATCTGAATTACGGAAAAAGACTTTGAACTATCGAAGGGAAGATTGAATCCAATCAATGCGCTGTCAACAGCATCAACTCTATCCAAAACAGGCGCAAGACACCCACTTTTCACCATTTTATATCCCATCCAATCGCCTTCGGACATTATATTATGCGCGATGCTAATTTTTGCGACACGATCTTCCCCAAAGTGTAACTCCAAGAGCATATCTTCCGTCGCCTCCCCAGCCTCCGATAGAATCGATTGAATTGAAATAACTCGATCATTAATTTTTTTGCATTCTTCTATCGAGAACTCTAGGTCGCCAAATTTTACCTTGGTTGGAAGATAGTTGCGGAGAAATCGATTGTGTATTTTATTTAGACAGATCCCGCCTATCCAATCATATCGTCGTGCACTTTCAAGTCGCTGATCAGCCGAAAGCGCACCATCGTATATCATCAAATCATCTGGCATTTCCTTTGGCCAATAAACCTCAACCACCCATTCTATAGATCTTCCACTCAACACATATTCTTCAGACTTATCACAGGTAAAAGCTGGCCAGAATTTACCTATCAATTCAAATGCCCTTCGAATTTCCAATTTCGATCCAATAATCAAAAACATTGAGCCAGGTGCTATCAGGTCTACTTGCCGCCTTTTTACCCAAACATCTCCGGTTTGCTCTGGAGGAAGAACTAAAAAGCCCTTCTTCCGAATTGCCTCTTCAAATTCCAAGGCAATTTCTGACTCATCAAAGATTCTTTGATTGCTTGAATTTGAATGTATGAACATCCGATACTCTTCACTTGTCCAATCGATGGGCTCTTTAAAAAATCCGACACCAGCTATTTCACCGATCTTACGATCCATTTTCAATTGCTGAAGCTTAGAAAGGTCTACAGTTAACAAGAAATGTCTAACTTGATCCACAATTCGATCTCTTAAAATTTGAAATCCTATTAGTCGTTGCGCCCTTCTTCTTAAAAAAACTCGCCCTTGGCGGATCGAACCCCAAAGTGATTCATGAGTACTTGATTTTGCGTTATTAATTCCAATTTTTTGCACTAACACAAGAAGGTCATCCCTACTTAGCAAAGCCTGTGACATAGGAAACGACCTTGCTTTATTAATGCCTGACTCAATACCAAAAGAAAAGGTGATCGACTTTGGTGAGGCACCAGGCAACGATGTAAGCTCTAAAGACAATTGCCGCCACACACGCTCAAAGTCATCAAATGTAAATGGATTCAGAGACTTTTCCGGAAGACCAATTCTTGCGCGTAAACGTGGAAAATAAGCTTTTTCTGAAAACCCAGCAGGATCACGAACCATATCTTCAACCACTAAAACCTGCTGACATACGAGAATTATTGCGCAACTGAACCCAGACTTATTGCGCTTGAAAGCAGATTGATCTATTTCTACATCGCCGTCATCGATGCGGATTAGGGAATTAGCTACATCATTAATTAATCTAACCGGATTATCATATGGAATTCTTGCATCTCTAAAGAGATCAACAAGCATTTCTGCATGAAAACAAAAGAAGATGGGGTCTCCTGTTTTAGCTTGTTCGACAAAAGGCCGCCAAAGTATGGATACAAGTAAATTAATATCAACCATTACGGTGAACCCTTGACTGATCTGTCCATAAAAATCTTGAGCTACTATATAGCAAATTTTCTATTAAATATCTTTCGTGAAGCTTCATCTTCTCCGCATAAATAGTCGGAATACTAATTTCATAGACATCTGCAGTATATGTGCTGACCATCTGGATTTTAGATATTTGATCATTTACATTTTCATGAACTAACGCAAGTTTGGCATCTAAAATAAAGACAGGCCCTGTCAACTCAAGAGATAATTGAACCTTTGGAAATGCAGGACAGAAAATTTTATTTTTACAGAATTGACAACTGGATGAGCTTGGTGAAGATAACTCTTCCACTACGTCGAAATTCCTAATTATCTCATTCGCTTTTTGAATTATACTTTTTACTTCTGCTTTAAATTCTTCAGCTACTGAATGTGTAACAGAAAAATCTAACCGTTCGCCATCAAATGACTCCAGCCAAACCTCAACTTTCTTTACAGGAAAATTATCGAAAATTAGTGCGGCATAAAATTGACCTTGCAACAGAAATTCCTGTTTCACGATACCACTTGGTGTTCTTAATGAAGTAGATTTGTATTCTTTTAGAATTGCCTTGTCAGAAATAATGGTAAAATAATCAGGTCTTCCTATCAGCACTTCATCAACTGTTCTATACGTGCGCTCAACAATAACCTTTGCTTTGCCGTCCCTTGATTCTCTTTGGATTCGAATTGCATTTGTGGCCGATTGATTTACTTCATCCCAACCACTCACCGCTCCACACCTCTTAAGATGTGGCCACTTATCAACCTCTTTTTGCAAATCAGAAATTTCTGTTTCAATTAATTTCTTGAGTTCAGTCTTCTCATTTACTGTTACTGCCAGCTCTAAAGCTTTATGATGAAAACGCCCCACCAAGGCAGATTTAGACATAATATCAGGAGCTCGACTATGCGTTAGCATAAGCGAAGTGGTCAGAGCTTTTAGAGTACAATCTATGAGAGCTAAATAGTCATAGAAGGTTATCGATCTAATTGGCTCAATCTGTTTTATTTTTGGAATCTCCCACATTTTACGCTCGCAGTGCACTTCGCAAAGTCTGAAGTGCCGAAATCGGTAGCCGTTCAAACTCAAACACATCTAGTATCCCGATTTTCGTTGAACCAGAAGCATCCAAAATATCATCAAGTTCTTCAGAAAATTCGCGATGACGAGTATTCATAAGTGGATGAACCGGCAAAACACAGTTTGAATTGCGATCAATGAAAACTACCTTACCTTTCACTACTTTTCTTATCCACTCTTCATGAGTCATTTGCTCAAGTCTGACATGAAAGATTCTATCAATATATGACGACCACCAAGGTCCCTCTAAATTGAATTCCTCAATATTTCCTAGCATCAGTTCAGTAATATCTAACCCTAGCCTCCAGTCGAGATTTTGATGCTTAGTTCTATTAAAATAGTTTCTCAGACAATGATAGCAGCTCGTCGAACAAGTATTTGCATGTCTTGCCTCAAGAAAATACTTTCCAAGTCTCGTCCTTATTCCCAGCAAAAGTTCGTGAAAGCGAATCGGAGAGCTATACGATGAAGCATATCCAGCACCATTATCCAAATTGTCGGTCACGAATACTGCCCAGCCTCCAATTTCACGCCCGGCCGAATCCTGCATAGAGACAAACTTCTTACCCACTGATATTTCACTGGTTTCAATATCTTCGCGAAGAGATATTTCCTTTCCAACTAGTTCTGCAAAAGATTCCCACGCGGCTCTTACTGCAAAATCCTTGGCACCAGAGCTAGTTCCGAGACGCGACCGTTCAGATGGAATACGACTGCAAGTTGCAATCAAAACGTCCGTTATTAGCTCCGAGTAGAGTGCGACTCCCTCAATAATGTCTCTGTCTGGACTGTTTACCCACGATGCGGTTCGGAGCATAGTATTTATGAGAGAGTTTTCGACGTATATCCCATCCATTTTTTGGGTTTCCTCGATTTTGCGGAAAGAATATCCTCTCCCTGCGTTTGTATTTGCCCTCACTAAACGTCCTTGAAATCCAGTTACTTTAAAGTTCTGAGCGAATTGCCATTCAGTCGCCCCGCTTGAATGAAGGCTACTTGGATGTGATAAAACTGTAATTGGTTTTGATTCGATATTACCGTCATACATTTCACTACTGGCAACATCTGCAATATAAGCATATGGCCGCCAACCTTGATATGTTTGTATATCGGGCTCAGTAGCATTACATTCAGAGCATTGAGCGTTGTTAGCAAAAACCACTGCTCCACATGCACTACAACTTAGTATTGAACGAGATTCCGCAGGCTCAGCAAACCTAATTCGGTGGCCTCCTAATCCATCGGTTGGGCGTTCTGGCCAAGTTACTCCTACAGACCTAATTATACGCTTATCTTTTACAATAACTCGATCTGGCGCAAACTCGCTTAATGCGATATCCTCACTACGATCAATGACACCAGATGAAATTGGCCAACGACCGTTGTTTGTATCACGATTTGGGTCTTCGTGAATCAAGTTAACGGATCTAACAGGTAGACCATACAGAGGCAAGCGACCTTCTTCAGCAAGAGCTGCCGTGAAAGAATAATTCCCGCCGTATCGCCCACGTAAATAGGCAATTTGTTGAGTTGATATAGCCTCTTTTAGAGAAAAAAATGTAGAATTCACCTTATTTTCCACTTGATGGCTATTCAAATCCGACCGAATTTTGGAGAGATAGTCTTTGAGATGGGTATCGACAGTTTCTATTGTCTCAAAAATTACATCACGACAGTCTGATACTGAATCAATGCTCCCAAAATAACCACTGTTAAAGTCTCCCTCAGCTCCTGCTTCTTCGAAGGACTCTTTCAGGTCAATATTTTCCGTGGCAATTAAATGAAGAGCTTGTCGCAGTAGGATCCGCTCCAAAATTCTTTCATTATCGATATCTAACGTCGGAGATGGAGTTTCCCAGCCTACCATCAAAAGTTGGTTTGCAAAATAGTATTCATCATGCTTTTGACCTTTGCAGAATGTGATCGAAATAGATAGCTTATCTAAGCGACGCCCGGCCCGCCCCACACGCTGTTGATAGTTAAATCTTTTTGGAGGCATATTTGCCATGTAGACAGCTTTTAAGCCACCGATATCAACACCAGCCTCCATCGTTGTAGTTACACTCAGTGCATCTATTCCAAAATATTTTTCCAGCTCCTCATCGGTAAATTTAGATTTTGCAAGATCCCCAAAAAATTGTCCTTGAAATGCGAGTTGTCGAATTCGCTGATCCGCCTTATCAGTATGACCAATAAGCTCCTCAGTTCTGAGAGGATACTCATGGCGCCCCAAAGCAGAAATTGTTCGGTAATAATTTGGCTCTTTAAAAAGATCAGAAATGGGCAGCTTTGCAAGATCTCCTCGACAACCAACCTTTTTGGGATCGTGGTTAAATTTTACATTTCGACAACGTCCGTCCGCTTCAAACAAATGAACTGTTCTACATTTTTTGCAACGCCAATACCATTCTCCTTTTGGCTGCAAATACAAGCCTGATTTTTTAATACGAAAACGACTATCTATTACACCAAGACCGATAAGTAAATTTCGAACTAAATCACTCGTTTCATCAGCTGAAATATTTGACCAAAGGTTAAAACGATTCTCTTTCAGCCAATTTGAATAGTATGCGACAAGCTTCTCGTTCGCAAATCCTGCTTCTTCATTATAATCATCACGAGTCTTGTAGTGTTTAATTAAAAATCTTATAGCTACATCTAACATAGATATAGTCTTTGAATCCAATCCACGGGCCAAATTATGGTTTCGATCAAAAGTTACCCACCCATAACCAAGAGATTCGAAATCTCTTCCCATTGATCCTGTGATGATATCTCGAATGGTAGACGCTAATCGATCCATGTGGCGATTGCGTGCATTTTCGAATCCTTTTAAAATATCAGGTGATGTACTATCTGGCGCTCGAACAAACACATACTGCCATTTATAAGATCTGTCTTCATATAGACCAGCGGGATTCATGCCAATTTCTACAAGATCTCGTGCAACCAAGCGAACAATAGAATTTTCTTCTCCAAATAAGCGAACAAGCGGTTTCTTAATTGAATTTATTAGTGATTCAGCGTTTTGCCATTCGCGCAAATCAGCGACACTATCTAACTCCCCTTTGTAGTAATCCCTAAGGTCGCGATATCCGGTGCTATTTAAATCTCTATACGGGTGAGTTTTCAGATAATCCCACTCATTTGTTATCTTCGCAGCTTCAAGGGCTTGAATAAAGGACGAAAGCTCTGCACTTCCGGTGCTGGATGATGCCAGATGTTTTTCAGTAAGAGCCCTTACCGTGTCTCTATAATGATTCAACTCAAGATCAGCGGAAATGATTGCAGCATCGCGACGACTGTCACTAAAGATTACTATTTTTGAGGCTGCTGCATCCCCAGTAACTTCTCTCAGACTACCCACAAGCTGCTCAATTATAACCTGCGAAAATTTATTGTAACCTGTACCCATCGATCTGATTGGTGATCTGGTAAATTGGATTGGTTTTGAGATCCAGTTCGCATCACAGTGAACGCACGAGTGAGGCAGATCATATTTACGATTTCGATTTTGATACTCTACTTCTCGGAAAAATACGCCAACATGCCCGGATCGATCTAAGTTTGCTAGTTCACCCGAAAATCCATTCATGAACCGAGGCGACCATCCGCTATGGTCGTAAGTCACCTCTTTACGTGGAATATGCAAAATTAAACCCGGGGATTTTGAACGTTCTTCTAAACTGTCGTCATTTGAGATAAACAATCGACCATTCGATAGATTCTTGAATCCAAAATAATATAATTCACCGCATTCTTGGCAATAATAGGTGTCTAAATTAATTGCACTACTTTTGCAAATTGGCCTAGTTCCATCGTATAGAACTGGCTCTGCTAAGGTGCCGCCCGTCGTTTGCATGCTTCTTCGTATTCCATCTAAGTTTCTAACAAAAAGATGCATCCGAATTTTAGATTTTAAATTTCTTGTGGTAGCATAATCTCTCGTAAGACAGGTTAATAGTGCATTTGCCGCACGTTCACTTCCATCAAAAAGAAGATCTGCGATTTCTTTGATTGACAGAGGATAGCTTGTAACCTGAGTTCCTTCTGGGTGTTTTAACTTTGCATCTTCAGCGGTTAATAACAGAGCATCGTGAAATGCTGAATCGGCAAGCATTTCTTCAATTGATTTAGCAGAAGATCCTGATCGCTTAGCAGCGCTTGTCGCTAATGCACATAGAGACTCTTCAGTAAAGCCTTGCTCGTAGAATTTTTCTAAGTCTGATTTCGATTCTTTAACCAGTGCAATAGCATCTTTTCTAGGTTCAACAACAGGACCTGAAATGACATTGAAAGGAGTACTTCCTTTATTAGTCCCAAAAAAATCTGAGAGAAAATCTTGCCCATCCTGTTCGGAAAGAGAAGCTGAGGTCGCGATTATCTGAAGTTGTGGATGATTGGGCGTAAGACCAATTCTTTGAATGAATGATCTAATAATGTAAGATATCTCCGTCCCTCCAGTTCCTCTGTAAGAATGGAGTTCATCAATTACTAGTGTAAATCTATTATTGGGATTGGATTTTAGCCATTCCCGAGTCTCATCGAAAATACTTTGCTCTCGCTCTCTTAGCAACATTATCGAAAGCATGCTATAGTTCGTAATAAGTATATCAGGGGGAAAGTCTTGCATATCCCATCGAGTTACTAATTCCGACCCTTCGAGTGTTTGAATTTTTGGATCTAGCGTTCCGCGATGGTTCGTAACAGTATTTTCAATTTGCGATAGCTGCAACCGGCATTGATTCACGCTTTCAGGTTTTTGACTACCACGCCCAGGGGTCGATCCACTATATTGACCAAAGAATATTCTATCTCCATCAAGAACCTGATCATAAAAATTATTTGCAGCGTCCGAATTCAAAATACCACGAAGACCGTCAACTTGGTCCTGCACCAAAGCATTTAGTGGATACATAACGAGGCCACGAAGAGCTGCACGTCGCGAAGAAACAATTCTCTTCGCCTGAAATCTTCCTCGAGAATTTTTCCACCATGTAGAGAATGACAAAGACGGTCCTCTCCACGGTGTTCTTCCTCCCTGGCCTAAGGCTTCCGCAATAATTCCTAGAACTAGCGGAATCTGAAAACAAAAGCTTTTACCGGAACCTGTCCCGGTAGTCACTACAAAATTCTTCTTATTTTGAAGAGCATCGACAACTGCTTTTACCTGATGTTTGTATAAAGAACGGTGCTTAACGGGAGCGAATGACTCTAGGAATGCTGTAGTCAGCTGAAGATCTTTCCCTTTCAGAAAATCTATGCCAGCAATATTCAAAAGTTCTTGTGGCTCAGAATTAGATTCTTGATATCTACGCAAAGGCTCGAAAGTTGGATCTCGAAAAATCGGACTTTCTGTCGGGTCTTCAAGAAGACGTCGACGAACTTCATTGAAGTTTGAATCATTCGTATAATAGGCAGTGTCGATATAGTCCGTAGCCCTTTTTTTTAGCTCTTGAAATAGTGTTAGAAGGTCAGATTTCATATATCGCCCCGTTTCTGGATAGATAACGCACAAACTCGTTGGCAACATTTGAGTCAGCGTCGATAAATTCCACGAAAGTACCTACCCTACAACTTTGGGAATTCGCGAATAAAAAACGAAGTAAGAAGTTTGGAAACCTTATTTGCCTCGGAATCGCTATACGATTTTGTGATTTCTGGATACACGACATCCAATCCCAGTCGAAAATTTGACCTGCTAGAAAAAACGCCCACTCGGGATTCAGCACTCTAAAAGCTATTCCGAGTTCCTCAGAAATTAGAAAGTGCTCAAAGCCACCATACTTTTTTCTGACTCGGACGAGAGACTTTGATTCTCCGTGAATAGTAGTATCAAGTTCCCATTTCAGATTCGTGAGATTGAATGTTTCGTAATTTTTATTTTGCGAAAAAAAGAAAGATTCCTCTCTTAAGACTTCTTTTTCTATTTCGATTAATGAAGGGAGCTTTAAAGAAAAATTACTTCCAAATGAATTTGAAGTTGGGATTCCTTGGTCGACCCCAACTAACAAGCATTGTCCATAGCCGTCTTCAATTAGCGATTTAAGAGGCCTTCTATTTTCTCGAAACCACCCCTCTGAGGTACCAATTGCCTTCGGCTTTTCCGAAGAAATCACTATATTGTCTTTAAAGGCAATCCACCATCGAGTAGAGGCATCCAATGCACTTACTTCAAGAATCCCTCCAATTTGAGCTGCAAAAAACTGATTACTGTGAAAATATTTGTCATTGTTCAACGGCTTCAATCCAGCGAGATCACACGCCCATTTAAAAGTTGAAAAATCACCTTTTTGAACTGACTTAAGAATCTCACATAGTTTTGACTGAGCTTCCGCTACCTCAATCATGTTCCACCAAAAACAACTCGGAATCGCTCTTCCACTAATCTACTTATGGATTCACCTCGCGCAACTCTTAACCATGGACGTATACATACTCTTACAGCTGTTTTCCCACTTTCATCGTGAGACATTATTTCCAAAAGTCCGCACAAGACATTCATAAAATGATTCATTAGTCGCGGAGGAAGCGTTACACCTTCATTTGCACAAATTTTCGCTAAGTCAGCTTCAAATTCGACATTTAATGAATGTTGATATTTAAAAATTGAAGACGAGCTTGAATTCATTATCTGAAGTTTATAGAATTTTTCAGCTATTTTCTCAATTCCAGAAAGATCATTTTCAATCCAATCATTCCAATTAAAATGCCAACACATCTCTAAAAGCCTTGGATTTACTCCAGATAAATCTTCATTTGCAGGAACTAGAATAACTTTTGACAGAGTAGTTTGAGAACTTTGCATCCAATCAGTAAGAAATGGAATTAAGTATACTTCTTGTAAAGCAACATCAAAATCTGAAATAATTAATACTCTTGGCTGAATCAATGCACTTTCTAAAAATGCTCTCTCATCGTTAAGAATATCGGCACTTATCCATAGGGGTGATGCTGTTGCTGACCGCACTATTGCCCCACTACTTTGAAACAGATCAATGAGTAGATGTGGCTGAGAAGTAATAATCACTTTTGTGCGCATTAAAACCTGCAGAAACACCGGAATTGCTTCGATTGATTTTTCATTTATTCCAGACTTCCTGCAGAGATTGCGCCACCCTTCAACCACTTTTCCAGTAGTCGCACAAGACGTCGAATCACCCGCAATTACCCTACTCGCAGCTAAAGCTATATTACAATCTCGCTTCTCCTCAAGCTGATTAAGACGCTTAGAAACCTTATCAACACGCGCTTCGAGAACTACCAAAGCCTCAGGATCAAAAACAACTTGTGGGGAGGCCACCGTTTGTTCAAAAGATTTTTTAATAGCACTTTGAAGCTCAGATACCCTTGTATTAAGATGACTTGCTGCTAAATTCTGAAATTCAGTTCTTAGAATAGCGATTGTAGATTCTAACTTCTCTTCAATCTGCGTAGTTTTCTTAGCTGTTACTTCAGTCTGAAAATTTGACAAATCTATTTTTTGATTCAAGATCGCTTCCAAAGCATCTAACTTGGCCTGCAGAGGGCTTTTTAAATTAGCAACTTCGCTCGCCAAGAGTCTTTTAACGACCTCCAGATCAAGTGATTCTCTATTAAGAATAGACTCGAGACTTTCAATTCTTTCAAAACCCCAAATATCGTATAGCTTTATAATCTCTTCATTCTTGAACTCATAAAGTGGCATTTTCGCTTTGATTGCGGACAACAGCTGTTCCGTCACTTTGCCATCTGATTCTTCAAGTTCTTCCTGACGAAGAAGTCGATTTAGTTCTGGCATCTCATCTTTAATATAAGAATAGATAGTATATCTATATAGCGGCCAGATTTCGACATTCTTACTCCCATCTGTATTTTTCAGACTTTCAAGAGCACGACGAACAACCATTTGCTTGGCTTGAGGGTGTCCATCTCTAAAACCTGTAACTTTAAATTTCTTCTGCGCACGACGCCAAAAATCTACATCTTTAATTTGAACAGCATGCCCAACAAATACCTCATAAGGAATGCCCTGATTTGATCGCAAAGAATCGCCGATACGATTCTTCTCAGAGTCTGAAAACTCAATTCCCCCAATAAGGTCACCAATCTTTTTTGCCATATAAGTACTGTCGCATAGCTACTCATTCTTGTTTACAACGCCAAATGAAAACTAGCCCATAGTTCAGCAGTAAAATAAAACTATCGTTGCATAAAGCATGACCACTTGAGAAGTTCCGCCCCATCTTATCCAATCACCTCAATACATTTAGATCAAAACTATCCGTCAATCCAATTGTATTCAGTCCTGCTGTCCTAACATAGTACTGAAAACTACTTAAACGACTCCATCCTCCAGCACACATGATCCTAGGGATGCTTTCTCCACTCTGAAGGCACATCATGGCAAAGCACGCTCTTGTTCCATGAAACGGAATCTCAACAACACCAATATCCCGGCAAAACTTTCTCAATATCAATGCTCCTTTTCTATTTTTCCATGAACTTATACGAGGAAGAACATATCCAGACTTTAAAGTCTGCTTCTGTAAGTCCCTAAGAAATAATTCAAATTTAGGACTTACTGGCAAAATTCTATTCTTACCAGATTTAGTGCTTTTTGTTTTATTTAGAACAAAGCTAAAAGATTTATCGACAGTAATTTCTTTTCTATGAAAATCAATATCAGACCATTTTAAAGCCCAGAGTTCACCCGAACGGCATCCAGTCTCAAAAGCGACAGTCCAAACAGGGAAGTACTCATGATTGCTCTCATAGGCGCTTTGAAGAAGATACCTTACTTCAGTCATATCAAGTACTGGTCTATCTTTTTTGATAGACATCGGTAATCGCACACCTCGAGTCGGACAAACTAAAGTAGGAGGAATGAAACGTTTTAAAATACCCCATTCGAAAATTTTATTAATTGCGGACTTAACAGATCGGATACGGCCACGCTTTAGCCTGTTGCTTTCCATTTCACTCACGATAATCTGAAAAGATAAAGGAGTAATCTTATCCACTCCAATTTGAAACCACGACTTGATATGTATTTTAAGAGCATCGTGGGTAGCTTTATTTGTAATAGTATCGCTGACGTCACGAAGAACCACTTCTCTATACCAAAGATCCAATAGGTGTCCCCATTGAATTTCACCGCACTCTCGCTCTCTTAATTCACTAGCAACGTCTAATTGAAGTTGCCTATAGGCTTTTTTTGCATCTTTCTCGTCAACAAGCCCCAAGTACTTCTGTTTTCTTATCGTTAGCCCTAATCGCACCGAACTCTTCCCAACACAGGTAACTAAATACCCTTGCTTAGGTCCTTCTGAAAAATATCTCACGCCCATACCTACCTCGTCCCACCATTGATCAGACGATCAATTTCTTCTCGATTGAAATACCAACGACCGGCATAGCGCTTAGGTCTTAGATAGTTTCGATAAATCATATTGCGGACGTTGTTGGGCGAGGTCCCGAGATACTCTGCTACTTGGTCGGTCTTCATCCACCCCTGACGCTCTAAACGGCTCATTAAGCTGATTTTTCGCAAAACCGACATTACTTACCACCCTTCATCAAAAAACTCGGGAAATAACGCTCTAAAAGCTCTGAGTTGCCATGATAGATAATGGTCAACAGATACACGCGACTCCACAGTCTTTCTCTCTCGCGTGAGCATTGTCTCAAGTATTGAGTGTCGACCTGAAGTTTTGTCGGCAACCCTTGGTTTTTAAAAACTTGATCGTTTGAATATCTCCATAAGCCAATACCCAACTTCGTGAGACACTCTTCCTTAAAAGAATCAATTTTCATTTTCGACGATTGATTATGAATCGACCCATCGATCTCGATCGCCAATCCTTTAAATCTCTTTCGTGCTAAATTAGATTGCGGTCTCTCTGCCAATGCCGGAGTAAACCAATCCAAACAAATGTTACCTACCCATACTTGAGGGTATAGTTGAATTCTCCATTGTTTTTTAAACTGAGATAAAAATCGATCTTCAGCAGGAGTTCGCGACATCTCTGCTCGTCTACCGGACTCTAATGACTTACAAATTTCTTGATAGTCAGGTCTCAAATGAACTCGGTTCTTTATTCGTCGATGCAAATAACGAGTTACTTCCCATTTCGTTAACCCATCGGGAAGGGAATATATTTCTTTGAGAACCTTTATTCGATTATGAGTATTCTCCAAGAGAGTTTTCTCTTGTAATACCTCTACTACTAAGTTATTCATTGCTTTCTCCACGGTAAACTTAGAGATTTCACAGGCGCCAACCATGCAAATCCCTAAATTTACTAATTTCTTGTATGTGCTGTTTTTTGAATTGTCTTAAGTTCTATTAAGATTTTGAACTTTTAAAGTCTGCTCGTCTAGCCAGCGATAAACATCTGACGTTCGATAGCGTATAAGTTTTTCCCCGATTTTGATATACGGGGGGCTTTTCCCTTGCCCTCTCCAGCTCTGGAGAGTTCTTAACTTTATATTTAACATTTTCGATACGCTTAACTCGGAAATAAGCGATTCACAATCGTTAGACATCTCTATTCCTCCTGTTCTTGGGAGGACATATTCCAATATTAGCACTTTGAAAAATAATTCATCTCATCGCTTCGTTACGATGAGACTTGGCGTATCGCAACTTACTCGATGGATAACGCCCTTTCCTTTCTAACTATAGGAACAAGATTTTCTAAACTCCTCAAACCGTACTCGTAATCCTGACCATCGCGATCTTTGAAACTTATTTTTCTTCCATCAACACACTTGCCTGGTATGACTTTCAGCCTTTCCTGATTCCACACAACAAACTGCCATTTTTTGAAGTTTTCAGGTTGAACCAACTCCAAAGCAATCTCAACTCCCGATGAAAAATGATCTAAACAATGCCATATCATTTGCCTTATGATGGTCGTGACTTCACTTTTCTTATTTTGACGAAGAGATCTAGCCAAATCGCGAGAGTTGGACTTCCCAAAAGATCGATGATAAATACCAATTTCATCTAACACACATTCCAAATAATAAACTGCCTCATGATCTAATTTAGAAGACCTAAAAAAAACTAATCCTTCATGCAGATTAAAAGAACTCCTAATTCTGGATATTTCATCGTGCGAGAGACTCTGATTTTGCTCTTGAAGTAAATCAACTAAACTATCTAGAAAATCTTTTTTATCCGGAATTGAATATCTCTCCAGAAAATCTCCGTATAACTCTTCCGCGTCTCTACCAAGCATTCGAGCACACTTTTTGATCTCATCAGCATGGTTTTTAAGATCTTGGGAAAGAAATCCCAATTCTGGATGTTCTAAATTTTGTCTCACGATAGACTCCTAAGTGCCTCCGCTACGACAGTTTAAATCTATAAACAAGAATCTTAAAAGTTCCCCTATCCTAAAAAGATATGATCATCATAATTCATATATTTTTTTCACATAAGATAAGGAACACGCTCGGAGGGGGCTTCAAATATTTTACGGATCGACCGCAAGAATGCACAGCGTAAAAACTAACCGCCGTCGTCGACTACTTACAAACAACGCGATTAAACGACTTTCCCGTCACCTTCTTAAAGCGTGCGACCAAAGACTTACGTTCATCCTCAAGATCAACAACTCTCGTTCCTGCACGGTTTAAGACGGCCATATCAACCGTTCCCGATACCTTGCCGATCTTTCGTTGCCGTTCAATCTGAGCCTTGGCCTCATTGATACGCCCTTCAACCTCACAAAGCTGCAACGCCAATCCGTCAGATGATTCCATGTAAGCATCATCCACTTCTTTCTTAGCGACGGCCTTTTTCATCGAAGCAACTTCGGATGAGATATTCGACGACATATCGTCAAAGGCCGAACGAGCTTTACATTCAGGAGACGACTTAGTGCGATCAGGACACTTTTTCATCACAAAGTCCTCGAACGCCACTTGAATCGGGTCCCATTTATCTAAAGTGTCTTCCGATTCGTGATAACCTTGGGTCTTGCTGCGAACAACTTGAGACACTTTTTTACCGTAGAAATTAAAAAAGCTGATTGCACCTTGAGCGACCGATGCCGAGCTCTTAGTTTCGATGAGATATTCAACAGTCTTTGCACAACCACCTTGATAAGCCTTTTCAAACAAAGCCCCCATCGACATCTCTGCACCATTTTGCAGAATGATTAACGCCACTTCGTCTTTGCATGGACGAGCGACGAACGCCTTTTCTAAAAAGTACTCGGGGTTATATTCACCAAAGACTCCAGCTTTCTCTCCAAACAGACCGCCACGTCCCTTCTTGAACGGATCTTTAACGCCGTCGAACGCCTCGCGTACCCATTCGACGCTCCCTTGATCGACACCTTTTTGAAGCTTTTCGATGCGTTGATCGACTGATAATTCTGCGTGAGACGTTAACGACACTCCAAACACCAACGAAATAATCAAACGCTTCATCTTCGTCCCTTTCGTTCGATACGATGTAATGTCACTCGCACATCACCAGAAAAGATCTCACGCAAGATCACCTCAGATGGCGCCTCGAACGGATCATTCTCCCCGTACAACAAATAATGAACGGAGACTTCAAGCACCTGCGAAACCTTTTTAAGTTGATCGGGATTGATCGAGCGACGCCCAATCGTCCAATTGTGCAGCGTCTGCTTGGGAATACCCGTGCGACGAGATAACTCGGCAAGAGTCATCCCTTTTGTTTTACATAGAGCTGTGAGAGTTTTGTTTAGTTTCATCCAAACCTCATTCTGAAATAAAATAAGAGGTTCTTTGACAACAATCCCCAAACGGGGATCGAAGTCCCCAAATAACGACGAAAACCGCAGCATAAAGCCCTGCCGAGTCCGCCGTTAGGGACTTTTTAAATATCTGGATGAATGAAAACCCCAGCCTTCCGGGTTAAATTAGTTACACCTGGTTACACCTAAATTTGTACCTTAGTTGCACCAAGCGCTGTGTTTCATTGTGTTGTTTTGTGTTGCACGAATTTTTAAACGAAATTAAACGCGCAACGAGACTCGTTAATAATTTCGGTAACTTAGATTGTTCGGGATTAAAAAGAGAAGAAAAATGGGGTGACTGACGGGGCTTGAACCCGCGACACTCGGAATCACAATCCGATGCTCTACCAACTGAGCTACAGCCACCACAAAGGAAGAACCTTTATAGAGCTTCGCTGCGGAAAGTGCAAGGGGGAAAATGCGGCCCGAGGATCAAAAATGAGAAAATCTTAATAATCACAAGGGGCTACGACAGGCTGCGCCCTGCACAGAGTGCCAGCTTTTTCAGCATCTAATACAGTTTCCTCGGCCCACTCCCCGTTCGCATTGCAGCGGCGACGGACACAAGACACTCCCGCCACACCAACCAGGCAAGATTTCTTTTCCTTTTTGGGATTGTTTAAGCACACCCACGCACACTCATTAAACTTCGCAAGGGGCGCTTCACAGATATAACCCTCACTCTTCGCCTTCGCTAAAGCCGCCTTGTCATGAAGCTTTCTATCGGCCTCTTTTTTAAGACGCTTTTTCTCAACATCGGCAGCTTTCTGAATCTCAGACATATCAACAGCAGTCACCGCCGTCAGTTGCCCGCGAGGAATCTTCTTTCCCTTTAAAAGAACATCGTAGGCGATTTCGCCTCCCTCAAGAACCCCCTGAAAACCAACCTGCTGCCCCGCCTTTACAAGGACGGACTCTTCACCATTTAAAGCCGAAAACTGCATCGAGCCTTCATACATTTTCACACTCGCAAAGGCCTTTGCGGGATTGATAGAAAGAATATAATCGCCCGCCGGAGCTATAAATTCAAAAAGATCCGAGCGCAGAGCTACATTGTACGCTCCCTTGGTTTTGAGACTTTGCTGCCAATGAAGCTCGCCCTTTTTAAGCATCACCACTGGAGCCTCGCCACTCTCCCAACTAATCACGGGGATCGAAAGCTCCCCCCCCTCAAGTAACGTCAAAGTGCGCTGAGCATCCAACTGCACTTTCACTTGTCCAGCCAAGGAGGTTTCCAAAAAAGCCTTCTCTCGCAAAACCTGTTTACCGCGAACCAGCAGACGTTTGCCGTCTTTCCCTGTCAACCAAACCTGTCCCCGCCATTCGCGCAAGGCCGGATATTTGGGAGCCTCCGCCTGTCCAAGCAGCGACACCATCAAAAGGGCCCCGATCAAGGCCATCTTATTTAGAAGATTTTTTTTGAACACGTTGCATCTCCCAAAGCTTGGCGAACTTCAAAAACACCGAGTATGCCGCCCCCACCGAAATTATAAACCCGGGGAGGCCATCCATAAAACCGCGTTTGAAAAAATAGGTCTCCACAAATTTTGACCACGGCTTAAAAATCAACTTTGAATAAGAAAACGACTTTCCAGAGTCGGCAAGCTGTCGCGCCCCCAACGTGGAATACTTATCGTTTGTCACAACCTGATCACTCAAGTCATCAAAGACCCAATGAAGCAAATCACGCTTCATTTTAAGTTTTCTTTTTACTTCCACTTTTTCATGTAAGGCTGCGGAATTCCATTGCGATTTGTCTTTATTGAAAAGCCTTAACTGATAATCAGGATACCATCCACCATGCTCAATCCAACGCCCCAAATGAAACGATTTTCGCGGAAACAAGTAGCCTGCCTCCGCATCTAAATCGACAAATCTTTGCATGATTTCCGCCGCCAACTCAGGGCTCAACGCCTCATCCGCATCCAGGGACAAGATCCACGGGTGCCGAGCTTGATCCGCGGCAAAGGCCTTCTGAGGGCCGTAACCTTTCCACTTTTCCTGAAAAACCCGAGCCCCGCACTCTTTGGCAATCTCAACGGTGCGATCCGTCGAAAAGCTATCCACCACCACAATATCGTCGACAAAGGGAGCCGAACGAATGCAGCGTTCAATATGGGCTTCTTCATTCAAAGTAATGATCACAAGAGATATTGGCAATTTCGTCACCCTTTCAGGGTCTCTTTGGATCAAGGTCTTGTCAAACGATTCGCGACTCGATACCATTTTTTGAGTCGAAAGGTTTTTATTCATGAAATTTGCTAAATACTTCGTTTTAGGTCTCTTTCTCAGCACCAACGCCCATGCTTACCTGAGCATCGCAGAATCTGGAGAAGTTCTTTCTCCAGGAAAATATCAAGTAGGAGTTGAACCTCAAATTCTTACCAATAAAGGTGGCGGCACCAACTTTAATGTTTTCTTGGATTCTTCTATTAACGAAGCCACCAGCGCTCGTATCTCTATGGGAGCTGGAGCTGTCGACTTTAACGCTTTTGCCAGCGCAAAGTGGATCCCTTTCCCTGACGTCGACAATCAACCAGCGATGGGACTTCGTGCGGGCGCCGGCCTAGCCAGAGACGAAGAGGAAAACCTCTTACACCTGCAACTCGCTCCCATGGCGAGCAAAAAATTTGATACAGAATACGGCCTGACGGTGCCTTATATCGCCATTCCGTTTACTTATGTAAATACCAAAGAAGAAAACTTCGCCGCCACCAACTTAGTCGTGGGCAGTGAGTTTCATTATGTAGACTGGGATCAAGTGACTCTCGGAGGCGAAGTGGGCGTGGACTTAAACAAGTCGTACTCTTACGTTTCGATCTTTGTCACATTCCCATTTGAAAGCCACAAAGGATTCGGGAAATAATATGTTTTCATGGTTTTTTAAGGACGAGGCCGGAACCGCCGCTGATCTTTATGTGGATCTTGGGACTGCCAACACTCTAATTGCTGCGCGCGGAAAAGGGATCATTCTTAACGAACCCTCACTGATCGCTTACCAACAAACCAGTCCTGGCAAAAAAAGAGTCATCGCCGTGGGCTCTGACGCCAAAGAAAAGTTAGCCAATAACCCCGGAAGTATTTTTGCGCAAAAACCCATTCGCGATGGTGTGATTGCGGATTTTGAAACCACCGAGGTCATGCTCAAACACTTTCTAAGCCAGCAAGGCGTAAAGTCTGCTTTTTCCAGACCCCGCGTTGTGGTCTCTCTTCCCTATGGAGTGACGGAGGTTGAAAAGAAGGCTGTCATTCAATCCTGTAAAGCTGCGGGAGCAAAAGCTGTTTTTCTCATCGACGAACCTATGGCGGCGGCCATTGGCTCAGGCCTTAACATCAAGTCTGCCGAAGGAAACATGATTATCGATATCGGAGGAGGCACGACAGAAGTTGCGGTGATTGCCCTTGCGGATATTGTTTACTGTGAAGCGGCTCGCGTGGGTGGACATAAGATCGATGACGCCATTATTGATTACTTCCGTCGCTATAAAAAACTGATCATCTCTGAAGCGACGGCGGAACACCTCAAGGTGACCATCGGCACGGCCGTTCCTAAGAAAGACATTCGCAGCATTTCAATCCAAGGGCGCGATGCTGAAACTGGAATGAATAAAACCATGGAAGTGAGCTCCGAGGATGTCGGACTTGCGATGAATAACTGCGTTCAGGAAGTGATCAACGCTATCCACAGAGCACTTGAACACACACCTCCAGAGCTGGTATCTGATATCATCGAGCGCGGTGTTGTTCTTGCCGGAGGCGGCGCCTTGATTCGCGATTTTGATTTGCGCATTCAAAACGAAGTTCGTTTGCCCGTGCGAGTTGCGGAGAGCCCACTGACCGCCATTGCCAAAGGTGGCGAAGCGGTCTTGAGCGACCCTGAGTTGTTGGACAAAATTCAATTGGAAGTTTAAGCATACACAGGGGTCGACTTCGGCCCCTGCTTCATATCCTCACGTAAAAGTTTTAGCAGTTGGGCGGAAACAGCCCCCTGACGACCCTCGCCAATCTTTTGTCCTTCATACTCTGTCACCGGAAGAACATCCAATGTGGTTCCGATCATCATCACTTCTTGTGCTTCGAAAATATCTTTTTCCGTCAGATCTTTTTCTTGAATTGAGCTTAGCAAACCTTCTGACAGCAGGGACTGCGCAAGTTCAAAACTGCGCATCATCGTGGTTCCTTTAAGAATCTGACGCAACTTCGGGCGCAGCAGATTTTTATTTTTATCGATCAACACGATATTTTCCGTGCTTCCTTCTGTCAGAAATCCCTGCCCATCAATGCCGATGGTGAAATCAAGCTTGCGGTCCACACTTTCCTTTTTCATCAGAACATTGGGAAGATAGTTGCAGGTTTTGATTTTCGCCAACCAAGGTTCTTTCGGAGGCACTTGACTGCGTCCGACTTTGACTCCCGCCAAATATTTTTCGTCAGCTAACGGCGTGTACGACGTGACAATCAAATACATCTGCGACGCCACGGAATCATAGGGATTCGTCGTAAAACCGCCCGGTCCTCGGGACACATAAAGACGCAAGACTGCATAACGAGTCCCCGTCTCGGCCGTGGTTTTCAGAATCACCTCGCGCATCTGCTCAATCGGCATCGGCAATGGCAGTCCGATCTGTGCCGCTGACGCCGCCAGACGCTCCAAATGCTCTTGAAGTAAAAAGGCACGTCCGTCCACCACCTTGATCGCCTCAAAAACACCATCCCCCCGATGCACCAAATGGTCATCCACTGGCACCATCATCAATCCCGGATCTTTCACGATGCCCCCCAGCCAACTGCTGTACATGGCCAGATAAGACTTCTGTGCGGGATAGGACTTTTCTTGAAGTTTCGCCTGAATTTCAGAGGGAGAAAGCACTGTGATGGACATAAGAACTCCTCAATAGGGCTATTCTAGGGGCCGGCCTTACTTAGGTAAAAGTTTTTTTGTTTTTAATTTGACGTCCCTCGATCGAGGTCCTGACAATGAAACCTAAGATTCAAGGGAGGAAAAATGTTAAAAGTCTTCACAATGGGCCTGGCTATTATGTCATTAGCTGCTTGCTCAACTTTTCAGACACAACGCACACCTAATCAAGAAACAAAAGTCGTTCTTAAAGACCAACAAGGGGCAAAAAAAGAAGCTCCAGAACAAGCCACTAGCAATGGTCCAAAGGAAATCACCCGCGTTTCTCCTGAAGACACCGCTCCCAACACACAAGCAAAAGAAATGAAAGAGGCCGTAGCCGCTGCTGCTCAACACATTCAAAGCACACACGATCAGCATCCTCGCGAGGCAGGCCCCGTGCCGGCAGACAAAGCCATGGGTTGGCTGAAAAATGGGAACGCTCGTTTTACTAAAGGATTTTTCCGTAATGACGGAGCCAAAGCGCAAGATCGCCGTCGCCTTGCAACAGGGCAAAAACCTCACTCCGTAATTTTGTCCTGCAGTGACTCTCGCGTTCCTCCTGAGGTGGTCTTTGACCAAAAACTGGGAGAAATCTTTGTGATCAGAACTGCGGGCCAAGCCCTCGACAACAATGTGATCGGCAGTATCGAATACGCAGTCGCTCACCTGGGTTCGAACCTTATTGTCGTGATGGGGCATGAATCTTGTGGCGCGGTTAAGGCGGCCCTGTCTTCGCTTCACGGCGCCGACATGGGAAGCCCGGCTTTAAATGCGCTGGTGGCAGACCTGAAGCCTCGCCTTCAGCAGTATGCAAGCACCTCCCCCTCTGAGAACGTCGAACACGAATCCTGGAGCAACGTCGATGGCGTCGCCAAAGAGTTGATCGAACGCTCTGCAATCATCCGTGACGCTGTGGCGTCAGGGGATGTAAAAATAGTCAAGGCCATGTATCATCTCGAATCCGGCAACGTTGAGTGGCGCTAACTGAAAGGCGATAAATGAACCAAAACCGTAAAATCCTCATAACTTGTGCTCTTCCTTACGCCAATGGGTACATTCACTTAGGTCACTTGGTGGAGTATCTCCAAGCTGACTTCTGGGCACGCTTTCAAACAATGAGAGGCCATGAGTGCATCTACATTTGCGCAGACGACACCCATGGAACTCCCATCATGGTGAAAGCGCGTGAGATGGGCATTACTCCCGAAGCCTTGATTGCAAAAAGTTATGAAGATCATTCAAAAGATTTTGCGGATTTCCAGGTTCAGTTCTCTTTATATGGCTCGACGAATTCGCAAGAAAATAAAAATCTTTGCGAATACTTCTACAAAAAAATGGTCGAAGGCGGCCACACGCGCACCCAGGCTATTCAGCAGCTCTACTGCAATCACGATAAAATGTTCCTCCCCGATCGTTTTGTGAAAGGGACTTGTCCCAAGTGTGGAGCCAAAGAACAATACGGTGACTCCTGCGATGTGTGTGGTTCCACTTATTCTCCGAGCGACATGAAGGATGTACATTGCTCTATGTGTGGCAATGCTCCTGTTCTTAAAGACAGTGAAAGTATCTTCTTTAAGCTCAATGACTTTAAAAAGTATCTCGAAACCTGGATCCCTGAACACTGCTCTCCGGAAATCTCAAAAAAGATGCTGGAGTGGTTTAATGAAGACCTTCATGATCTGGATATTTCCCGCGATGAACCTTATTTTGGATTCGCCATTCCGGGAACCAACAATAAAAAGTTTTTCTATGTGTGGGTGGATGCCCCCATGGGATACATGTCGACCACCGAGCAGTGGGCTCGGTCGCAAAAACTTTCGTTGAACGATATCTGGCAAGACCCTCAGAGGGAAATCTATCACTTTATCGGAAAAGACATTGCTCGTTTCCACACGATCTTCTGGCCGGCCTTCTTGAAAGCGGCAGAGTTCCGCTCCCCTAATCAAGTGTTCGTCCACGGTCACTTGATGGTTAACGGAGAAAAGATGTCCAAATCCAAGGGCACCTTTATCGCGGCTCGCACTTACCTAAATCATCTGAATCCCGAGTATCTGCGCTATTACTACTCTACCAAACTCAACAGCTCGGTTGACGATATCGACTTGAATCTTGAGGATTTTGTGAATCGTGTGAATTCAGAGTTGGTGGGAAAGATCACCAATCTGGGATCTCGCGGTGGACAGATGTTGAAGAAAAAAATGGATGGCGTTATGAGCACTCCGGATGAGGAAGGTGAAAAGCTAATCGCCCATGCTCAGAAAACGGCAGATTCCATTGCCGCTCATTATGAAGCGCGTGACTTTGCGAAAGCCATCAACGAGATTCGCTCATTGGCTGACGAAGCGAATAAATATTTTGATGAAAAAGCTCCGTGGAAGACTTTAGAAACAGACCCTGCAGGAACAAAACAAGTTATCACAACGACGTTGAATATGTTCCGCTTGTTGGCGATCTACCTTAAGCCCGTGCTTCCGTTCTATACCGAAAAAGTAGAGAAACTTTTAGGGGAACAAGACTACAAGTGGTCCGACATCCACACTGTGCTTAAAAATCGCCCTATCAACGACTATGAGCACTTAGCAACTCGTATTGAGCCAGACAAAGTCAAAGCGATGGTGGAAGAAAGTCGTAAGATCAACGAAGAGATCCAGGCGGCAAAAAAAACCACAACCACGGCGACCCCCAAAACCGCCACCGCACCAAGCGAAGAGCGCAATGCCGAACGCCCGGCAGAGATTGAGTTTTCTGATTTTGAAAAAGTAGATCTACGCATTGGACAAGTCATTGAAGCGGAAGAAATCAAAGAAGCCGATAAACTTCTTCGTTTGAAAGTGGACATCGGAGATGGACAAGTTCGCCAAATCATTGCCGGCATCAAGTCCGCTTACAAACCTGAACAACTGCTGGGCCGAAAGATTTTGGTTTGCGTAAACCTCAAACCTCGCAAAATGAAATTTGGAATGTCTGAGGGCATGGTCCTCGCCGCCGGAAGCGGTGGCAGTGATCTCTTTGTTCTTTCTGCGGACGACGGAGCCAAAGTCGGCCAGCGAGTTAAATAATGGCACTTTCTGTCCAGGATAAAAAATCCCTCGAAGAAATTCATAAGCTTTTTTTAGAGCTTGAGAAATCCTCGGGGGATTTTTCTTTTTCAGTCCCCCTCCTGGCAGATCTTAAAAATAAGATTTCAAACCTTAAAGACTCCCCCAATCCCGACGTCTCACGATTGGCAGACCTGCAAAAACATCTGACCCACGAAATGACTTTAAAACACTTCGTCAGCTTTGCCGTTCCCATTGAGCGCCTTCTTCATAAGAATCTTCAAGACGACGATTTTCTCATCATCGAAAATGACAAAGAGGCGACGACCTCTGAACCTCTACCCTTGGTCTTTGTCCTTGATAATATTCGTTCCGCCTTCAATGTTGGCTCTATCTTCAGAACGGCCGAATGCCTAGGGCTTGAAAAAATCTATCTTTGCGGTTACACCCCCAACCCCACTCAGTGGAAGGTGGAAAAAACCGCCATGGGGACGCAAGAGCATCTTTTGTGGCAGGAATCCCCACATCTTTTGGAGTGCCTTGAGGAACTCAAAGAAGAGGGCTATCGTATCGTCGCCCTTGAAACGGCTGCTCACGCGACAGATCTCTACGAACCTTTTGAAATGGAATCCACAGCCTTTGTTTTAGGAAACGAACGTTTTGGTTTGGATCCAGAAATTTTAAAAGTGATTGATGAGGTTCGTATTGTACCTCTCCGAGGACGAAAGAATTCTTTAAACGTGGGCGTCACTGCCGCTGTCGCGGGTTTTGAATGGATGAGGCAATGGCGAAACAAAAAATAGAAATGACCCCGATTGGAATCTTTCACAGCCATCAGGTTCACCCCTACGAAGCCGGTCGTCAGCCGGATGAACATCATTCAGAGGGTTATATCGAACTTTTCTCAGGCCATAATTTCGAACAAGCCCTCATTGGCCTTGAAGGATGCGAGCGTATCTGGGTGCTATTTACGTTCCATCACAATCAACATTGGAATCCCATGGTGCTGCCACCACGAGGTTCTGATATTAAGCTGGGTGTTTTTGCCACCCGCTCCCCGTATCGCCCCAATCCCGTCGGCATGAGTTGCGTGAAGGTTCTGCGCATTGAGAAGCTCAAGATCTTTGTTGAAGGCGCGGATCTTTTAGATGGCAGCCCCGTTTTAGATATTAAACCCTATGTGGCTTACGCGGATTCTTTTCCTGGGGTTGAGCCTCAGTGGTTGCACGGCACTCCCCGCTATGAAGTTTCTTTTGCGCAAGAGGTGCTGGAGCAACTGGAATGGATTGAAGCGCAAAATGTTTCACAATTGCGAGGATTTTTGCAGCATCAACTTGAATATGAGCCCACGAACTCTAAAAAAAAGCGCGTGAAGCAAGACGGCCCTGAGTTTGTAATCGCCTACCGAACTTGGCGAGCCCGCTTCACCATCGCCAATAACGAAGTGAAAGTTTTAAATATTTTTTCTGGATATAGCGACCAAGATTTGCACCAGACGGAAGACCCCTACTTAGATAAGAATATTCATCGCGCTTTTAAGAAGCTTTTTCCGAATCAGACAGCGTAGACGCCTTTGCAAAAGCAAAGACCTGGGACTTCGTATAAAGATAAAGAGGAATAAAACCTGCGGCCCGGCTTACGGAGCCCAGAATGAAAACCATATAGTAACTTGAGATTTTCTCTCCGAAGAGCCATAAGAACTTTCCGCCGACGAAGGTTCCTAGGATAATCGCCACCGAGTTGAGCAGATTATAAACCATAAGAACTGGAATCTTTTCTTCATGCTTGAGATCTTTAAAGAAAATCAAAGAAAGTCCCACCTCAACGAAGGCCCACGCCAAGCCACTCAGAAGTTGCAAGAAAAAGATAAAGTACACCTGACTGCTGAACGCCCATAAGGCTGGCAAAGGCACAATTGCTCCTGCGCCGAACATGAAGAGGCTGACTCCCGAAGCACTCCCTCGGAAACGTTCAATCATCATCAAGGCCATAACCTTTCCGATGAATAAAATTCCGATGGCGGCCATGTAGGTGCCATAGTCCATCTTTACTTGAGCTAACATATACGGAGTCACAAAAGGGGACGACACAAAAACGGCGGCTTGAAACGGAACTAAATAAAAGAAAAATTGACGCTTCGATTTGTTCGCCCAAAACACCTTCCAAGAGGCCCGAAAACCCAATTTAGGTTCTCTGTTCCACTGAGGATCAAAATACTGCGATGACAGAATCAAAGATGAAATCAAACGACAGGCACCCGCAAAAACAAAAAGCATCGTAAAGACGGAAGAAAAAGGACCGATCTCCACCTTATTGTGAAGAGCCACTCCTCCACCAATCAATCCTATCAGAATGCCAAGCTGAGACACCCGGGCTCTTTTAGAAAAAAACCGATTTCCTTCTTCCACCTGTACCAGGCGCCCCATCCAGTAGTTCCAGGCGGGACCGGAGGAAAAACCCGAACCCCAGTAAAGGGTCAGAATAAAAAACAAGGTCCAAAAATTAGGAGCACGCGTGGCCGAAAAATACACCAACGGAATAAATGTCAGGGCTTGAAGCACACTGGAGGCGACCACCCAGTGTTTGTGCGATTGAACGCGCTGCAAACCTCGAGGGGTAATGAGTTGCAGAAAGGCGCCACTCACAATAGGCAAAGTGGCCAGAACACCGGCAAAGATCTCTCCCATGCCGATAGATAAAGAATAAGCCGGCAAGTAGGTCTCGCCGGCTCCGACCATTAATGCGCTTAAGAAAGCGTCTATGAGACTCAGTCGAAGACTTCGCTCTCGCATAGAATCTTATTACTTTCCTTTTCTCATTTTTTTGCGCATTTCTTTGGCCTGTCCCATCTCTTCTTTGCATGCAGCAGACAGCTCTTCTTTATGCTCTCTCATGCACTTCATGATACGACCTTTTCCGGGTTTTGTTTCACCACAGAATTTCTCGACGTCATCCGCACAAGCTTCTTTCATATCTTTGCGGTGTTCTTTCATCTTCTCTTGATGCGCTTTACATTCCGCAGATAGTTTATCCGCGTTGTCCTTCATGCACTTAAAAAGTTTTCCATCGCCTGGTTCAATCCCCGCACAAAGAGTTTCGCGATCCTTCGCACAAGGACCTTCCCCTCCTTGAGCTTTGGCAAATGACCCCAAACCCAATACTAAAGCGACAACAATAACGTATTTACTCACGATGTACCTCCATGAGTTCTCATTCTAGCAGGCAGAAATTGGCGCTTACAAAGACCTTGAGGTCTTATGGCCCTTTCTCGCGTTCTCGACTTTGGTTTTGATTATAAAAAATGGATCGCGCCCGCCGTGAGGGTCGCAAAAAAAGATGCCACTATCAGACACCACAAATAGCTAAAAAGAATAAACATTCCATCTTTTTCCATGTGCCCAATCGCATTCAGGATGATTGCCACAACAGGCACCGTATTAGAAAAAGGGATGGGCAAGGGTAAGGACAAGAGAAAGGCATTTACGACAACCACGATCAGATTGGCCACGCGAAAAAAATGTTGGTCATGAAAGAACACATATCGCTCTGTCACGACCTGCGAAGCATACCCCCAGATTCGTTCGGCTTGTTCTGAGACCTTCAGAATCACCTCCGAAGAGATCTTTAAGCTCTCAAACTTATTCGGAAGCCAGGGCGGACGATCGCGATATAAAAAAAAGGCCACCACGGCGATCAAAAACCCCAAGGGAGTCGAAAGTCCAGGAATAGGAATGGGCTGCATAAAAGGAAGACATAGGAAAAGAATCAGCATCGCGTGCCCTTCTTCTCCTAGTATATCGAAGACATGGCGCAAAGTGAGGTCTCCTCGAGAGGCCTCCTCTTGCAATAGATCCATAGCCGCAATAAATCGACTTTTCAAACTTGCCTTCCTTCAGCATAGACTTTATCAATATGCTTTCACTTTATTCTAAAGGACCGGCAATGGATTGGAAGATTTTTGCGAGCACTTTCGTCACTATTTTTCTTGCTGAAATGGGTGACAAAACTCAATTCGCAGCTTTGGCTGCCTCTTCACAAACAAAATCAACTTTGACTGTCATGATTGCGGTTGTTTTGGCATTGGGGCTTGCGGGAGCCTTGGGCGTGATCTTCGGACGTTTTCTGGGAACAGTCTTAAGCCCTCAACTTATGAAGTATGTCTCGGGGACTCTTTTTATTCTTGTCGGGATCTGGGTTCTAACCGCCAAGGGTTAGTTCTGTTTTAGGGAGCGTAGTTGCAGTACTGGTTCCGATCTATATTTACTCCCCGATCCATTTTGGCAATTCGGTAGCGCAAAGTCTTCCCTTTCAGTTCTTGAGAGTTAATATTCTCTGTGAACTGAAGGTCTAAATAGTACTTTGTGCGCGTTTTTACGACTTTTACGACCTTTGCCACTCCCAGGTCCTTGAAAGTCACTCTTCCCGTCTTCGGATCAAATGAGTACGTCGAAGAAAATTCTTTCTCGAACACTTTGGATGTGAAATCGTATTCTCTGTATCGTGCGAAGTAGGTTTCATCTTGATTCATATAAAGCTCAACCTGCCCGACAAGCACCGACTGAGGATCTGTCCAAAGCTGAACTCCCGCCCCTTGAAGAGCTTGAAAGAACAACGAACCATCCTCACAGCTGCCATCCATCTTGTAGTACATAGATTCTGGAATCGGTAAAATCTCCGTGGCAGACGTTGTGGAAACTGACATATCCCCACAGGAAATAAGAATCTGGGATAACAAACCAAGAGTAACCAGCTGAACTTTTCTCATAAATTAATGATCGCCAACGGGGATGTAGAAAGTCATGAAAAAAACGACCCCCATAGTCGAAAGTCTATGGGGGTCGTTTTTTTGCCTACGCTAAGTTCCACATTTGTGGAATTGGGCTGGCGATAGATTAACCGCCGATTGTGGCGATCAATTGAGCGATCAACAAGGATACTACGGACATAACCTTGATCAGGATGGCGATACCAGGACCTGATGTATCTTTGAACGGGTCACCGACAGTGTCACCAACAACCGCCGCTTTGTGCGCGTCAGAACCTTTTGGATGACCAGGCAATCCACCTTTTTCGATGAATTTCTTAGCGTTGTCCCAAGCTCCACCGGCATTCGCCATATACAGAGACATGGTCGCACCTACTGCCAAACCACCCGCAAGAAGACCTGCCAAAGCTTGAGGTCCCAAGATGAAGCCCACAGCCACAGGAGCCAAGATCGCGATCATTCCAGGAAGAATCATTTCAAACAAAGCCGCTTGAGTTGCGATATCTACAATCGCCGCTGGTTGAGGTTCTGCTTTACCTTCACGCAAACCAGGAATTTCTTTGAACTGACGAGCGATTTCTTTAACGATTTTTTGAGCTGCCTTACCGACCGCTGTCATTGTTGTAGAACCAACAAGGAAAGGAAGGATAGAACCCAACAAGATACCGATCAAAACGCCAGAAGAAGTCAAATCCAAAGACATCTTCGCAAGGCCGGCTTTTTCACGCACATGGTTTACTTCCATGTTGAATGCAGAGAAAAGAGCTAGAACTGTCAAGATCGCAGAACCGATCGCAAAACCCTTACCGATGGCTGCTGTTGTGTTACCTACAGCATCCAACTCGTCAGTGATATCACGAACGTTTTTACCAAGACCTGACATTTCAGAGATACCACCCGCGTTGTCAGCGATAGGACCATAAGCATCCACTGTCATTACAACAGCAGTTCCTGCAAGCATACCTACAGCCGCCATAGCGATACCGTAAAGACCCAACGCCTGGTCAGCAACATAAGCCGCTGCCACAACGATCAACATAGGAATCGCTGTAGACTCCATACCGACAGCCAAACCACGGATCACACCAGTTCCCGCACCCGTCAAAGCAGCTTCAGCCACCAAACGGATTGGACGAGCTGCTGTGTAGTACTCCGTGATCAAACCGATCAAAGCTCCACCAAACGCACCTGCTGCCAAAGCCACAGTCACAGATTGGCTAATACCGAACATCGGCATCAAAATATAAGAAGCAACAGTCAAAAGAATCGGTGGAACGATCAAAGCATTGCGAAGAACTGTAGCAGGCTTGCCGTTTTTAAACGCGCGTGCCGCAAAGATCACAACGATTGAAATCACCAAGCCCAATGTTGAAAGCAACAAAGGCAAAGTCACACCCGCAACACGAGTGGTCACGGCATCTGCACCGGACATCAAAGAAGACAAACCCTCTGCAGGAATTGTCAAAGCAATGGCCATCGCAGAAACGATCGCCGCCACCATGGACTCATAGATGTCTGCACCCATACCCGCAACGTCGCCGACATTATCGCCCACGTTATCAGCGATAACGCCTGGGTTGCGAGGATCATCTTCAGGGATATTTTCGATCACTTTACCCGCGATATCCGCGCCCACGTCTGCGGCTTTAGTATAGATACCACCACCGATACGCGCAAAAAGAGCGATCGAAGAAGCACCGACAGCGAAAGAGTGAAGGATTGTGCCAACAATTTCTTGTCCTTGGAACATCCAGAAAAGAACGCCCAAACCAATCAAACCAAGACCTGCCACAGAAAGACCCATGACGGCACCGCCATCAAGAGCGACAAGCAATGCTGCCGCTTTGGAGCCATCCGCTGCTGCCTGAGAAGTACGAACGTTGGCATAAGTTGCCGCCTTCATACCGAAGAAGCCCGCAAGCAAAGACAAGAAAGCGCCCAGGATGAAAGATCCTGCTGCGATTCCGCCCAACGCGAACCAAAGAGCCAAGCCTACGACGATCGCGTAGACGAAAAGAACCTTGTACTCACGTACGAGGAAAGCCATTGAGCCTTCGCGAACGTAAGTCGCGATGCGATTCATTGTCTCATTGCCTGCAGGCTGTGCCTTCACGCGAAGGTATAAAGCCAAAGCAACGAGCAAACCAACAACCCCAGCAATCGCCGGAGAAATTAGCAAAGATTCACTAAACATTGTTGCACTCCGTGTTTGATTTCTCGTTTAAATTACGAAGACTTAGGGGTACCGATTTCATTGCAATTAGTCAATCTGGAGGTTGGGTACGACCTTACTTTTGGTAGCAACATCGCGTTAGATTTGACGCGCCACTTCTCCAAATATAAGGCCATACCTGCTAAATCAGGGGGGATGAAAAAAGATTTGCGGGATTCTACGGATGAGGAGCTTTTGTTACGTCTGGCCGAAGGCGAGCGCGAGGCTTTGGATCATCTTTACTTACGACACTCGGGGCGGATTCTGAACTACGGGCTTCGTCGCGGGCTTTCGCAGGAGAGAAGTGAAGATGTCTTGCAAATTGTTTTTCTACAGCTTCACCGCAAAAAACACCTTTATAACCCCCGCCACTCTGCCCTGGCTTGGATCTACGTCATCACCCGGAGCGAGCTTAAGGACTATCGTAACAGGGAAATAAAGGATTTCTCAGAACTAGACGAATCCCTGTCACAAACTGCGGATTCGGCTCCTAAATTAGAAATGAAGGACGAGGCCGAGTCTCTTTTAGGGGAACTCAAACCTCGCGAACAAGAAGTCATGAGGCTTCGGTACTTGGATGAGATGGAGTACGACGAAATCGCAATTCTTCTCAAAGAATCTGAAAGCAATCTTCGTCAAATCGTCAGCCGCAGCCTTCGTTTCTTGCGAAATCGTGGAAAGAATAGTTAGGAGGATCACGATGAAAGATATTAAAAAAGATTTTGAGTCTTTTGCCAGTGACCCTTCCCCCAAGGCCTCCGCCGCTGTTCTCAACAGAATTCAGACTCAGCTTGAGAAAGAACTTCCGTCGCCTTGGACGGCTGCACGCGGGCTTGGCCTGGCCCACCTTGGAAGCTCTTTTCTTACACTCATGGCGTGTTCTCAATTCGGTGTTCGCCTCTTTTTTGACGGCGAAGGACTTATGCACTACTTCATGAAAATCAGTCCCACCTTTTGTATGAGTTTTTGTGGAGCACTGTATTTGGCAACGACCGTTTTACTGGCCCGTCTATTTCTGACTCACGATGAGTGGAATCTCATCCTGCGTTCGCGCGGCCTGAGCATTGCTTCTTTGGCCCTTATTTCCTTAGGAGGCTTTTCGTTGGTCAGTCATGAGGTCAACTTCGAGACGGGCCTTTTGTGGTTTTTCGGGGCGGCCCTGGGGGGTGAACTTGTGACCTATGTAAAATCCCCTCACTTGTGGTTTTCACACACTTCTTTACGCAAGTAAGTCCGAACGAACCTTGCCTTCCCCGTCATTTGGACGTAAGAAAAGCCCATGAAAAATGGCCACGTCCTTCTATTGTTTTTTGTATTTCTCACCTCTTTGAGTTCTGCAGCGTTTGCAAAGACCCGTATCGCTTTTTTAGAACTCTACAATCAGCGCGGTGAACTGGTTCAGTACGAACCCGGAGGACGTTTTGCTCACACGGCGATTCAATTTGATGAACTGGGCGACCAGTGGCTGAACAGCTACCCCGGTGAAGGCGTCGCCCTTATTTCCTGGGAGCAACTGCAAGAGCGAGGCGTGATCGCGGATGTGATTGAAATTCCCCAAAAAATTAAACTTTCTCAAATCACTCCCTACATGGGACGGCCTTTTGATTTTTGGTATTCTTGGAGTGATGAAGCTTTGTATTGCACAGAGCTGATTGCAAAGCTTTTAAACATCCCGACTCATCCGATGAGTTTTAATAAGAAGGTCTGGCCTAAAAACTATTGGGCCTTAGAGGGCACTCCGGGGCTTTCTCCCGATGGTCTTTGGAAGTGGGCCCGCCAACAACAGGCTCCTTAAAGTTTAAGACGGATTTCTAAAGGAAAGTGATCTGAACTTATCACCGAGTGATGAACGCGCGCTCGAACCACATCAAAACCACGCACAAAAACGTGATCCAGCTTTAAAATACGTCCGTCATCTTCCAAGTCGACGTGCTCAAGGCCCAGTTCGCGAAAGATGCTTTTCATAATCATGTAACGCTTAAAGTTCCAGGTGTTGAAGTCCCCGGCTAAAACGATCGGACCGTTGAAGGTCGATATTTTTTGCGCAATCTCGTAGAGAGATTCCGTGAAGGCGCCTAGGGTCACAAAATTTAATACGTGCGTGCAGACGAATAAAACTTTTTTCCCGGCAAAGTCGTATTCACTGAATAAGGTTAATTTTGGTGTTAACCAAAAAAGCTCCCGGGTTTTCGCACGAATAAAATCCACGGACTCGGGGCGAAGTTTTGAACCGATTGCCACGCCGGTGCTGGTCAGATCTTTTTTATAATGAAAACTTTGCGCCAAATGCCACTCGTAGGACGAAAAATCTTCTTTCCAAATCTTGGGCATGCGCTGATCAACGGTTGCTTCTTGAAGTAAAATGAAATCTTTCCCTTCGCCGAGACTGCGAAAATCCTTTTCAAAGATATGCGCTTTTTGTCCCTTAAATACGTTCCACACAAAGATGTCAAATTCTGTAGGGATCACGACCGGAGACTCGTCTCCCTCGCCGATCTTCAACAGCACTTTTTCTTTTGTGGGCACGATATATGGAACCATAAATTCTACTTCAATCTATTTAAATAACTTTCATCAACTGCGGCCACCGGTAAAGCGAGAGCCTCTTGGCGCTCTTGTTCTGCCAGTAAGGTAGACAAATAACGTTCACTACTGCTCGGCACAATAACCACGATCCACTTTCCGCGATTTTCCTCTTTGGCCGCCTGACGAAGACCTGCCGCGATGGCGGCCCCCGAAGAGATCCCCACGGGAATCCCCTCGCTCTTAATAACTTCTCGGGCCGTTTGCAAAGACTCCTCCGATGAGATCTGTTCAACACCATCGACGACGGAACGATCCATGACCGAAGGAACAAACCCCGGGCCGATGCCTTGGATTTTATGAGGGCCGGGTTTACCTCCCGAAAGAACAGGGCTTTCGACAGGTTCGACCGCAATCATCTTCACACTGGGTTTTTTAGATTTTAAAACCTGACCGACTCCTGTGATTGTTCCAGACGTGCCAACACCGCTAATGACCATATCGACATTGCCATCGGTATCATTCCAAATCTCTAAAGCCGTTGTCTCTTTATGAATGGCCGGATTGGCTTTGTTGTCAAACTGACTGGGCATCCAGCTCTGCGGAGTTTTTTCATGCAGCTCCAGGGCTTTGGCGATGGCCCCTTTCATCCCCAGAGGCCCCGGAGTCAAAACAATCTTTGCTCCCAATAGCAACAACAAAGTCCGACGTTCTTGCGACATCGTTTCTGGCATCGTCAAAGTCAGTTTATATCCTTTAGCTGCGGCGACAAAAGCAAGGGCAATGCCGGTATTTCCGCTTGTCGGCTCAATGATCTCCATGCTCGGCATTAACTTCCCAGAGCGCTCGGCTTCTTCGATCATCGCAAGCCCGATACGATCTTTTACAGAACTCAGAGGGTTAAAAAATTCCAATTTTAACAAAAGCTTTCCCGGGAGCCCTTTTCCGACTCTTTGCATTTCAACTAACGGAGTTTGACCAATCGTCTTTGTGATATCAGAATATGTTCTCATAGAAGATGCCTATTTCTTTTTTGGGGTCCCGAGTCTCAGCTCATACGTTCAACGGCCCTCAATAAGAAAGGCCTTTTTTAATACTACTCCCAATGGGGATGCTATTAAAGTTTTAGTTTAGGAAAACTGTGTTCTATTTCTGTCAACCAAAGGAGGTCTTTGTGGGAACTCAACCTTATACCAGCTCTGTTCTAAGTCACTGTTTCCGTCTGAGACCTGGGCAGGACCTAAAAAAAGAGCTTACGTATTATTGCCAGATGCATCACCTCCATGCCGCTTGCATTCTGAGTGCGGTGGGAAGCCTTAATAAGGCTCATATTCGATTGTCAGGGGGCAAAGATGTCGTGGAGTTTCAGGGACCTTTTGAGATTGTTTCTTTGACAGGAACCTTGGGAACTGAGGGCGTGCATCTGCATATCTCCCTGAGTAATTTTGAGGGCCGAGTGATTGGCGGGCACCTTATGGATGGCTCGGAGATCTTCACCACAGCCGAAATCGTTCTCCTAGAAAATTCAGAACTGCTCTTTCATCGCGAGATCGACGGCCATACTGGTTATAAGGAACTTGTTATCCGAGCCAAATAGGTTTTTTATTTATTTTTTTAAATGCTCGCGACTCACAATGAGACTCAGCGAAGATTTAAACAAAACCCTCCTCAAATGGCTTTACTCTTCTTCAATCCTTGACGAAGAGTATGCATATGTATGGTCTAAGACACCTCTGGAGCGTCCTTCTTGTCTTTACCTTGGGCTGCGGAAATATTACCGCAGGTCTTGATCTCTATTCCCGAATTGCTTTAGGGCCTAATAAAAACCTTCCCAGCGACTCCATTATTGTCAATGACACACGCACGTTAACTCCGTCAGGAGGAAAAGGCCCTTACTCTTACGAAGTCATCTCCGGCGGAGGCTCAATCGATAAATCCGGTTCCTTCACCGCGCCTGCAACCGCTGGTGACGTGACGATTCGTATTCGCGATTCTTTAGGCCTTACTTATGACTACATTCTGCATGTTAAAGACACTCTGAATTTGAATGCCACACACGCGACAATTTCCGTTGCCAACACGACACAACTATCACCTCAAGGGGGCATTGAACCCTACGAGTTTTCTTTGATCTCCGGAGATGGCCATGTGAACTCTTCGGGGATGTTTACGCCTTCAAACTCTGGTACGACCGTCATTCAAGTTCGCGATGCCGCGGGGAATATCTCTCAAACTTCGATCACCACCACCCCGGCACTGACCGTCACTCCGGCCGCTTCAACCCTGTGGACCAAACAAAACATCACTCTGAACGGTGTCAATGGAGTACCTCCTTATTCTTATGCGCTGGTTTTAGGAGGTGGTTCGGTTCTAACGACGACGGGGGCCTATACGGCGCCCGCTTTGGCAACCTTGTCTCATATCGAGGTGACGGACAGTCTGGGAAATACCGCGCTTGCCGCCGTAACCGTGAATCAAGGTGTTTCTATTTCTTCTGCCAGCGTCACTCTTGCCAGTGGAAACAGTTTTACCTTCAGCGCATCCTCGGGTCCACCTCCGTATGTATATAGTATCACGAGCGGCTCCGGACTGGGCGCGATAGACTCCTCCACCGGGCAACTGACAACCACAGCTTCGGGAACAATCACAGTCAGAGTCACCGATGCTGCCAGCAACACTTCGGACTCTGAAGTCACCGTGAATCCATCCTTACAAATCACTCCTAGCAGTAAAACATTGGCTGTGAATAACACCTTCACTTTTTCAAATACCGGAGGCGTGGGGCCTTTCACTTTTGACATCCTCAGTGGTGGCGGCAGTGTTGACAGCTCCAGTGGCCTCTTCACCGCTCCCGGAAATTCCGGGACCACGGTTGTTCGAATCACCGACAGTCTTAACAATCAAAGTTCCGCCACCGTCACCATCAATCCTGCTTTGGCGATTTCGACAACAACTCCGTCGATGACGACAGAAAACACGGCGGTCTTTGTTGCGTCAGGAGGAGTCGCTCCGTACGTCTATTCGGTCTCTAGTGGAGGCGGCGGCGTGAACAGTTCGACGGGACTTTACACTCCCCCCGGAACACCCGGGAACGCCACGATCTTAGTCACAGACTCTCTCGGAAATACCGCAACAGACACCATCACCATTCTCGACGCTCTCACTTTTTCTGCGAATCATTCCACGATTGCCGCAAACAATACCGTAACACTATCGACGACGGGGGGCGTTTCTCCTTTAAATTTCTCGATAGACAGCGGACCTGGAGCCATTGATTCCGGCACCCAAGTATATACTCCGGGTTCTAACGGCAACGCGATTCTTCGAGTCACGGATCAACTGGGTAACACCAGAACTGTGAATGTCACAGTCAACGCTGCCTTAACTCTTTCGCCCTCAACAACCACGACGGCCATTAATAAAAATCAAGATGTCACCGCCTCGGGAGGAGTCCCACCGTACAGCTACAATCTTATTTCTGGTGGAGGTTCTTTCTCTGGTACCACCTACACCGCTCCCAGCACGGCCACGACATCTGTCGTGCAAGTGACTGACAGTCTTGGTAACGTCGGCACCAGCACCATCACTGTGCTAGATTGGATCGAGTACACAATCAGCGCCAACACCAACAACTTCAATATGTACACGGCCATGGGGTCCCCCACTCTGGGCGTCAACTATCGAGTCATTATCAATGCGGGCGTCACTATCAGCTCATCATCGACGGCAACACCCGCCTTCACCACTGGCAGCGGATGGCCTGGGGGTTCGCAATTAGAAATCATCAATAACGGCTCTATCATCGGCAGAGGCGGCAACGGAGGCTCCGGAAGTTCCTGGACTGGGGCCGGTTATCCCGGAGGCAATGGTGGCCCCGCTTTACAAGCCACAACAGCAACAACTGTCATCAACAACGGAACCGTCGCTGGCGGCGGCGGTGGTGGTGGTGGCGCCGGAGTCTCCAGCAGCAGTGGCGGAAGCGGCGTTAACTGTGACTTCTATCCCAGTGCCGCTGGCGGAAGTGGTACGCTCACTCCCGGTTCGGGAGGCGCTCCAGGTGCCGATGGCTCTGGACTACGCAGTGGTGGTGCTGGCGGCATTGGCGGAGCCTTGGGACAGGCTGGCTCACCTGGAGGCAGTGCCTTCAATACGGCCGGAGATGCTTGGGGGATCACTGCCGGAGGCGCTGGTGGTGCTGCGGGATCTTCAGCCCTGGGAAATAGCTACCTCACTTGGAGCCCTGTGGGAACTCGACTCGGCCCCCTGACTCCATAAAAGTCTTCGTCACATATTTCGCTATTTCTACAATCGCTAATTCGTAATAATTCACATCAAATTTTAAATTTTCTGTGCAGTCTTTTGACAGATCACAATCGCTTTGAAACACTCCACAATAATCTATGGCATCAAGGAATCCCCTTGGCATAATCATGAAGTGAAGGAGAACTTCATGAGAAAACTCTTACCACTTTTTGCTTTGCTTGCATCTATGCTCTTAATGGATACCGCCCGCGCCGATGCCGCGCTGGGAGTCGTCATCGGTGACCCTACGGGAGTTTCCGGGCGCCTGGGTCTTGATAATAAACACTCTCTCGAAGGGGCCCTGGCTTATTCATCTAGCTACTATGAAGGTTTGCATATCCACGCGACTTACCTGTGGGATCGGGCTCGCAGTTTTGCAACCAGCGAAGGACCTCTTGAACTCTATTATGGTTTGGGAGCCCGACTTATTAGCATCAACAAGGGAAAATACGATGGCGACACCGCAATTGGCATGCGCGCTCCCTTAGGACTTCTTTATAACTTCCACAATCCCAACATTGAAATTTTTGGCGAATTGGCCCTGGCGCTAGATGTGGTGCCTAAGACCGATGTCGATCTCGATGTCGGCATCGGCGTTCGAATTCGCTTTTAATTAAATTGCAAAATACTTCGCGTCGGGATGCATGAAGTAGTATCCTGAAACACTGGAGGGCGGATTCATGGCGAAATTTTCGGTCAAGACCACGCCAATTCGCTCTTCCACGCTCAGTAACTTCCAGATTTTTTTCTTTTCACTATGATCCGGGCAAGCGGGGTAACCAGGCGCCGGCCGAATTCCCCGGTATTTTTCTGCGATCAAATCTTCATTGGAAAGACTTTCTTGAATCCCAAAAATCGAGCGCATGTGTTTGTGCGTGTACTCCGCCAATGCCTCTGCGATTCGATCCCCAATGGCCTTCACCAAGATCGAAGAATAGTCGTCATGCTCTTTTTCAAACTCATGCGCCAGAATCTCCACCTCGTGTCCTGCGGTGACAACGAAAAATCCAATATGATCTTTTCTTTGCGCTTCGGCCGGAGCAATAAAGTCCGCCAAGCAGTAATAGATGTCGTTGTTAGCAACCTTCTTTCGCGTTTGACGATCAAAGCGCAGCGTCTCCACTTCTTCTCCAGCTTCCGAGAAAACTCGAACCTCATCTTCTTGAGACTGAGCTGGGAAAACGCCGACGATGGCTTTAGGCTTTACTCGATCCTCTTGGATAATTCGCTTCAACATGGCCTGCGCATCCGCAAAAAGCTTCTTTGCTTCCGATCCATATTTTTCCGAGTCCAAGATCTTAGGGAAGGTTCCCTTTAACTCCCACGCCCAGAAAAAAGGACTCCAGTCGATGTAATCCACGATATCCGCCACCGAAACAGGAACCTCGAAGACCCCCTGGCGAGAAGGCTTCGCAATATCCACAGAGGACCAGTCACACTTAAACTTTTTCTGACGAGCTTCTGCTAGACTGAGAGAATCTGCTGGATTTAAAGATTGCAGATAGTTTTCACGCAGGGATTTATTCTTTTGTTTTGCCTCCGCAGCATAAGTGACCTTCGAGTTGGGGCTTAAAAGCTTATTGCAAACCTCAACAACCAACGACGCATCCGCCACATGAGCCACCACCCCTTCATAATGAGGGTCTAACTTCACTGCTGTATGAACCTTGCTTGTTGTTGCTCCCCCAATAAGAACAGGGACTTTAAATCCTTCTCTTTGAAATTCATTAAGGTCAAAAATCATTTCATCCAAAGATGGCGTGATCAAACCACTTAGACCAATAACATCCGCCTGATGCTCCAAAGCCGCTTTGATGATCTGCTGAACCGGAGTCATGACCCCAAGATCCACCACCTTATAGCCGTTACAAGCCAGAACAACCGAAACGATGTTTTTTCCGATATCGTGAACATCCCCTTTTACGGTTGCGATCACAAACGTGCCTTGACTCTGCAGGCCTGTCTTCGCATTTTTCTCTTCTTCCATAAAAGGTTCAAGGTAGGCGACCGCTTTTTTCATCACTCGCGCACTTTTAACAACTTGGGGAAGAAACATTTTTCCTTCTCCGAACAGTCCTCCCACGACCTTCATCCCCTCCATCAAGGGGCCTTCGATCACGTTCAACGGACGTCCAAATTGTTGACGAGCTTCCTCAGTATCTTCAACGATATGAGTGTCGATCCCCTTCACCAACGCATGAGTGATTCGCTCTTGCAGAGGAAGTTTGCGCCAATCATCCTGTGTTGAAGTTTTTTCTTCGCCTTTTTCAGATTTGTATTTTTCAGCGACGGCCAAAAGGTTCTCTGCAGCGTGTTCAGATTTATTTAAGATCACGTCTTCGACCAGTTGCCGAAGGGACGGTTCGATCTCTTCATAAACTTCCAACATCCCGGCGTTGACAATTCCCATATCCAAGCCCGCACGGATGGCGTGATACAAGAAAACCGCGTGCATGGACTCACGAACTTTATTATTCCCGCGGAAGCTAAAACTCAAATTAGATACGCCTCCGGAAGTATAAACTCCTGGGCAGCGCTTTTTAATCTCAGCCACGGCTTCGATAAAATCCACGGCATAGTTGTTGTGCTCTTCCATCCCGGTTGCGACTGTCAGGATATTGGCGTCAAAGACAATATCCGCAGGGTCAAAATCAAGCTTCTCAGTCAAAAGTTTATAGGCTCTTTCGCAGATGCGAACCTTGTCCTCGCGGCTGACCGCCTGACCTTTTTCATCAAAGGCCATCACCACCACTGCGGCCCCATATCTTTGAATGAGGCGCGCATGGCGCAAGAACTCCTCTTCGCCTTCTTTGAGGGAGATTGAGTTCACGATGGGTTTACCCTGAAGACACTTTAATCCGGCCTCCAAGACTTCCCACTTAGAGGAGTCAATCATCACGGGCACCTTCGCCACGTCAGGTTCAGCCCCAATAAGATTTAAAAAGCGAGTCATAGCTTGCGGGCCATCAATCATGCCCTCGTCAAAGTTGATATCGATGATATTAGCGCCGTTTTCAACCTGACTGCGGGCTACCGAGATCGCCTCATCATAACGATCTTCCTTAATCAGCTTTGCGAACTTCGGCGATCCGGTGACATTGGTTCTTTCCCCGATCATGACGAAATTACGAACCTGATCCCAAGAAAGATTGTAGGGTTCAAGTCCACTTAACTTCATTCCTTGATTTCTATGGTTAGGCCGCTCGTGGGGCTTTTGATTTTTTAAAGAGTCTGCGATGACCTTGATATGCGACGGCGTTGTTCCGCAACATCCACCCACGATATTAACAATCCCCTCTTCCGCCATCAGCCCCAGTTGATAGGCCAAAGACTCTGGCGTTTCATCATAACCTGTCGGACTTAAGGGATTCGGAAGGCCCGCATTGGGATAACAAGAAATATAACAATCAGACACTCGCGCCAATTCGCGAATGTATGGGTGCATTTCCTTAGCTCCCAAGGCGCAGTTAATGCCGACACTTAAGGGCTTCGAGTGACGAACGGAATTCCAAAAGGCCTCTACTGTCTGACCGGAAAGAGTTCGCCCGGAAAGATCCGTAATTGTCACGGAAAGCATCAAGGGGAGTTTTTGCCCCCGCTCCTCTTCCACTTCAGAGATGGCAAACAAGGCCGCTTTCAAGTTCAAAGTGTCAAAGGTGGTTTCTGGCAACAGAATATCCGTGCCCCCATCCAGAAGACCCTTCACTTGTTCTTTGTAAGCCTCTTTAAGTTGATCGAAGGTCACCGCCCGGTAGCCCGGATTGTTCACGTCAGGACTGAGAGAGGCCGTTCTGTTCGTCGGCCCCACGGCCCCGGCCACATAGGTTTTTTTTCCCGTTTTCTTTTCATAGTCCAGGCAGGCCTTTTTCGCTAGCTTCGCAGCTTCGACATTCAATTCATATGCAAGATGGGAAAGCTCATAGTCCGCTTGGGCAATCGAGGTTCCATTAAAGGTATTTGTCTCGATAATATCGGCGCCGGCTTCGAGGTATTGTTGGTGAATTGCATAGATGACCTCAGGCTTAGTCAAAACAAGCAGATCATTATTGCCTTTGAGATCCTTGGGATGATTTTTAAATCTTTCGCCCCGATAGTCGGCTTCACCTAATTTGTGAAGCTGAACCATGGTCCCCATCGCCCCATCTAAAATGAGTAGTTTATTTTGCAGAACACGTTCCAACTCAACGAGGAGTGCTGACTTTTTCATGGAATTTTTCCTACCAACAAGAGCTATTTAACTTTACGAACAATATCAACAATCGAATGCACGTCATTTAAGACGTAAAAATGAACACTGGGAACACCATAGTTCAAAAGCCCTTCGACCTGTTTTTGACACCAGCGTTTACCAATCTCTTCAGCATGATGAGGATTTTTTTCTACGTCCTCAACAAGTTCCTCAGGAAGATCGATATAGAAGTTTTTAGGAATGGATCTTAGTTGATTGGCAGATTTCAGAATTTTAATTCCTGGAATAATAGGGACAGTGATACCGGCCTCTCGGCATTGTTCGACATACTTAAAATACTTCTCATTATCAAAAAACATTTGGGTCACGATGTAGTCAGCCCCGGCCTCGACTTTGCGTTTGGCACTTTGAATGTCAGACTTCAGACAAGCGGCTTCGAAGTGTTTTTCGGGATAACCAGCAACCCCGACACAGAAATCCAATTTGTCGGCGCGATCCAGTTCGTCGAGGAACTTACCCTCTTTAAGATCTTTGATCTGTCCCACCAAATCAGAGGCGTATTGATTGATCGTGCGATCCGCGCGCAGGGCCTTTTGCACATTCGGCGTGTCCCCGCGCAGGGCCAAGACATTTTCGATTCCCAGAAAGTTCAGCTCAATCAACGCGTCTTCTGTTTCTTCACGCGTGAACCCCAGACATAAAATATGAGCTACAGTATCAATACGGAAACGATTTTGGATAATGCCACAGATCCCCAGCGTTCCAGGTCTTTTCTTCAGGGTTCTCTTTTGAATAGTGCCATCGATTTTTTCTTGGAAGTAGGTCGTTGAACTGTGCGAAGTCACATCAATCCACGCCGGATTCAGAGGCACCAGGGCCTCCACCACTTCGATAATATCTTTCACAGATCTTCCTCGCGGTGGAGGAACGATTTCAAAACTGAACAATGACGATGATGCTTTTTCGATGTGCTCAATGACTCTCATTTTAATAGAACTAAAGCTGAATGAGGGATATAGCAAGTGTTTTAAGGTCTGATTCGAGACTGAGACTTCTTAGAGTATTTGTTCAAAAGCAGTTCTCCCAAAGACTGCCCCAAAATGAGACACCCCCTCTTTGAAATCCCAAGTAAGACGTTGAATACCAAAATTGGCTTACAAATATTGTCAACTGCATAAGGTTTAGTTTATGAAGCACCATTCTATTGTTTATAAACTGGCCAGAGTTTTGCTTTAGATCCTCACAAAAGGACACTCTACTGATGCTATTACGGCCTTCTTCTTTATTTAACAGCCTCACTCTTTGTAGCTTTATGCTGCTTAGCGGCTGTTCTTTCAAGAAGGACTCGAACAAGGTCGAAACGCCGCCAACCGTGGTCGTAGAAAAGTTCCACCACGAACCTCAGACGGCACTGGAAGCTCTTCTTGTGGACGATATGATAGTCTTTGATAAGCATCTGTCTACCCTGCACCCTGAACAGGTTAACGAACATCAAAAGGATGGCTCAACTCTTCTTGAGGTGGCTGTACACAAGTCGAATCTTAAAGCGGTGGAGCAACTTTTAGCAAAGGGCGCACTGCCTTTAAAGCCTGGCAAAAACTCGGAAGTCACGCCTATGGAATTGGCGGCAAAGACGAAGGCCTCTATCTTTAAGGCATTGCAAGATGCGGTTAACACAAGAAAGACTGAAATCTACGGAAAAATTGAAGAACGACAATATCTCACGGCCTTGGACCTTTTGCGTGCCAACTATATCAAGTCTTCAGACAGTCTATTTGAAGACCTTCACTTCTTGGATCTGGCTCTTAAACAAGAGACTACTTTAACTCATGAAATCAAGGATCTGATGTTGAAGCTGCTGGAGGAAAAGCCTTCTCTGGCAAAGAGCAAGGAAAAGCTTTTAAGACTTTCCCTGGTGGACTCACAGCTTTTTGCGACTTCAGCAAGGGCGGTCTTTGCTCAAGAGCTTCAACTTGAAAAGACCTTTGTTTTAGAGCTGATTCAAAGTTCACCTTTTAGTGTCTTAAATGAAACTCTGGAAACGCTGAATCGTCACCAGTTCTTTGCCGGCGAAAGCCTGGCTGTTTTGCAAAAAGACTATCTTAATAGACTCACGCGATCCCAGTCTTCGGGGCAGTTGTTGGCCATGGATCAGCTTCAAAAGACACTTTCTTTGTTGATTCCTCAGGCTTCTGAATTGGCGTTTTGCAGTGAGTGCATTGAATTAGCGATCACACACCCTGCGCTGAAGGCTCAGCGTGGCGATGTTCTTCGACTTTTGGTTCTTAATTCAGAAAAGGCCCCTGAGGGATTCGTAAGATCTCTTCTGGGACGCCTAACCCCCGAGGACTTCCGTCAAGTTGTCAGCGTTCTCAGTGTGGAGTTGCGCCAATCTCAACGCGATGCTTTTGACGGCGCTTGGTCTTTGGCGGAGTATCAGATTCTGAAAGATCTTGGCATGAAGATGAGCGCTCAACAAACAGCAGAGCATCTTCGCAACTTGTTCCAACGTCGTTTTGCGGGCGATAAAAACGCCAGCCAAGTATTGATGGCTTTGCACAGCGAATGGGCTTTAGCCCGCGGACTTCTTTCTGCAGATGAGGAAGTGGAGCTCTTTACGAAAGAGTTCCTATTTGCCTTTGAAAGTGATCTTGCGGAAAAAGAGCTGCTTTCGATTTTGGAATCCGTGAAGGTTTCTAAGCTCCCTGGGCTTTTGATGGGAGAAGTTCAGGGGGAAAGGCTTTGGTTGAATCCGGAGCATTTGTTTAAGTTTAAAGAGAATCAGGGGATGAGTCGGCGGTTTGAGGCGTTGAGCCTTCAATTTATCAATAGCACCTTCCGCCTCATTCCTGATTTGCAGAAAAATTGGTTTTTGAAAACAAACTCTTGGGTCATCACTGACCATGATCTTTTGTGGGCAGACTTGCTCCAAAGTGAGCGCGGGATATTACGTCTTTTGCCACAGCTTCAGAATGGGTTGGTTAAGGGGATTTTCCAGAAGTGGACTTTCAAAAGAAATTCCGACCTTGCCACAATTAAAACCCTTCTGGCATCAACGAACGGCAATTTCCTTAACCAAGACATCTCTTATCGCAGGACATATCTCCCCGCTCTCTTAGTCAGCGGCACAAGCCCCATCAAAGTTCGCCTCCTCCGCGAAATGATCTCCACCATGCCCGAGAACACAACCTTAATGGAACCTTCCTTCGCTTTAGAATTTGTGGAGTTCGTAAAGTCTATCTCCAATCTCGAACAGCGGGATGAACTCTTCTCCAATATCTTCTTACAGTACTTATTAAAGCAGAATCCCCGCTTGCACTTAGCTTTGCGTGGCCATCAGGATCTTTACAAAGAATTCGCAGCGGGACAATTTACCAAGGATCCCCTCTGCCATTCCGAAGCGCTTAAGATTTACAAGGCTCATTGCGATTCTTTAGGTCGACAGCTAGAGCTCCCACCTAAAGCAAGCACAAAAGGAAACATCGACCTCGGCGAACGCGTCGAAGAACTTCGCCGTCAGCAACAACTTAAAAACGAACAAGCAGAGCGCCTCTTAGGAAATGAGAAGATCAGCATTGCCGCCCTGATCGAACTCTCAAAGATCACCCCCCAAAGCCCCGGCATGACAGAGTTCTTCAATCAAAACCCCTGGATCTTCTCCACAAAATTCTTCACCCCCTCCAAACTCCCGTTCTAGAGGGTACGCCGTACCTTTTTGAATTGCAGCGCAGCGATCCGGCCGGCTCTCGTCCAAAATCCGAGATTCGAAACCGACTCGTTCTTAAAACTGCGAATTTGTTGGCCTCAAAACGCATATAATAGTCGTGAGGGCCGTAACCCCTGTCCCCAGTTTTGCTTATCCCCCTTAACAGAACAATAAAGCCAAGGGGGCAATATGAAAAAATACCTATTCTTTATACTCACACTACTGAACGGCTACCTAAGCCAAGCCACTACCGTAGAACCAACAAAGGCCCAAGTATATCAAGCCATCGAAAAGCTCGCCCAGTATGCTAGTGAGAAAGACCTCAGTTCAAACTCAAGCCAAATCTATTATCAGATCTTGCGAAACTCAGAAGTCAAAGGTCTTGAGCTAGGACTTCTAGAACCCGCGCGACAGCTCTACTGGATGGAAAAGGATCCTCGAAAGGAGCACCTCCTTAGAAATATCTTTACCGAAGTGGGAGTCGCGATGCCTCAAAAGCGAATTCCTCAACACCCCGATAAACAGCCCTTCAATCCACGTAAGAATATCGACATTGTCGCCAACTCAAACAACGAATGTGTTGGCTCATGCATTCGTGACATTCTCGACGGGATCGGCAATGGAGCGGGAGCTGGTGGCGCCATCGGCATTGCTGGAGGCCCCGCTACGGCAGGTGCAGCAGCAGTTGGAGGAGCCGTTGTTGGCGGAGCTTTAGGAGGTGTCGCCTGCTCCACACGACCTGAGTGCAACAAAAATGATAAAAATAAATTTTCAGGACGTGATTTCGACTTCACTCGCTCCTCGCGCCCCAACCTAGAACAAATTCGTCGTGCCCGGTATGATATCGTCATCAACAACGGTCCATCCCGATGGACTGGAGGGTTCTAATGAGGCCAATTCTATCCCACAAAGTGAGAATTTCCTCCTGGGCCTTCATAATCGCTTTTCTTATTCAGAACTTCTCCCCGACTGCGACAAAAGAATACGGCTGGCTTCTTTTAATGGTGGCTTTCGCGGAAGCAAGTCTCACAGTCACAGAGCCGAAAGAACTTAGAAAGGTGAATATGGTCATCTCAGCCTTGCTAAAATTACTTTGGCTTTTTGGCTTTGGATATAGTCTGTTGAAATAAAAGACAACCACGGCATTATGGATACCCCGTAATGCCGTGCAATTCAAATAGGTACGGCGTACCTCTTTATCCGACTTGTTTCTTTAATTTTAGACCTGGAATAACTTTGCGGATTTCTTCAACGTCGACCAACTGACCATTGATATACCCATGGATAATCGAACTAAGAAGCGTTTGATAGGGAATGCCCTTTTTCTCGGCGACACTCTTAAATCCGTCAAAATCTTCAAGCGTAAGCCTTGCTGTGAACTTGGCTTCCTTTTTGGCTTTTTCCGTGCGGATAACATCGTTGCGAGCCCGGACTTCTGCCATTTTCTCGCGTCCTACGCTCTTCCATCTTCCAAAATCCTTCTCTAACTCGCTCTTTGTGGGAAACTTGTTCTTTTTCACAATCCGTACTCCTTCTTTAACTTACGACTGAGAAACATCGTAATATAGCGCTCTGGATTTACTCCGGGAATGACCGCCCAAACATAATCCCGAAAATAGTATATCTCCACATATTGATCCGGATATTTCGGGTTCTCACGAACATCTAAAAGAACCCCTTCCGAAACAACCTCTTCAATAAGATAACCCCGGAGCTCTCGTATCCTCTTGCTTTTCAAAGAGTTGATCTTCTTCATGCATTATACTTTTTGTATGGCTATTAGCCATACAATATTAAAAACACGTTTTAATTAGGATTTGCGCATAGTTAACGCCGCAACAAGGGCTGAAATATTCTGTCTTCATGGATAGGAAACTCTGAGCAACGGATAAAACAAAAGCAATGACAGGGGGATTGCAAGCAATCAAAGAGACTGCGATTCAACTACGGTCTGCAATTCAAAAAGGTACGGCGTACCTTTTTGAATTAACGCGCTGTAGATCCAAAAAAGAAACAGGCACCTTTTAAGAAAATAGGGTAACTTTCTGCAAACGATTGATACTCTGGAGTAAACCTTGGCCCTTTTGAGATTTTGTGGAACAATATTTCTAGCAATACCTCTCGCAATTTCTCTATTCTTATATTCCTTTACATTTCCCATACACAGTATTGACAACAGTATACCCGCACTCATGACAATCAGCGCCGGAGCCATATTTCTCCTAGAGCTATTTAATCACCTTAGAAGCAAAGAAAGTAGAGCCACCCCCCTTGCTGAAGGGATTAACCTCGACATCTCCAAACAAACAGCACTGAGTAATACCTTTTATCTTTTTATTGGGGTGATTTTTCTCTTTACACTTATTGACCTCTACGTACACGGAATCATCATTTTAGGAGATAGAACTAGATATTCAATTTTCAACGAATATGAAGCACGCATAAGACATATCAGCATGCTAATATGGATTTTTGCCCCACTTAGCCTAATTAAGATTTTTCCCACATGGACTCGAATTGGAATGTTTTTTTGGTCAATTATATTTCCAGTCCTTGTTTTGGACAGAAATCGTCTTCTAATGGCACTTTTTTCGGTCGCAATTGTCTTTTTCATTCTGAACTGGACGCGCGTTACGCCAAAGGCAAAGAAACTCATTGCCGCGTCTCTGGCTCTCTTATGTGTCGGAGTTTTTTCATTAGTAGGAGAGATCCGGAGTGGCTCCAACGGCATTGTTAGTACCTACACGGATTCACGAACCACTCAGATTACTCTTATGGGAGTTAAGGACGTTGCTGCCGCATGCAAAGTCCCTGAATATCTTCCCGTGAGCCAGCATGTTCGTGACCTCCCCCAGTCACTCCAATGGTTGATTCTTTATGCAGCTTCACCCATTTATAACTTAGCCATGCAGGACACCTGCGCGATTTCAGATCCTTCATTTCTCAAGGCTCAAGTTATTCCCCTTTGGAAGAGATTCAACTCCACAGGGGGCCCTCTCCTGGTTTCCCCAAGGCTTAACGTCGGAACGGAAGCAATGCCATTTTTTTTAGCATTTGGTGCTCTCGGCGTCTTAGTTTGCATCATAGCTGAATATCTTATCCTCAAACTCTCAGCTGAAGCCCTTTTGCGCCAGAAAAGTCTTTTTAGTCTCCTCCTCTTTTTAAGATTTTCATATTGTGCAGTGTTTTTTGGGTTTGCACCTCAGTTCTTCCTATGGACGACGCTTGGGTTCGTATTAGTCATTTTATCTGCAAAACGGATCTTTTCCTTTCTCCAAAGGAACCCTGACTTCTTAGAAACCCTACTCTCTTCATTTGACGCGCCCAAGAAATCCTAAAAAGGAGCTCGCTCACGAACGAAGGCATTGCGCCTTTTTATTTGCCTGATTACACCCAATGAAAATAGAATTCAGCAATGCTATTTAATACGTTTTGGCCTTTTATAGTCTCCTTACTGTTCTCTGCGTTCTCAATTCCCATTATAATTAAGGTTGCGGCCATCAAACATCTTATGGATGAGCCAGACTCAAACCGAAAAGTTCACTCTCAGAAGACCCCAACCCTAGGGGGGGTCGCTATTTTCGCAGGAACCATTTTCGCTTATTCAGCATTTAGCGACTACGTAAATGCGAGCGATATTAAATTCATGAACTCAGCCCTTATCTTGCTGTTCTTTGCGGGAATCAAAGACGATATATTGTTGCTATCACCCCTAAAAAAGCTTGGCGTTCAGCTTATCTGTGCACTCTTGATTACGGTTTTTGGCAGCCTACGAATCACCAGCCTATGGGGCATGTTAGGAATTACTGATATTTCCCCCCTCACCGGGATTGCCATAACTTTTTTGTTTGTCGTAGCACTTATAAACGCATTTAATCTTATCGATGGAGTCAATGGCCTCGCCGGCGGATTGGGGCTTATTTCTGCCCTATTTTTTGGTTCTTGGTTCGCCCTGACTGGCGCTGCCTCATTGAGCATTCTCGCATTTTCTTTAAGTGGCGCTCTTGTTGGATTTCTAATCTTCAATTTCAAACACGGGAAGATTTTCATGGGCGATACCGGCTCAATGATGATCGGTTTTATAATATCAATTCTAGTAATTAAGTTTATTGAAAACAACCGGCTTCCCGGAGTTGAAAACTCCAGTTTTTATATCAAAGCAGCTCCGGCTGTAGCACTTAGCGCAATACTCATTCCACTACTTGATATGACAAGAGTTTTCTTCAACCGCATCATTCACAAAAAGAGCCCCTTTGCCGCAGACAGAAATCATATTCATCACATCCTGCTAGATCTCTCTTTATCACACATTCACATAAGCCTGCTGCTTTACTTGTTCTCATTTGTCTTTATCGGAATAGGTCTTTACCTTAAAGAACTGCGATCTCTCAGTGCCATTTTGATTCTGGTGGGACTAGCTACCTTAGCTCTGATTTTTGCTATATCCCTGAAAAAGCACAAGACAAAACCTACGAAATAGAGAGAACTTTTCGAATCCAGTTGCGAAGCTCATAACTTTCCATCATCGCAACCTTATCAGTTGCAACTGGAGTCGTAAAAAACTCCTCTGGGATAACTGGGTTATTCCTATCCACGACTAGAATATTAGCAGGATCATAAAAAGGATAATCCACAATAGTGTCATTGGTCGTAATCAGCTTTTTGCCTACGGAGAGCCCTTCAATTGTTCTCATAGTTAGACCTGTTTGCTTTGGATGCTGAATATCCAAAACCGCTCTTGATCGAACAAAAACCTCCTCAACCTTTGCCTTATTTATGGAGATCAGACTTAGCTCCTCATCAGAGAATTTTCTGAAGCTAGTATCGAATATCTTTCGAAACCAATACAGAATTCGGCTAGGGAAATATACAAATACAAACATTGAGTCTGGTCTTTTTAGGCAATTCCGAACGCGGGAAATGACCTTGAGGCGATCACTGTGAATGCTCCCCACAAATGAAACAAGCCACTGTTCTTCCCCATTTGCAATCGAGGCCCCCTTATTCCTAGTGTAGAAAAGAGGCAACAGCCCGAATCCGTACTTTCTCGAATCGTGGGTATCGAACGAAAACACATCATCAACCGCCTGACTCAGAGAAAACCCACCGGGAACATTATTAATTCCATCCCAAAGATAGAGCGTTACTTTAGCGTCACAATGAAATTCCCTAATCCGGCGCAAAGTCTTAAGAGTGACACACTCCCCCTTAATAATTAAAACTCGATCAAAACGACCGGCCTTCTTTAGCTTGTCTTCGTAGAATGAGTTCAGAGAAGACTCAAAAAGAAATCGCGCCTTCCGAATACCAATTTTCTTTAGAGAACTCACCGGAGGTCTGTCTGGAACGAAAACGACCTCCCAGCCCAACTCCTCAAGCCCAGCTATTATAAGTTTGTGATAATTAAAGAACTCAGGTGCAATCAGGAGAATTCGTTTTTTCATATCTACTTAAGAAGCCCTCTGTCTTTTAATTCCTTCAACGACTTTTCGTAATCATCCTTCACGGACTCTTGCTTTAGCGCCCAGGTTAAAAACTTAACGACTCCCTCAGAAAACTCAACTTTGGGCTCAAATCCAAGAATCCTTTTTGCCTTAGAAAGGTCTGCCATATTGTGGCGAATATCCCCAACACGATAGGCCCCAGTAACACTTATTGTAGAACTCGCATTAAAGAAACCAACGATCTTCTCCACGACCATTTTCACACTGGTCGACTTCCCCGAACCGACATTAAATACTTCCTGAGATTTTAGATTCGAGAACACCGCCAACGAGAGAGATTCAACAACGTCATCAATATAAACAAAGTCCCGCGACTCCAATCCATCCTCAAATATGTTAATACTGTTGTTATTGCGAGCTCTCGTCGAAAAAATCGAAAGAATCCCTGTGTAGGGATTGGAAAGAGATTGCCCTGGGCCATAGACGTTTTGAAATCTCAAAGCAATTGCCGGGATCTGAGCTGCGCGAGCTCCCTTGATAACCAACTCTTCCTGGGTCAACTTGGTTATTCCATATATTGACTGGGGTTTTGCAGGAGAATCTTCTGTGGTCGGCACAGCCATCCCGGGCTCATGGCACTTGGGGCACAATGGATCAAACACTCCTTTTGCCATATCATGATCCAGCCTCATCTCAGGAAAGAAGTCGCCATGACTTACACAACTATACTTGCCTTCCCCATAGATCGCTCGACTGGAGGCAACCACAATTTTTTCGATCTTTCGAGGGCAGGAGAAAATCTCCTCCAACAAAATTGCAGTCCCTTGAATATTCACATCACAATAGTTAGAAATTGCGTACATTGACTGACCGGTACCAGTCTCAGCTGCCAGATGAACCACGACATCAGATTGGGCGACAAGCTTCCGAACCATATTTCGATCTCTGACATCTCCTTGAAAAAACTCACAAAACTCCTGAATCTTCGCAAAAGTCGCAGATGTCGACTTCGGATCCAAGCCATGAACCTGTTCAGTCAGTGAGTCCAAAACAAGCACTCGACAACCCTTATTATGAAGATGCTTCACCAACTCACTCCCAATAAAACCAGCACCACCAGTTACCAACACAGTCTTCATCGAAATCTCCACAAAGGCCTTCCTGCCTAATCATTGTAAAAGAGTGACTAAATAATACACCAACGCCCACAGTCAATGATTCCTAAAACATATAACGATGTGCATATATTAAACTGAACGCTATGAGGGGAAAATGTTTCTATCTGCAGTTAATACGTCGTCTCGAGAAAATAATCTAAATTTGGTTCGCCTCATTGCCGCTACCGCAGTCACATTTGGACATAGTTTTGCTATGCTGACCGGATATCACTATGAGTTTCTGCCAACCATCAACAGTTCAACTTTCGGATTCCTCGCAGTTGCTGTATTTTTCGGCCTCTCGGGGTTCTTGATCACCCAAAGTTTCTGCCGACAAAGCAACTGGAAGTCTTATCTTCTGGCTCGCTGCTTGAGAATCTTCCCGGGTCTTTGCTTCGCTAATCTTATAACGGTTATCCTTGTGAGCCAAATTGTGCGAAACCAGGGGTTCTCGATGTTCGCTGACGTAAACAACTGGGGTTATTTAATTGGGGGAACCTTTTTTAAATTTTATTTCTACAGCGATGCCTTCACTGGATTGCCCTATACCGGCCCCAATGGTTCTCTCTGGACGTTACCCATTGAATTTCATCTCTACTTTCTTGTTATGATAATGGGACTCCTCGGTTTCTTCAAACACCGCCTTCTCCTCGTGGGATTTACAGCGCTATCTATATTCATGGTCCTGCTCAAGGTTGATTTTGTTGTTAATGAGGTTTTTCCACACATTTTTGGGGCCGGCACCTATAGCTCGGCCACCCTAAGCCTTCCAATTTGTTTTGGCTCAGGAATGTTAGCCTATCTATACAGAGATAAATTCTATCTTAGCATCCCAGTAGCTTTCATGGTCCTCGCGTCACTATATCTGACTGAAAACTGGCTCATCCGAGCGCTGGCATACATTTATGCGGCCTATGTATTTGGTTATCATCCGAAGTTGTATATTAAAAATCTAAACTTCAAAAATGACATCTCTTATGGCGTGTACGTGCTATCGTGGCCGATTCAACAGTCTCTCATCTATACAAAAACGGTATCGAACCCCTACGCCCTATTTCTACTGAGCATGACCATTGTGGTACCTCTTGCGATATTCAGCTGGAAAATGATCGAGAAGCCCGCCTTAAGATTCAAAGACAAGTTTTCGAGAGGTAAAGCCACCTGATGCCTCTCAAATTTCTTTTCTCTGTCTTATTGCGATCGACCACGATCTTTTCCGCCTTCGGAATCTTCCTGCTATCATCTTATCTATACGGCCCGGAGGGACGAGGCATTTTCTCATTCTTAACGTCCTTTTACCTAACGCTGGCCCTCTTATTGTCTCTGGGGCTCGGAAGAACCACCTATCAATTTGTCTCCTTAAATCCTCATAAGGCTATTCTCTACTATAAAACAATTGTGCGTTATATCTTGAGTATCTCCGCCCTTATTCTTTTGCTTTTGATTGCCCTCACATTCAGCTCAAAAGAGCTTTTTGAAGACTACCACCCAATAGAGTTTTTACTCTTTTTTGGTGTTTTGCCGTTCTATACCTGGCAGAACATGTCCAACTTTCTCTACTCGGCGCAACAGATTACTCATGTGCATGACAAGGCCATCTTCATTTCGCGAACTCTTCAACTAATGGCGCTGTGCGTTTCGGGACTCTTCGGCGCTTCTCTCAAGACTTTTCTCTTCCTTTATAGCCTGACTAGCTTTGCCATTTTTTATGCAGAATATCTACTTCTACTCAAGTACTCGAACACTTCTCTGAACACGTCCGATTACGGCCTTTTTGATATCTTAAAAAGCATGCTACGGTCAGCAAAATGGCCTTTTCTAGATAGTCTTGCCTTGTCTGCTCCTCCGTTAGCCATCTTTATAGTTGGGCTTCAGACGTCTAGGGAGGAGCTTGGACACTATAGCTTCGCGCTCCAAATTCTGGCGACCTTTTATTTCCCCTTTACCGTCATGCAGATTAAGCTACAAGAAAAACTCACGGCCACATCGTGGAAAGGAGCAGATGAACTCATTAAAAAGAGCTTATTCTATGTGCTTCCAGCAAGCATATTCATAGCCATCACCGCCCCTCTAGTTTCTTACCTACTTCCTGTGGCAAGACTATCGAACTTTCAACCCTCTATGCCCATTATGAACTCACTTCTATTCACCATTCCTCTGGCTGGATTTTACGCTGTTTTTCAGGCTATTTGGATAGGACTCCACCGTTCAAAGCTCTCTTCAATGACTAATCTCCTTGCGGGAGCAATTAATATTGGAATAGTTCTTCTTTTCACAAAAGACTTGGGCGTATATGCCGGTGTAACCGGCACGTACCTCTCCTACAGCGTTGCCTTACTTGCACAACTCAGACCTCTTAAGCTGGCTTGGGCTCATTTCCGTTCTGAATAAACTCCCGTGGCGCTGCGTGCAAGCCCTACACTTCCTACTACACATTTAACATGATATGCTCGATTATCTAAATCCCGCTGTTCGCAGACGCTAGTCTGGAGTGGAAGAGAACATAGGCATCTGATCAAACTAAAGAAGGTGAACTCCCAAGTGGCACTTGCGAATCTATATAGTTGTATTAAAATAGATCTAAAGCACATCTACAAGTATCGCTACGTGATCTCCAGCTATGTTGAGACAAACCTTCGCCTACGATATCGACGCTCGTTCGTTGGTTTCCTGTGGACAATCATTGCCCCACTTCTGCAATACATGATTATTGCCTACGTCTTTAAGTATGCTTCACGCATTACGGATCATAACTACTTTGCATATTTTTTTACAGGGGCAGTTGTATTTAATGCCTTCTCTGTCACCCTTTTGCGGGCGCCCAACATCATGCTCGCCAATGAGATGTACATTAAAAAGATTTACCTACCAAAATCCATTTACGTGCTTAACACCTGTCTTTATGAGCTGACCAATTTTTTCTTTACAGGGATAACCCTATTCGCCCTTGGACTCCTGCTTGGAATAATCTCCCCTTCAGCAGCACTACTCACAGTTCCTTTGGCTATCATACTACTTTTCATTACATTGCTCGGAGCAAGTGCCATTCTCGCGATAGGTGGAGTCTATTTCCGTGACTTATCCTACATCATGCCGCCGATTATGCAGGCCTCATTTTTCCTGACTCCAATTATTTACCGCCTTGAGACTTTTCCAGAAAAAATACAAAAGCTAATTAATTTTAACCCATTCTATCACATTATCGAAACCATCCGTATTCCGATTACACAGGGAGTTCTGGCGCCAAACGAACACTATGCGGTCTCATTCTTCACATCTCTCGCGACCATTGGCGTAGGTTACTGGATGATCAAACACTTTGATAATCGTATCATCTTCAAACTCTAGGTCATTTTATGTATGAAATTGAATTAAATAATGTCGGTCTCAAATATGATCTCTATTATGATAAAACCACGAACCTTAAAGAGTTTTTAATTAATTTCTTAAAGAGAAAAAGGACCAATCTCCCGCTAAAAGAAAATAAATTGGCGGCCTTAAGTAATATTAATTTACATCTAAAAGAAGGCGACAGAGTCGGCATCATTGGACCAAATGGCGCAGGAAAGAGCACGCTTTTAAAAATTATTTCGGGCGTTTTACACCCCACTAGCGGCACCATAAACGTTAAGGGAAATATCCAGCCTCTTATCGAAGTAGGAGCTGGATTTAATCCTGAGTTTTCGGGAAGAGAGAATATATACCTTAATGGCTACATGTTAGGTTTTTCAAAAAAGCAAATTACCAGGAAAGAAAAAGAAATCATTGAATTCTCTGAATTAGGAGAGTTTATTGATGTGCCAATTAAGTATTATAGTTCTGGAATGTCTGTCCGGTTGGCCTTTGCCATTGCCACCAGCATTGAACCCGAAATCCTTGTCTTCGACGAAATGCTTTCCGCTGGCGATCTTCATTTTATGGAGAAAGCGAAAAAGCGAATGAATACATTGTTGGAGATGGCTAAGATTCTTGTCTTTGTTTCACACGATTTAAAGCTTGTTGAAAATCTATGCAAGGAAGTCATTGTCGTCAGCAAAGGGCAAATCGTTTTCCGGGGCAGACCAGACGAGGCAATCGAGTATTACAGAACAAGATTTTCGTAGACACCTATTCATTGCATTTAAATAGTGTATAAAAGGACAAATATGCCAAAAGATAGTCAATTTAAAAATCAAGCAGATGAAATAAAGTATTGGAATGAATTCTATAAGAATCATCACGAGAAGCAACTACAAGATCCTTCTGAATTTGCGAAATTCATTTCTGCGCAAAAATTACCTGTATCTCGTCTTATTGAAGTTGGATGTGGGAATGGCAGAGACACCATCTTTCTCTCAAAGTTATTTCAAACTGTAGTTGGGATTGACACCTCACCCGAAGCAATTGCCTATTGCAAACAAAGACACCAAGCACCCAATATTAACTTTATAAACTCAATATTCGCCCCCAATGTCGATGATATTCTAAATCTAACTCTGAACTCGCCGGTCTTGGTTTACGGACGCTTTCTACTCCATGCTTTAGATAGCCAGGAGGAAGCAGATTTACTTAAAAATGCCTCAACTATGCTCTCACATGGCTCCTACCTTGCATTCGAATACAGAACCACGTCGGATGAAAAAAACAAGAAGACCTTTGGAAATCATTTTCGCAGATATATTAAACATGATCAATTATGTGACAAACTCAAAGATTTAGGGTTTAAAATAATTTTCGAAAACGAAAGTGATAGCTTTGCCCAGTTTGCCGGAGAAAAATCAAACATCGGCAGATGTATTGCAAGAATATAGAAGGCCCATGTGATCTTTAATAGCCATTTTTCCAAGTTAAAAAGTTGGTATTCGGAACTTCACGAAAAGTACCTTGATGATTCGTACAAAAGACGATGCTCTATTGGATTAATTAAGTTTCATTTGATTAAGAAGCTCTTTGGCGTGAAGTACGCTTTTTTTGACCTCCACCCAATTCACTATGGCTTCAGTAAACCATACATCGATAACTTAACAACTGAAACAAATGTTATCTTGGTAGTAAGCTCCAAAAACCATCCAGCCTTGTCACAGAAGAATAGAAATCTCTTTGTGATTCTCATTGAGAATATTAATTGGTTTTTCCAGGCTGATTTAAGAATTAGGAATCTCCTTACAGCAGCCTCTCACATTCATGAATCGAGTAGACCCCTAGGCACCAACTTAATTCACATATACCACTCTATGGTCAGCATGCATGTCGTCTATGGAGATGACGCATTCGATTCCTACACTCATTTTTTCGCTTGCGGTCCTCACCACGTCAAAGAAATAGATGCGATTTGCAAACTAAGAAAACTAAAAAAACCCACCGTCTTTGAAGTTGGCTACCCCAAAATTGATGCGCTAGCAGAACAATATGACCAATATCTAAAAGATCGAGATTCCCGCGGTTCATTATCACAAGATGACTGTACAACTATCTCTTTCTCCCCATCCTGGCATGAGGACAACCTTCTCAAAGCTCATGCTGAAGAGATCGTTCGTACAATATTCTCGATAAAATACGTAAAAAAACTATTCATTCGGCCTCATCCACTAACATTTGACCATGATGAGAAAACCATGGACACGCTAAAAGCTTTGGCTCTCGAGTTTGATGGCTTAACTATTGAGGACTCGCGAACATCCAATCAGTCCTTTTTTGAATCTGACTTTTTGATATCGGACTGGTCAGGTGTTGCTTTTGAATATGCCTTTGCAACGGAGCGCCCCGTTCTATTTATTGACTCTCCGCGAAAAATCAACACTAAATGCTGGAAAGAGTACCCCCTACCCTCCATCGAGGACGAGGCACGAAGTATCGTCGGCACAGTGATTCCCAATCATCTTGCAATAGAGGAAGGAATCGAAGCGCTGAAGGCTCCAGGGAAAGACTTTTGGCGAAAGAAGATCGCAGTAGCACGACTTAATTACTTATTTAACTTCAAAAACAGCGCAAAAGTTGGGGCGCAAATCTTGCTGACCGACCAGGAATTCCGATGATTTCAAAGGTTACCAGACATGAAATACAGAAGCGATATTGACGGACTGCGTGCCATCGCGATCCTTATGGTATTGGGCTTTCATGCTTTCCCAGGGCATTTCGCCGGAGGCTTCGCAGGAGTCGACGTTTTTTTTGTTATATCTGGTTTTTTAATATCCACGATAATTCTTAAGGGAATTGAATGTGAAACTTTTAAGATTGATGAGTTCATCTCCCGCAGAATTCTACGCATATTTCCATCGCTCCTTCTGATGCTAGTTGTTGCCTATTCCGTTGGATTCTTTGTTCTCTTCAATCAAGAGAGAGCACTTCTTGGGAAGCATATTGCCTCGGGCGCCAGTTTTATTTCGAATATAATTTTATACTTCGAAAGTGGATACTTTGATCATAGTGCCGAATATAAACCTCTACTTCATCTCTGGTCGCTCGGAGTTGAGGAACAGTTCTATATTATATGGCCCACACTGCTTTGGGTTGGATGGAAACTAAGACTGAATCTTCTTAAAATCACCCTGATTATTTTCACAATCTCATTCGCTTTAGGTGTTCTCAACGTACGGATCGATCCCAGTGGCACGTTTTTCCTTCCGCAATATCGTTTTTGGGAGATCCTGACCGGCGGATCTTTAGCCTTCTTCCTAGGCAGACTCCCTCAAGAGTCAATATTTTTCCGTTCTCAGGTCCTAAAAGAGGCGCTTTCGACTCTTGCCCTTTCTTTAATTATCTCGTCACTATGGATAATTAATAAATACAATCACTTCCCCGGGTTCTGGGCCCTGTTGCCAGTCTCCGGAACGGCCATTTTGATTCTTTTTGGAGAAAACTCCTGGGTAAGTAGACGTATTCTATCGAATAAATTTTTGGTAGCGATCGGCTTAATTAGTTTTCCACTTTATCTCTGGCATTGGCCCATACTTTCATTTATGCATATAATCGAGGGGACCACGCCAAGTCGCGAAGCAAGAGTCATTGCGTTGGTACTTTCCTTTGCACTTGCCGGTTTAACCTATCGTTACATTGAGAATCCAATACGACAAAGAAAGGTCTTTGGTAGATTCACCATTCCAGCCCTTGTATTCGGCATGCTTATAGTTGGTGGACTCGGCGCCTTTAGCTATTCCAAGAAGGGGAATGACTTTAGACATGAAGATCTTGAACACCATAAGATTTACTCGCAGTTTTCAGGACCATTATGGCGATTCAGTTCCAATGCAATATGTAACACCATGTATCCCTATTCCCCCTCTGCCCATTATCGCTGGTGGTTTTGCATTGCAAACAAGGAAAAGGACCCAACTCTGATCCTCTTGGGCAACAGTTACGCCAACCAACTATTTCCAGGTATAGTGGATAATACTAAGTTGAATCATCACAGCGTTCTTTCAATCGGCGCCTGCAACCTCATATTGCGCCCCACTGAAAACGACCACAACAAGGTTCAGGACGACCCCTGCTCAGGAGATAGAGCCCAGAAGGAGCAGGACTTTATCAACTCTATCTTACTACGCTCAAAGACTACAAAATTCGCAATTTTATCCGGAATACCCCCAAACCTTACCGAAGAAGACGTTGAGATATTAAGGAAACGAATCAATTTTTTGGAGAGCTTAGGAATTCGAGCCATTATATTTACCCCCCTCGTCGATCTTGGCTACTCCATTCAAAGCTGTTTTAAACGTCCATTGAAAGTAGCTACAAATCGTTGTGATATCGAAAAACAAAAAATAGATACTCTGAGCAATGGATTTATGAAGTCACTCGAGAAAATGCTTAAAAAAAATCCTAAGGTGCTCGTCTTCGATCAAAATCAGATTTTCTGTCAAGACGAAATGTGCTCTGCTGTTCGCGATGGCAACCCATTGTTTAGGGACAACTATGGTCACCTTTCCGAATACGGAAGCTATAGGGTGGGGAAAGCATTTGAGCTTTGGGCAACATCCAATCTGCCGGAAGTTTTTGAACAATAACGACTCGCACATGACAACCTTCAGCAAGATAGCTAAGCTAAATTATAGCTCCACTTCACTGGGAAAATCCCTTGACTGGTAAGCCCACTATGGAATGATACCGACAATCAAACAAAAGAAAAATCCCCATAGGTTAAGGAATGAAGTTTAAAACAAATAACCTCTTAGCTATATACTTGTTATACTTTATAATATTGCTGCCAATGGCACTATTTGTTCATGACATAAATGAACAACCGAATGCCTTCACTACAACCTTGAGTCAAATTCCTACAGCGGTCGGAATACATGATCCTGGCTCCTTTGCCACCGCAGCCCTTGATATTTATGAAAATGGCTGGATCAGCCCGAACAATGCGTGGATTTTAAATCTATGGCCTCCGGGATTTATCTTGTTAGAGGTCTCCATTGTTAAGATATTCGGCATTAATACTCCCATTATTTTAATCCTACAGATCATAGCCTCTCTTCTCTTCTCATGGGTGTTAGCACTCCTTTACAAGTTCTTCTCTGTACAAACCAAGAGTTATGTCGCTTTTGGCGTCCCTCTTCTAATTTTCGCGTTTCCAGTCTCCAGAGTATTTTTGCTGCAACCAATCGGTCTCGTACTTGGCGAGAGTTTTTCAATTGGCTTTTTTCTACTTACCTTGCTCTACTCGATAAAGTCCGTCGAAAAGAAATCTGTTTGGTATTCAGTATGGGCTGGGGTTTTCTTAGCCCTATCCGCTTACTTCAGATCTCAATTTGAACTCATACTAATGGGAATTACTGGTTGGGCCTTACTGATGGGCCTGTACTTATACATCAAAAAAACTTCACAAACCCTTCGTACAGCAGGCAAATCGATAATGATTTCAATCGTTGTTGCACACACAGCAACTATCCCTTGGCGCCTCTATCACTGGAAATACCAAGGAAGTCCACTTTGGACTCAGACGTCTGGTGTAACATTTGAAAACTCCGTACTCTCGCCGGAAGAACTAGAAAAGAAGTCCGGAAGCCTCGTCGTCACCGGAGGTGGGAATCTGGTTTGCAGAATTAACCCTACCGTCTGTAATGATAGAGAAAACGCTCGCCACTTATTTTTTAAAACTTTTTTTGAGAATCCGAGCAAATGGTATGCAATTAAGCTCAGTCTTATAGGTAAATTTTGGTATACCTCTGTAGGTGGCTTCTGGAAGACCCCAAACGAAGTGCCCTCTATGTCTGATCTTTTTATAAATAGTTCATTTCTAAGTATGCTCTTGGCTTTGCCTGCTATGCTAGTCACGAGACGAGTTCGATCTCATCCCTCTTGGCTTCCACTCACTTTACTTACGATTGCGTTGTTTTCTACCTATATTCTAATATTTACCGTTCAGCAGTTCGAATCTCGTTACTTTTTCTTTCCTAAAATTGTCATCACATTTATATTCCTAATCACAGCATCGATCTTCTTGCGGCCAAAAGACGTAGCTCAAGAACTACCCACAACCTCAAACTAAAGGCACGAAATCAAATGAACATAAGCATGTACCGCATTTTTTTTGAAATTCAGAAAAAACATTGGTGGTTTGTTACCAAGAAGAAAATTGTTATTGATTTCATCTCACGATTTCTCAAGCTTAAAGCGGACGCAAAGATCCTAGACATCGGCTGCGGAAGTGGGTTGATGCTGAATGCCCTTGAGAATATAGGGCAAACTTTTGGCATGGATATGTCTGACGATGCGATTGCGTTCAGTAAGGAGATCTTTAAGGGCCAAGTTGAAAAAGGATTACTCCCGGACCAGGTCCCCTATCAAACAAGCTTCTTTAATCTCATTACTGCCTTAGACGTTATTGAGCACATTGATCGCGATGTAGACTCTCTAAAGAAAATTCGCAACCTACTTGCTGACGACGGCAAAGCCATCATCACGGTTCCCGCATATATGTTTCTCTGGTCACCATTTGATGAGGTTAACGAGCACAAACGTCGATACACGCTCACTGAGTTACACGAGAAGCTCATCCAATCTGGGTTTACCGTAGAAGACATTTCATATTTTAATACATTACTATTTCCGATCGTCTATATCGTTCGAAAGATAAATAATCTTCTTAAAAGAGATGGTGCATCGGATGTGGACATGCCTAATAAATTTGTAAACTATATCCTTACCAAGATATTTGGACTTGAGCTGTATCTTCTCAGATTTTTTAGATTACCATTTGGGGTTTCCATAATTGCCGTTGTTAAAAAGTAGTTCAAAGAATTCAGGGAGATAATAATATGAGTATGGTATTTGGCGAAGGCATGATCGCAAATCGTTTTAGAGACTACTCATTGCAGACAAAGTATTTAATCTTTGCAGGGAACGTTAATGACTCTTCTATTAAAGATGAAACTATCTTTCAGAAGGAAGAGCACGCCATATCTTCCGCTTTGAAAAACCACCCTGAAAAGACCTTTGTTTACTTTAGTTCTTGTAGCACTCTAGACGCAGACACACTCCACTCTGAGTACACTAAACACAAAATACGGATGGAATCAAAAATCCGAGAAACAGCGAAAAGCTTCCTAATTGTTCGACTCCCTCAGGTGCTAGGCCTATCCGACGCCGACTCAAGTTTGATAAACTATTATGTCAGTGCAATTTCAGAAAAAAGACATTTTGAACTTTGGAGCAATGCCAGAAAAAACTTTATTGATATTGATGACGTTCACGATATTGTTGGGGAACTACTCAAGCGCAACACTTACAATAATAAGATAGTGAACATCGCAAGCTCCCGTCAAACCTCTACTCTTGAAGTCGTGCATATAATTGAGGATTTCCTAGGAGTTTCGGCTAGCTTCACCGAGCTTCCTAAAGGAACTACTTTTGAAATCGACATATCTGAGATCAAATCCATTATCATAGATCTAAAGATCAACTTTGATCGAGACTATATTAAAAAATCACTCACTAAATACTATAGTCATCTAAAGGGTGCACCAAAACTACTTTCAGTAATAGTTCCTACATACAACGAGGAGCATGGAATTGAGGAGTTCTACCGTAGAACAAAGAGCGTTTTAGTCTCATTAGCCCCAAGATTCAGCCATGAAATAATTTTTGTTAATGATTTTAGCACAGATAACACATTAGAAAAAATTAGAGGCCTCGCAAAGTTTGATTCTTCAGTGAAAGTGATAAATTTCTCAAAGAACTTCGGAAATCAAATCGGCATTACTGCTGGGATTGACTTCTCACGAGGCGACATTGCCGTCATTATTGATGATGATCTGCAAGATCCCCCAGAAATAATATTGAATTTAATTTCTAAGTGGGACAAAGGGTACAAGGTCGTATACGGAGTTCGCCCAAAGCGCCAAGGCGTTGGCTTTCTTTTCAAATTAATTGCGAAGATGTACTATCGGACAATAAGCAGCTTAAGTGACACAAAGATCCCCAACGATACTGGCGATTTCCGCTTAATAGATAGGGTCGTTATTGAGGCACTTAAACAAATGAAAGAGGAAAGTCGCTATTACCGAGGCATGGTCGCCTGGGTGGGGTTTTCACAGATTGGCGTAGAATATGAAAGAGATAAACGATACGCAGGAGTTTCGACGTTCTCTCTTAAAAAGTATATAAACTTCGCACTGAATGGCTTGACCTCATTTACCGAGAAGCCTCTATATTTTTCAAGCCTAGCTGGGGTATTCGTCACCTTTATCAGCTTCCTTCTTGCTGTCACATTGATCATAAAGAAGATAGCCGATCCAAGTTTCTCAATACGCGGCTGGACGTCACTCACGGTCATCATTTTGTTTTTTGGAGGAATACAACTGTTATCTATTGGTATTCTCGGTATTTACATAAGCAAAGTATATCGAGAAATAAAAGGGCGACCGCTGTATATAGTGGAAAGCACTGAAAACATAGATTCAGGTGAGCAAACCCTCACTCGATATAATTGAGAAGCCCTGAACATGAAATGGAGATAATATTTCGAGATAGCATCATTTTACACTGGGAGTTGATGGAACAACCTATAAGACAAAACCTAACTTTAATCAGGGGCATCCAAGCCCCTGCCTTCTCTTAATAAAGAGAAGATCAGTTACCCCAAGAGCGAATGGCCCTACGCAACTTCTCAGCGTCCACCTTATAACCGGAATGCATATAGTTTAAATCCGACCCACATTGCTCAAGAGTCATTGTCGGCTCACCAGTCACATGAAGATAGCTCACTCCACATAGGTCAGCCAAATTGGCGTAGATTGAATAATAACGATTTTGATGACCAATCAAGGAAATCAACTTAGCCCCCGGAGACATAAAAATAACATTCGTAAGCGAAGATCCTCCTGGGGAAATAACAACTCTTGCATTCGCCATAATCGAAGCCTGCTCTTTAAGGCTAAAGCGCTCAGGATATACCAAAGTAAAACCCTCTTCCTGAACGACTCTGTGTATCTCAGAAATATTGGCGACATTTCTAAGATTGCCCGATCTGGCCAAAAAAATCTTTTCTTTAGGGCTTTTATTTTCCAAAACCCCCAAGCCTTCCATAAGATTATTTCTAAGGAACTTCACCGATTCGCTATGAAGACCGGCCCCCATCCAAAATGGAACATCCGGATCATCAGGATGAAATGTCACAGGAGAGGGAATATATACTTTATTTAATTTCACCTTGAAGCTGGGATCAATATAGTACAATTTCAAATCAAATCTTTTTACCAAAATATCCAGTGCTTCATACTGTTGATTGGCCAATCCCTTCGGTACAAGGACTGGTATACTTGTCAATCCCATATCAACAAGGCTTTTCAGGCGCGGAAGATACTCAATCATCCAATGAAAATAGTTGGTAGGGCATCTTGAAAAAAACAAAACCGCCTGATTCAGTTCATATGCCTTGTTGTACTTAAAGGAGCCAATTACAGAATCTCCCGCTCTAAAAATTTTGTCATGAAGACCTGCAATAAACTTTCGCTTTAATGGATTCGCTGATTCCTCATATACAATCAAACTCCCATTCTTAACCACCTGGCCCCCGGAATAAGCACTCACTCCTTCAATCACCAACAGTTCAACAGGAGGCAGACGCAAAGTTCGCTCTTCACGTGGGGCATGATCTTCAAATATTTCCGGGTCTTTAAAAGAATATGTACTCTCACCACTGACCATCATCCTAAGGGAGTCACCCTCACCTAGCGAAACGCCCAAAACGCCTTCACCGAACTCTCCGTTGTCGAAAAAAGCCTTGGGAAGTTCCAAAGTTAATCCCCTCAACGAAAGCCCACCCATCATTAGGTATATCAATTTATTCTTTTTATTTTCAGTACTGAATCGCAGTAGAGTTCCACTTGGATCCGGCGTACCCCTCAAATATACGTAAAACTTTTCGCAAAAACTGGCGTCATTAAAGTGTGAAGAGTGAATCCGCGAATGCCTTTCTGCAATAAGGTAAAAATTATTCGCTATTACTTCTTTATCTTCAGTTTTTTTTATTTCTCGCACTAAGAACTCAGATGACCACATTATCTGCAAAATCTCGTTTATAGCTTTATTTTGCGACTCGTAGCCTCGCGACTTAATGATCCAAAATAGATCCATTCTCAAAGATCGATTTCCGCTCAAATAATCATATATCAAGCTGAATGTCCGCGTCGGGTTCCCACGAAGCCTAACGATTACGTCCAAAATGGCGTTGACAGAAATAAGAACTATAACGTCAACTCTCTTAAAGAATGAATGAACCTTATTAAAAAAAGACATATCGGAGTAACAAAACCTCTTTGCGTAACAAATGGACAACCACTCATTGCATCAATGAACTACAAAAATCTTTAAATTTACTGCATAGAGAGTACCATAAGGAAAATATGCAACATAGATTAATTTTCACTCATTTTATTGGACACAAAGCTGGATTACTATTCCCATGAATATAACGAAGGAAAATGAAATACATCCCTCTGTCATAATTGATGGTGACGTAGTACTTGGTAAAAACAATAGGATTCTCCCCTACACTATCCTCCGAGGACCTTTGAGTATTGGAGACAATAATATTATAGGTCCTCACTGTGCCATTGGAACACCGGGGGCTGATACACGAAACCCAAGATACAATGATGCATCATGCAAGATTCAAATCGGCAATAACAACATAATTCGCGAGTTCTCCTCGATTCAAAAGCCTTGTTATGAGGATCTTACAATTATCAAAAACGACGTCCACATAATGCCTGGAGTCACGATTCAGCACGACTCTATTCTCGAGGATCAAGTAACCCTTACTGCTGGAGTCACTCTCGCTGGACTCACTAGAATTCTGAAAGGCTCTTACTTAGGAATGGGAGCGACCGTTTCCCAGAGAAACGTGATTGGCCAGTACTCCATTGTTGCCATGGGTGCTCCAGCAATCAAGGGAGTTAAGCCTTTTAGCCGCTACATTCCAGGACAACCGCTGAGTGTTAACACCTATGCCATCGATAAATATGGGTTTACGGGGCAATCAAAAGAGATCGAACAATATGTGATAAATAATCTTAGACCAACCTCGACAAAACTCGTCGAGATTATCTCCATTTACGAAAATCTCTTAAAAGAAAGAAATCCAAGAGAATATTAGATTCTATTCTTAAATTTAAAGAAATATAGAAACATCCCGAATAAGTTTACCAACTTTGCTAGAAACAGATAACCTCCACAGGTTAGATATCTCTTGCTAAGGAATGCAATTTTACACTTCAACAGCAGAACCTCTGAAAGTAGAAAGTAGTGATATGCACCAACAAAAAGATCCAGTGCTTTTTCACCGGCAATTTTCTGCGAATTTAGATTTCTGAGTCGTTTCGAAACATCTTTTGTCAGCGATGTGTTCGTATCATGTATGCGATAATAGGCAACCTTGAGATCGGAAAACATTAAGACATTCGCAGCAACCAGCCTTAAATACATACTCCAATCTTCAACGACCAACTCCTCGTCATACCTTCCCACAACATTCTGATAGTTACGAGAGAACACCCCCGCTGGTCCACAGATAGCCCAACTGGAAATAATAGCCCTTTTTATATCCTCTTTATACACAACTGAATCTTTGCCAAGCCTTTCCATCTGGCTTTGCGCAATGATCTGACCTTGTTCATTTATAACAGAGACATCTCCAACAATGCCTAACATCTGCGGGTTCGCCTGTAACTGCGAAATCATTTCCCCCGTAGATCCCTTCACCACCATATCATCACTAGCGACAATGCGGACATACTTACCACGGGATGTTTCAAGCAGCTGATTAAAGGTTGCAGAAACCCCTCTATTCTCTCGACTTACTAACCTAACCTCACCTACATCTTGCGAGTCCATCCATTGTTGAATAACCTTTACCGATGAATCCACAGACCCATCGTCAACAATTACAATTTCTCGATTATCAATGCCATCTGCGAGAATACTATTTAAGCAATCAATGATGTAGTTTTCATGGTTGTAGGATGCAACCAAATATGAGATGAGAACTTCTCTCTCGCTATCCTTTGTCACACACTGCCCCAATTCACTGTCTTCCGACTACTCAATGAAGTTTCAAAACTAAGTCTTAAAGAAATTTACCACTTCCGAGATCACCAACTTCCACATCTCGGTTGTCATATGCGGCCCAATAGGCAGAGAAAGAACTCCAGTGGCATCATAAGCCTCTTTCTCCACGAAAGAGCCTTTCGCTTCGTAGGCTTCCTGCTTAGCCGGAGCAATAGGATAATGCACCAACGTAGTAATACCCTTTTCAGCGAGATACTTTCTAAGCTCGTCACGTCTTGATGTTTGAACAACAAAAAGATGCCAAGACGAACTCGCACTCTCAGAATCCTGAGCAGGAAGTGTTAGATCAAGCCCGGCCAAACCTTCAAAATATTGCTTAGCAATTACTTTTCTTTTTTGATTCCAATTCTCAAGATGACGAAGTTTCGTCCTTAAAAAAGCAGCCTGAAGCTCATCAAGTCTAAAGTTATGTCCTTGATACTTATGAACATACTTCTCAGGAGATCCATAGTTCCGAAGATGACATACCTTTTCAAATATCTTTGGGTCATTCGTCGTTATTGCCCCTGCATCCCCGTAGGCACCAAGATTTTTTCCAGGATAAAAACTAAACCCCGCAGCATGTCCGAGATTCCCAGCTCTTTTTCCCTTAAAAGTAGCTCCCTGAGCCTGCGCTGCATCCTCAATAACGATAAGATTATGTTCAGAGGCGATCTTCATAATCTTGTCCATCTCACAAGGAGCACCATATAGATGAACCGGCATGATCACTTTCGTCTTCGCAGTAATGGCCGAAGAGATTTTTTCTGGATCAATATTATAAGTCCCCGGTGCTGGTGCTACAGATACCGGAGTCGCTCCAACCGCCGTTACAGCCAACCAAGTCGCAATAAAGGTATTTGATGGAACAATGACTTCATCACCCTCACCCACACCATAGGCTCGCAGTAAGAGCACTAGTGCATCTAGCCCATTAGATACTCCAGCGCAGTAGGATGTTCCACAATACTGAGCAAATTCCTTTTCGAAAGACTCCACCTCTTTACCCAAGATGTAATGTCCGCTGTTCATCACACGGAAGTAAGCCTCATCAATTTCAGTTTTTAATTCTTTGTAAGTGGCACCAAGGTCAAGAAATGGAACTAACATATAACTCATTAATCCTTATTTGAAACAAAGGAGAGGAACTCAGAATAATTGCGAATATAATCACTTTCATCAAACACTTGGTCAGCAAGAACCAACAAGACACAATCAGGCGTAAAATCATACATCTCCCGCCAGATGTGTCCTTCAATCAAGAGACCGCGATCTGGAGAGTTTAGCTCAACGACAGCTTTATCAGAGCCATTATCCAGCAAAAACTTACAAGAGCCGCTGACCGCGATCGCCACCTGCTTCAGATTCTTGTGAGCATGAAAGCCCCTTCTGACGCAGTCTGTATTCCCATAGATATAATAAATTCTGCGGATTTCAAAAGGGAGACTTCTTGCTCCTTCAATAGCAACCAGAGAACCTCTATGATCCCCAAATTTTCGAAATTCTATAAAATGTGGCGTTATCACGCGACCCCTATCAATTGCTAACATACACAAACCCTAAAATATCAACCTCTCAACTTGTATTTGCATCAAATTATTCGTCGCATATACAAGATTTTTGCGGACCAATGAGGTCAAGTAACTTTCAAATCATCAGTCGATATCATCAATCACCATCCTCAAAGATTCCTGCCAATGGGGCAGCTTAATTCCAAACTGCGCCTCAATCTTTCGACTCTCCATAAGTGAATTCCTAGGGCGTCGTGCTGGACTCGGATACTCATCAGAACGAATTTTAACCAAATCTTTAACTTTCAAAACAGTTGACGGTTTTATCTTTCGAACTTCACCGAAAATCTCTTCAGCAAAACCGCTCCATGACGTGCTTCCTTGGGGAGTCATATGATAGACTCCTGTCTTGTCTCCAAAATCTAGATCACTGATCACTCGCGCCGTCGCATCAGAAACATGACGACACCAAGTCGGGGCCCCGACCTGATCACTTACAATTCGAAGTTCTTCTTTTTCCTGACCAAGGCGAAGCATCGTCTTAAAAAAGTTCTTACCTCTTTTACCGTACAACCACGTCACCCTAATGATGATCGACTCCCCACCGACGTCCTGAATGTATTTCTCACCCAAAAGCTTACTTCTCCCGTAAGCATTCAACGGAGCTGGAGCGTCCACTTCTGTATAAGCCCCATCTTTACTGCCATCAAAAACATAATCAGTGGAATAGTGCACAAGCTTCGCACGACATACTTTGGCCTCTTCAGCCAGAACTCCCACGGAAACACCATTTATTTGACTAGCAATATTCTCCTCTGTTTCGGCCTTATCTACGTCAGTATAAGCTGCCGCATTCACTATATGGGTAGGTTGATAATCACGGATAGCCTGAGAAATGGCTTTCCCATCCAAAAAATTCACATCTTGGCTACCGAGGGATTTTACCATCCCTAAGACAGAGCAGGACCTCTGAAGTTCCCACCCAACCTGTCCTTGCTTTCCAAAGATCAAAATCCTCACGGGTAGACCTCTGCCCGAACAAAAGGAACGCCTAACTTATCTTTCTCGGATAAAATGGGCTCACCACTTAAGCGCCAATCAATATTTAAAGTTGGATCATTCCACAAAATACATCGTTCATGTTCTGGCGCATAAAAGTCAGTTGTCTTATACAAAAACTCTGCCTGCTCAGATAAGACAACAAACCCATGAGCAAACCCAGGTGGAATCCACACCTGTTTGTTATTTTCAGAACTTAACAAAACACCGAACCACTTCCCAAAGGTTGGGGACGACTTGCGCAAATCCAACACAACATCAAACACTTCCCCTCTCACAACACGGACAAGCTTCCCTTGGGCATTCTTTATCTGATAATGAAGTCCTCGCAACACTCCACGGCCGGACATGGAGTGATTATCCTGAACAAATCTCCAGTCAGCCTTGGTCAACTCATTGAACTTTTTCTGATTAAAGCTCTCATAAAAAAAACCCCGACTATCGCCATACACAATAGGCTCAATGACAAGACAGTCTTCAAGTGGTGTTTTCTCGACTCTCATTATAATCCTTCATTAGCCAATTGAATCAGATATTGACCGTAGCGATTTTTCTTTAAAGGCTCCGCAAGCTCAATCAACTGTTTTGAATCAATATAACCCATTCTATAGGAAACTTCTTCTGGAGAAGCCACTTTGACTCCCTGACGATGCTCAATTGTTTGAATAAACAAGCTTGCCTCAAGAAGACTCTCATGGGTTCCAGTGTCCAACCAGGCATACCCACGCCCCATGGTGTGCACGTTGAGGAGACCTTTTTCGAGGTAAATTCTATTCAAATCGGTAATTTCAAGCTCGCCTCTTTTAGACGGCTTTAAAGCCTTAGCAAACTCAACAACTTGCTTGTCATAAAAATATAGCCCTGTAACAGCAAAATGTGATTTAGGAACTGCTGGTTTTTCCTCAATGGACTTCGCTTTTCCTTGAGAATCAAACTCAACAACACCATATCTCTCCGGATCATGGACCTTATAAGCAAATACACTCGCACCACTCTTCAAATGAGCGGCTTCCTGCAAAAGCTTGCTAAAACCCTGACCGTAGTAGATATTATCTCCAAGAATTAGAGCGCACTCTTCCCCATTGATAAAACTCTCTCCAATGATAAAAGCCTGCGCCAACCCATCTGGAGACGGTTGCACGGCGTAGGAAATCCGAACACCCCACTGATTTCCATTTCCCAAAAGCTGTTCAAAGCGCGGCGTATCTTGCGGCGTAGAAATCACCAAAATGTCTTTAATTCCTGACAACATCAACGTCGTCAGTGGGTAATAGATCATTGGCTTATCGTAGATAGGCAGCAGTTGCTTACTAACAACAGTTGTTGCGGGATAAAGCCGAGTGCCAGATCCACCGGCTAGAATGATACCCTTCATTTTCTTACTCCGTAGTTTTTATCAACCCACTCCCGATAATGACCGGAAACAATGCCTTGGACCCAATCCTCATTTTGAAGGTACCATTGAATGGTTTTTTCTAAACCACTCTCGAAATTTTCCTTGGGCTTCCATCCCAATTCTTTTTCAATTTTAGTTGCATCAATTGCATACCGTTTGTCATGTCCAGGGCGATCCGCCACGAACACTTTTTGCTCTAGATAGCTCTTACCATCAGCTCGAGATTTAAGACGATCCAAAGTTTTACAAATCGTATCAACCACCTCAATATTCTTCTTCTCGTTCCAGCCGCCAACATTATAAGTTTCACCCAAGCGACCCTTTTCCAACACGAGCTGAATCGCCTCGCAGTGATCAACGACATATAACCAATCGCGAATATTACTTCCATCACCATAAATCGGAAGATTTTTACCACTGAGAGCATTATGAATAACCAAGGGGATTAGCTTTTCCGGAAACTGATATGGACCATAATTGTTTGAGCAGTTCGTCGTCAAAACAGGCAACCCATAGGTATGATGATAAGCTCTTACTAAATGATCACTCGCCGCCTTTGACGCAGAATATGGGCTGTTCGGAGCATATGAAGTTGTCTCTTTAAATGCCTCATCGTGCATCTCAAGACTTCCAAAAACCTCATCCGTAGAAACGTGAAGAAATCTAAAATCTTTCTTTTCCTTTTCAGGCAAACTACTCCAGTATTCACGAGTTGCCTGTAGCAGATTGAAGGTGCCAACAATATTTGTCTGAATAAACTCGCCAGGTCCATGGATAGATCTATCGACATGGCTTTCTGCCGCGAAATTTAAAATCGCACGAGGCTTATATTGTGCAAACAGGTGTGAAATCTCTTTTTGATCACCAATATCTACCTTTGCAAACTGATAGTTAGGATGCCCCTGAACAGATTTAAGACTTTCGAGATTTCCGGCATATGTAAGCTTGTCGATATTTAAAACGGGTTCGTTTTTATTCTTCACCCAGTTAAGAATAAAATTAGCTCCGATAAAGCCAGCGCCACCTGTGACAAAAATCATAGGAAGATCCCTTCAAACCTCAAAAAACCGAACTGAGGATTTGTGAAATAAAGTTTAACCCAAATCAATTACGACAATGGGAGACGAAAGTAAATCACACATAATATCATCGCGATAGCTGATAACTACGCGCACCAAAATAATTTGAAGCAAACAAAATCAGATTTTATTGATTAAGCTTCCTCAATGCAAGGAACGGAAAGAGCGAAATCATCTCATAACTCCCAAACGAGGAGTAAAAAACAAATATCACAAAATGCGTTGCTAAAATACAACACAACAAAGAACTCGTCTTATCACGCAGCCGTATTGCATCTCTAAGGCTTTTAAAAAAAATCCCCGCCAAGAAAAACCAAAAAAACAGAAAAAACAACACACCCATCTGCACGAGTATCCCGAAATAGCTTGAATGCTGATCGCGGAAGCTGAATTCAACTTTTGTATACTTTTCTTTATACTCAGACCCCTTAACGTCCAAGAAGGCTCGCAACGGCGCCTCGACGCTTTCAAACCCAGTTCCGAACCATGGCTGCTCACGGTAGAAATCCATAGCTACCTTCCACATGTGCAAACGCCCTGCGTTGGACGGATCGCCTGAGGTAATTTGTCCCGTTTGATCAGTTTTAATCGAACCAATAGAAGAGGTACGATCCCTCAACCCAGAATTCGAAAATACTAACAAAAGGACCAAAGCAAATAGACCGAAATAGTATTTCAACAATCTTCTGTCTGAAAAACAGTACAACGTAAACCCCACCCCAAACGCCAACCACGGGGCGCGGGTGTTTGATAAAATCAGACAAACAAACCCGAGAGCAAACAACGCCAACACGACGACTTTTTCGTAAGTCTTTTGAAGTTTTTGAGACCCGTAAACCCCGAAAAGGGCCAAGGTCGTTACCGCCAAAAAGACTCCCCAGCGGCCAATGTCCCAGAAGCTGTCAACCCGCACGGCACTGCTAAAGACTCCGCCGTGAACGGTGATAAACGTGTACAGGGATTTTCCGCATGCGATGATGAAACCTAAAGCCAGGGCGACAAATCCAAGCCTCCAGTCCTTTGGGCGGCGAGATACGAGGTAAGCCGGAATCACCAGCAAAGGCCACGGCCAACTGTAAACCACCTTCAAACTGCTCGCTACGCCCCCCAAAGAAAACAGATTGCAGAGGATTGCTAGGGGGTACAAAGTCACAGCTCCGACCAAAAACTTCTGCTTTCCAAAGTCCTTCCAATCAACATAGAAAGCCGAAAGCAAAATCAACAAGACACCAAAAATACTTAAACCACTTTTTGAAGTATAAACAGACACACAAAATAGAAAGAGAACAATCTTCCAAAAAGACTCTACGTACTTGTTCTTAATAGTGATTTCGCGCATCCCCGGACGATACTATAAAACCCCAAAAGGTGCCTGGTGATTTTTTCAGTCTACGGCGCGTTATTCCTACTCATGTTCACAAAACCATCTCCGAACTAATGCGCCGCGCTTCAAAAAGGTACGGCGTACCCCTAATGTCCGTTAATCAACTTTGCTTCCTGATTTGAGGAAAGCTGTCCGCCTACAAACTGGCCCACAAAGTGCTTCCATAAAAATTTATAAGAGAGGATGTCACATGCCCACCCTATTCCTTTTTTCAAAGCCCCTTGTGAAGTATGCCTTTTTGGAGTACTCTATCGATGGATAAGGTCATCTTTGATAAAATCCAAAAACACCTTAAAAAGGTACCCGCCTATGTGGTGGACAAATTGGTCGCGTGGGCGATGTCCGTGGAAATGAAGGGACTTCGTGAGGTCAGGAAGATCCCGGGCTATCATGACGAGCCTTTAAAAGGCCAAAGACAAGGGCAACGCTCGATAAGGCTTTCCAAAAGCTACCGAGCTATCTACATCGAAGAGGACGACGGAACAATAAACTTAGTCATCCTTGAAGAGGTTAACAAACATGAGTACTAAAACGAAAAAAGTGGGCCTTGCAGAAATTGAAAAACAGTTTGGTCCTCTGACATTTGGAAGACTTTTAAAGTCCCATCGCCTCGGCGAAGAGCTAACTCAAGTTGAAATGGCAAAACATCTCAAGATGTCCAAACAAAGTCTTAATGATCTGGAGCACGGTCGCAAAATCCCTTCAATTCGTCGAGCTGTCGAAATTGCAAAAAAGATGGGCGTGATGGAAGAGCTCGTTGTGCAACTCATTCTTCAAGATCACGTTACCAGAGAAAAGCTAAGTTTTACCGTCAGCGTAAGCAAGGGACAAAAAGCATCGTAGATACTGCGCCGCACTTCAAAAAGGTACGGCGTACCCCTTAAGCATTGCCATGGAGCCGCGGCAGGTGAAGTGAACGCCGTCATCCCATAAAGCTGGGGAACCGTCGTCTCCGGGAAGACCTGCAAAATAGTTAAGCACTCGCACGCCCCGACTCGACAGGGTCTCGATTTTGGAAATCCAGTCTAGATGGCGTTGATAGATGTCCGCATGCTCCGCTTTTAGTCTTTTCAAAAATGTTGGATGGTAAGGCGTGATGACCACGATGACTTCAATTCCCTTGGCCGCCAGGGTCGACATCTCTTGAATAAACTGTTCTTGAGCCTTCAGGCTTTGCGATGGAGGCAACACGCGAGCAGCGTAATTCTGATAAAGAAGTTCAACCTCTTTTGCGAGACTCTCTGGAGTCTCCTTCCCCTTAAACTCGGAACTTTCGCAAAGTTTATAATCTATCGTCGAGCCTGCGCCCTGATTCAACTGGGTTTCTTCAGCATTATTCAAAAAGTATAAAGAGGCTTCCAAGGTGTTGTGATCAATCAGACTTTGCAACTCACGAAGCCATTGTCTAAAGCTCAGCGCAGAAGACTCCTCGCCCACATAACGACGAAGTGCTGGGGTGTTCTTCAGCTTGGCATCCGTAGTCTCACTAATAAGCTCGAAATAATCAGCAAACCAAATCACCTTCCGCAGTTTGGTATTTTCTTGAGCAATCTTTAAAAACGTCAATTTGCTCGATAACTCAGACCCCGCCGCAGACAAGTTCAAGGTCTTCATTCCCGTCGCAGACTCAATCCACAATGGAGGAGTTGTTTCTCCGCGTGAAGAACCTAAAATCACCACCTCTGTTTCGGGGAAGGCGTGAATTCTTTGCGCCACTCGATAGTAGCTATTGAGAGTTCTTCTTTGTGGATCAATCGTTTCGCAGCGATAATAACACTGTGAATCCACCACAAAATTAAATCCGGCGATCGCCGCCATGAAAACCAAAATACTTCCAGTCAAAATTCCGAGGGCTTTAATCGCATTCATCTTTCGTCCTTAAAACTGGAAGTATAAAAAGGGCGACTCTTCGCCCATGTACGACAAACAAATCACAAACAAAAAGGCCAACAAGATCGCGTTCGCCCAGCTTGGCTTAAATTCTCGCTCCCAAGTGTTTTTGCAAGCCAAAGCCACAGCAAGCCCCACGACCAACGCCGCGAAAAAACGATCTTTATGCTTTAACGGAATCAAAATAACATCCCATGAGATATTCCCATTAAGCAGAAATATCTTATTTAACCACAAAGAGGCTGTCGCAAAGTCTGGAGAACGGAAAAAGATCCACGCAATACAAACCACAAAAAAAGTCAGCGCCCATTTGAGGTATTTAAACTTGAACAGATCCCATTCGCGATCTTTGAAAAACCGCTCCAGCGCCAGGACTGAACCATGCAAAACTCCCCAAGCCACGTACGTCCAACTCGCCCCGTGCCACAGTCCACCGATCGCCATCGTCAGAAGAAGATTTCGGTAAGTTTTAAGTTTGCCCTGCCTATTTCCTCCAAGGGAAATATAAAGATAATCGCGAAGCCACGACGACAGCGTCATATGCCAGCGCTGCCAAAACTCCGTGATGGAGAAAGACTTATACGGAGAATTGAAATTCGCAGGGAATTTGATGTTCATCATAAGCCCTAAGCCCACGGCCATGTCCGAATAACCGCTGAAGTCGAAGTACAATTGCGTGGTATAACCCAACATCGCGAGCCACGCCTCGGCATTTGAAAGGGCGGCGATGTTCCCGACCAGAGGATCTACCACCACCGCGATCCGATCGGCGATCAACATCTTTTTGGCGAGACCAAACACGAAGAAGTAAAAACCTCTCCAAAAGTTCTCGGCATGAAAGAAGTACGTATTCGAGCTTTCAAGCTGCGGCACAATTTGATTGTGTCGCACCAAGGGACCGGAGATCTGGTGCGGAAAAAGTGTTACATAGCCGGCAAACTCTAATAAATGCGCATGCGCATCGGACACCCTTCGGTATACATCGATCACATAGGACATCGATTGGAAGGTATAAAAAGAAATTCCGATTGGAAGTACCAGTTGCAGAGCTGGTAAAATACTTCCCTGTCCTCCGCCAACATGAAAAAGACCGTTCAGTGAGTCCGCAAAAAAATTGTAGTATTTAAAGAACCCCAATACAGAAAGATTCGCCACCACCGAAATCAGCAGCAGCGCCTTCCGCATCTTTTGCGTCTTGGCGTAGTAAATGGCTTTGGCGATATAGAAATCCAGCACCACTGTGAACAATAAAAGAAATACGTAAACCGTGCTCCAATAGGCGTAGAAAAACACGCTGGACAGAAACAAAAACCACAACTGCAAGTTCTTCTTACTAATTAAGTAATAGCCAAGCAAAGTCAGGGGCAAAAACAGGAACAAAAACGGATACGAATTAAAGAGCATCCTCATTGAATAAAGGACCCCAAATCAAAAAGCAAAAGGTGCCTGGTGACTTTTTCAGTCTACGGCGCGTTAAAAAGCAGGTCTCAAGGATTTTTCGCTGCACCGCACTTCAAAAAGGTACGGCGTACCTTGGGTGACCGGAGTAGTAGTTGCGATACCAGTCGGCGGTTTGTTGGAGGGATTGGGCAAGGTCCCAACGAGGAGCCCATCCTAAATCTTGGCGTGCCAAAGCACTGCTAAGCTGACTGTGCAATGAGAGGCTTCCTTTGATAGCATCATCCGACGTAACAGAGCCTCCAGCGGCCCATGCCTGACGGAACTCCTTAATAACTTCGCCGACACTTTCGTATTCGCTCGCACCAAGGTTGTATGTTGGCGCAAGTTTCGGCCCCTTCACGTAAAGCTTTTCAGCCAACATCAAAATTCCGGCCACTTGATCAAAAACATGAATCCAAGGTCTGACAGAGTTTGGATTTCGCAACGTGAATACTTTGTTATTCACAAAACTCAGCACGGCCTCAGGAATCAACGAGCCCTCCGCAAAGTCCCCGCCACCGATTCCCGCTCCGATGCGGGCTGTGGCTATTGCCACCTTATGCTTGTTATATTTTTCTGGATTAAAAAACGTTTGCCGATAGGCCAAGGCCACAAATTCCGAGCAAAGTTTTGCCGTCGGAAGAATATCTTGAGCATTCACCGGATCGTTTTCCTGAAGTGGGTGATTGCCAGAACTGCGTGCATAGACCTTATCGGAACTCAAAACGACAACCGAACGAATTGAGGCCGTCTCGCGCAAAAGCTCCATCAAAAGATTCGTACCAAGCACGGATTTCGAAAAAATGTCGAGAGAGTTTTTTTCTGCCTCTTTAAGAAGACCACTTTCGCCCAAATGAATGACGACGTCAGCTTGAGCAAACTGCAATGCCTGACGAAACGTTTCTTCATTGCGAAGATCTCCGTATGTCATTGAAATACTCTGTGCCAGATTGGCAAGATCAAAAAGGTTCGGCTGAGTCGTGGCACTTTCGCCAAAACCAAAGACCTGAGCTCCCAGATGCTGCAACGAAAGCGCGATCCAAGAACCAAGAAAACTTGTCGGAGAGGTTAAAAAAACTCTTTTCCCATTCCAAAAAGAAAAATCTGGGAAGGAAGTCACGGCCTATCCCAAAAGACCTTGTTCAACACCCAAACCACGATGCTCTGGATGCACCCAATGAGCCAAGACAAGATCTCCAAGCTTCCAATAAAAACCAATTGGATCGGCTTCATAGATCGCCACTCGAAGCTCTCCCTTACCCTCCGTCGATTTCATTTTCAGAAGCGTTTGCGCCAGGGATTCCTGATTCAATTTCCCACTACTTGCTGAGGGAGTGCAGTGCTCTTCATAAAGTCGCGCTAACAACGAAAGCTCGACCAAGTTATAAAGGGATTCACGAATAAAATATTTATCAGATTGGAGTGACTTCATCAGTTAAGCGTAAGATTTCCATCACAATAGGTCATCCAGGATATTACTTCAACGCGGGGCCTTATTGGGATTATTTGATCCATGCCAGAACCGCAATGGTGATCGAGGTACTGGCCGCGAACATGGCCCCCATTCGCAAGGTCAGTCGATGTTCGAGGCTTACCAACTTTGCATCAAAAGCCGCCATTTCCATGCGAATGCTAGTGATCTCCCTTTGCATCTCACTGCGGAGAGCGACCAGGCCTCCTTGCAGCTCAGCTCGGATACTAGCGAATCCTTTTTCCATATCAGCTCGGACACTAGCCAATCCTTTTTCCATATCGGCGCGAACGCTAGCTAATCCTTTATCCATATCAGTACGGAGGACAGCAAGACCTTCTTGTAGCTCTGCGCGGACACTGGTTAACCCTTTGTCCATATCAGTACGAACTTCGGCAAAACCCTTGGCCATCTCTAAGCGCAGCTCAGCAAACTCTTTTTGAGTTTCAGCCTTCAAAAGACCGATATCTTGTTTTGTTGCTACGCCGTCCACAACCATCTCCGCGATGACATTAACTTGGGCCTCGGCTTGATCTCGAGCCATACCCGCTGCCTCTAGCTTTTTAGTATACAATAATGTGTCAAACATCTCCATCCTCCCTTTGTCAAAATACCTTGTTACGAGGATGCAAAATCCATCAACACCTCAAAGAGGTCTCATTTTGGGGCACACGACTTATTTATATCGGAGACCGGACTACTTCCAAGAGAGGTCTGGTTGAAGTTTTTGACGAACGCAATCCTTAAGATAAAGATTTATCAGAGTTTGATAAGGAATTTCCGTCGACTCGGCCAATTTCTGAAAATACTCAATCACATCTTCATCCAAACGAATGGTCGTTCGGATTTTTAGTTTATTTACGTAGGGATTCTTTTTACCTTTAGTAAAGTCGTATTCTTTTCTCATTGCTACCTCCTGTAATACTGATTTACTTCATCTCTACTTGCGAGCCTTGCCGAGACAATCCGAATCGTCTCGGCACTCTCCCAGTAAATATGAACGACAACCAAAACACGCGCCACGCTGCCTCGACCTAAAAGTATAAATCGCTCTTCTCCAAGAGAATGTAAAACATCTCTAATCAATAGGGCGCGTTCGTCATAAAACACACCAGAAGCCTCCTCAAAAGAGACTCCATGTTTCTTTTTGTTTGATACGGCCTTACGCAGATCCCACACAAACTCAATTTTCATGGTAACATCCTAATCTCCACTTGTACATACATGATGTGCACATGTGTAAAATTAGGTTGATGCAAAAAAGATCCTTATTTCCAATATAAGCCATCGAGGGCTCACACTTTGGCACGTCCCGACGGCGGAAAAGCAAAGGGCTGTAGAGATGATTGGATGGAAGGCCATGATGCACTGTAGACCGAAAAAGTCACCAGGCACCTTTTGTGGGGCCACCGGGGGGGTGGCCTTTTGGGGGTTAGTGTTTGATTTCGGCGGAGAGGGAGAATGTGCCTTGGGGGGTGATGAGGTGGCCTTGGTTTTTTCGGAGGCGAAGGTGAGAGAACTCTGACAAGGAGCCGTCGCGAGAGGCTGTCAGATACAGAGCGCCACCGTTTACTTGAGAGCCCATTTCAAAGGAGTGATCAACACCCTCCCCGATGATGCGTCCCATGTAGTGTCCTCCCAAAGAGCTCACGGTCAGATTCACAGCAATTGTTTTTCCCGCCGCATCCTTCAAAACACCATGATAGAAACCTTCATAATCAAAAGACTCTGCGGCTTCTTTCATTAGATCTTCGTAGGCCTCGGTCATGACGCCCGCCATCTTCTGCGTATCTGGATTCGCGAAAGGATTAAAGAACTCAATCCCTCCTGGGATCGCATTAAATTTGACCAAAGAAGGGGCTGAAAAATCTGTCAAATCCAGGACGCGTTCCGAGGCAACAAACGTGCTTTTTTCAAAGTCCCAGCGAATGGTTTGATAGAGTTTACCAAACTCATCTCCCTCTTTCCACATCAAGGCCTCCAGTTGCATCTCACGAACTTTGACGATCATCAACGTCCACGCCGCCCCTTGAGCATCCTTCAATGAATAGCGCCCTTCCATTCCTAAAAGTCGAACCATCGCGGGAGCACCCATCGCTCCGACCCAAGAGTTGATATCAGCTACTTCTTTCGCCATACCAATTTCACGAAGTTTGCCGACAAACTCTCGAGAGGATTCAAAATAGCTTTGAATGTACTTGTCTGAAGGAAGTTTTTTAAAAGAGTTCCATCGCGTGGCCAGATCATGCAACTGACCCACACTGAGAAGATCCAACAAACTTCGCAACTCTTCGGCCTGGAAGGGCTCTTCTAAATGGATAAAACGCAAGATCAAATCTTCACTGATCTCACCAATCCCTTTAGGGATCGCGACAGGAATATCCATTCCATCTTGCGCGACCACCGTCGCTAATGCCTTGAGACGGCCACTATAGACATGAGCCTCCCCTTTGGTGTCTTCTTTCAAAGAATAAATTTCAGTGGAAAGAAGAATCATATAATCCATATACCCAGCAGGACTGCGCAGCTTGCCGATCCAGTGCTGCACATCTTCATTCGAAATGTCAGGCTGACGTAAAAACTTTAAAGCCACGTTAGACAAGATACGACGATAGCCCGTTTTCAAATGATAATATCGAGGAAACCGCGTCTCGACGTAATTCAAAAGAATTTCAACATTGTCACTGGCAGAACGGACTTTATCCATATTCTTAAGAGATCCGATCTCAACCTCGACCTGATCCATATAGCGAACCGCCACATCCAGATTCATCCACTTGTGATAATAAAGAAGACGTTCCTCTTTGGCTTCGGCAATATCCAACCAGCGAATTCCACTATCGACCATCTGTGCCCCGAGATTCTCCACAGCCCCTGGATAGATCTCGTCCAGATTAAAACGAATGGCCAATTCTTTAAGACCATCCAGCAAATAGAAATAGGAATCAAAAACCTCCGGGTAGCCCATCTCCTGAATATTGTTCTCAAGATCCATCAAGACCTCGCGCAACTCGATGCGGCCCTGAGAGGCTTTAAACATCAACTCGTCTGCAGGCGGTAAGCCCCCGTCGTTCCCCCAGGAAAACCCAGGAGTCAGCAGCAATGCCAGTAAGAACGCTCTTAAAATCATCATAGACCTACCTCCGTATAGATCGGTTCAGGACGAATCGTCCGTGTGTTTGCATCCAAAAACGTATTTATGTCGATAAAGGTGTAACCGAGCTTTTTGATTTCTTGGACAAGGTAACGAATTTCTCGAGGGTCCCCCGGCTGGTGACCACGACCATCGTTGGCTGGGATGTCCAAAAGATAGGTGTGAAAAAAGAACGAGGCCCAGGCATCACGAAGCACTCGATTGCGTTTGGCGTCTTCGATGATCTGCTTCGCGGATCTGGTTCTTAGAACCTGTTCCGTCAAATAGTTCTGGGGATTTCCCAAACACTCGGGAATCAAACGTTGCCCATGCACATCTCCAAAAATTTCATAGGGGAAGAACTGCCCGCTCCATTTGTCGGCCAAATATTCGACATGAAGATCTTTAAAATACTCTTCACGCAAACTCTTTCCATCTGCGGAGTTCGTGGCGTAATGCAATCTGGGATCATCGCCAGAGCGAATTTCTTTTTGCAAAAGAGATTCCTTCAAACCGCTGGCCTTAAAGTTATAGTAGATGACCCGTCCCACATTCCACGGAAAGACTTTTCCAAAAATGATGTAATCCAAAGGACTGGCCTGATAATGAGGTGTCAACCACATGCGCGTCGTCACCCCGGCTTTGTTCATCGAATGCCAACCATCATCAAAGCGACTTAAAACATAGTTCACACTGTCTTCCTGCAAAGGCGCATTTCGAACGGCATCCCAAAATTCAAAATCTTCACCAGAAGCCCCGTTAAAAGGGTTGATGTGACTTTGATACTGATGAGTGATTCCGTGCATGATGAAATTGGCATTGAGAGCTTTCATCTCATTGAGGAAAGTCATAAAGGACTTTTTTCGCTCCATCGGAACAAACTCTTCGTTCTCGGCTCGACCATAGCGATAAAGAGGATCATAGAAAATCGGAATCAAAGAAATATTGATCGGCACTTTCTCTTCTTTAAGAACGTTGATCAATCCATAGAGAAATCCCAGATTCGACACAGGATGAATATCTTCGATTCTGACAAAGGCATATTTCCCGTTATGACGAGGCTGAGCCCCGAGAATATCAAAAAGAACGTCGGCAAAAACCAGATACCGATCGGCTTCATGGATATAGGCAAAGGGAACATCGGCAACGAAGAAGCGATTCTTGGATCTGACGATATAAGGAATCACCTCTTTCGTCCCCGTATGCCGGGCCTCCGCCAAAGTTTCAAATTTTGAAAGATCCGTGGGCATCAATTCGGTCTGCTCATAGGGAGCAATAAAGTGCCCCGGCTCTTTGCGACTCCACTCTGCAAATTTATAGAAGGTTTCTCCTTTATAAAGAATTTCTTTGAAGAACGTTGGCTGTTTCTCTTTATCAAGAAGATGTTTATCCAAAGTCGTGAGCCGCACATAACGTAAGCCCATTTCTTTATCGAGCTGATCGCCCAGTTGCCAGATGTTATATCCTAGCCATGCGACATTCTTTTGGGTTTTTAGATAGTCTTCCAAAAAAGCCCGGGGAATTTTATTATCAAAGTATGAACCAATATAAATATTAGCCTGGCACTTATCCAGTCCTCCGGCTTGATAGGACTCAATGGGACTTACAATCTGTTGATATTCTGGGAAGTGCCCCAAAAGATTTTGCAACATGACGGAATAACTTTTTCCCATCCAATAATCTGGTTTTTCCGTTTTGTCGTAGTAGATATTCACGCACTGGACTTCCTGATGATTGGTGAATCCTAAAATCGTGGCCAATGATAAAGTGGCCATCGTTCCTATAGCAATGGAAACATCCTTGATTCTCATTGTGTTTGTACCTCCACTTCCTTACCAAAATGGGCAGGAAGCCGATGATCTGTTTTTACCCAGGCAGGCTTCTGCCCGGTCTTTAAACTGTGTCGATAAGTTCGATGGGCTTTGATCGTGGCCGCAACGTTCACAACATTAGCAACAAGCCATCGCACCGGAACCATCAAAGCCTGAGTCCAACCGTTCACCCTGCGTACGGCCCACATCCGCTGAAACACTCTTAACAACATATTCACCGCATTTAAGACAATAAGAGTGTCGAAGACAGGGTTGTTCAACATTTCGGGGACTCGACCAGATAAAAGCCTAAACCCCGCAAGACCCAAAAGCACTATCACCGATAAAATTACAAGAGCACTGTTGAGCGGTCCTTTGCGATCGCGCAAAAGAAAATAGCGATCCACCCAACTTCCTTGCCATTGAATGTTATCTAAACCTTGATATGCAATCCCCAGGGTCCAACGTGATTTTTGACGAATGCTTGCAAAGAAATCCGAAGGGAAATACTCGCGGGTCGCTATAAACTCTTTACTTCCCCGAGGCATCTCGATTTGCACGCAAAGAAACCGACTTCGGAAACCCATAATTTTGGTCATGATCCCTAAGTGATAGTCTTCTGTTAGGGTGTCTTCTTTGAGAAAATTCCCCCCTTGTAAAAGCATCGCACTGAGCATGAGTTCTCTGGATAACAAAGTTCCGACTCCGGCGGAGGGAATTGCCGCCCCCAGTTCTTGCCGGACCAGCAGGTCTTTCGTATGCGATTCACTGAACTCGTCAATATAAACCCCCGCTACCAAAGACCGCTTGGGCACATCGAATGAAAAAACCGGAATTTGAATAAACTCGGACTGACTGCTGAACTGATTTAAAAGTGTCAGCGAGTACGGGTGAAGCACATCTTCAGAGTCTTGCATTAAAAACAGATCGTACTGAATCCCCGAAACGACTTCGGATTCCAAAATTCTTCGCGCCATCTCGTTAAGCATTTGCCCCTTGGAGGTCGGCCCCTGCATGGAATTAACCACCACCATCACTCGCTGGGGGAACAGCTCTTCCAGTTTTTTTGCTTCTCTCCATGTCTCTGTGTCGTTGGGATAAACGCCCAAAAAGAAAGTGTAGTTCTCGTACTTGATGCCGCGAATATTCCCGCGAATCATCGGAGCAATCACTTCTGCTTCCTTCCAGTTAGCAATCATAATCGCGATGTTCTTCTGCCGAGTTTCCGTCATCCCCATCAATTCCTTGAGGCTGATCCGGCGAGGTTTAAGGCGACGGACCAAGGCCACCAAATCAATAAACAAATCATCCAACGTAAAAACAAACGTCACCGTGACAACGGCGTAAACCAGATTCACAAAGAGTTGTTCGAATTCAATGCCCGCGATGTTCATTAGAAATTCCCCCCAACCACCAAAAGACCTTCCGTTGAGGCGGAAGATTCATCTTGTCTAAAATTGTGATAGATAAGTCCGGCCACACTCCATGAATCATTGGCCCACAAAAGGCGCGCGCCACTTCGCCCTTGGGTCAAAGAAGGTCCCAGATCTGCAGAGCGACTTTCACGCAAAAAGAGTTCGACATAGGGATCCAGATAAAGATGCGACACAAGGTTCATGCGATATCCTTGTTTCAACCACAGAGTTGAAACTGGAGTGCTTGAAAGCCGAGGCAGATAGGCACTTTCGGCATAAACCTCCGTGAACACGCCAGGGAGCTTCACGGGCACCCAAGACCAGAAGTCGCCGAAGCTCAGAACGGCGCGAGGGTCCCACTCGCTTTGTTTTTCTGTTTGCGACAGGTTCATCCGCACTCCCCCTTGCAAAGAAAGAGATATTTTTCGCAGATAAGTCATCTGCACACCTAAAGCGGGATGGAGTGTGTTATCAAAATACTTATTTTGAGCCCCGGGCGTCTGATACTGAAGGGAGACTCCCAAATAAGGACGAAGCTCCCAGTGTTCATCTTGCCAAATGGAAATGTAAGAACGCAGTCGACTTTCTGTGACGACGTCATATTTTTGGTAGTAAGTACTTTCCGAATAAAGTTCTTGCCGAAACTTTTTTACTAACTTGTAAGACATCGCCTCTTCAGCTTGGGAAGCTTGAGACAAAGACGTCATCAAGACAATAAGACCTACAACGTACAAAACACATCTCGATGAGATTTTCATAATTCACCCACAAAAAGTTGAATCAACGCTAATCGAGGACCTTTGAGAATAGTAATTAAACTGATGTAACAATAATAAAGTTGCCAAAGAATAATCCCCCACCATAGTTTACGACGCATGAAAAACATTGTTGTTGTATTCGGAACGAGACCTGAAGCCATCAAACTTGCCCCTTTTATTCTTCAAGCAAAAAGCGATCGCCGCTTTCGCACTTATGTTTGCTCTACGGGACAACATCGCGAAATGCTTAAGCCTCTCTTAAACTTTTTCGACATCACTCCGGATTTTGATTTGGATTTGATGAAACCGGGACAGTCACTGGCGGACATTTCTATTGGCGTTATGAGAGGACTTCATGACATCTTAAACACTCACAAGATGGATGCCGTTGTGGTGCAGGGAGATACAACGAGTTGTTTTATTGCAAGCCTGATTGCTTTTTATCATAAGGTGCCGGTCATGCATGTCGAAGCGGGTCTGCGCTCTGGAGACATCTACTCTCCTTACCCGGAGGAATTCAATCGCAAGGCCACAGGGCTTGTGGCCTCTTTGCACTTTTCGCCAACCGAACCCTCACGCGAGAATCTTCTCCGCGAACACTATCCCGACGAAGATATTTATGTTACCGGCAATACTGGGATCGACGCGCTCTTCACGGTCATTAAGAAGTTAGCGGAGTCCCCTGAACTCAGAGCCTCGCTGGATAAAACCTATTCTTTTCTTAATCCTAAAAAGAAGTTCATTTTAGTCACGGTCCATCGTCGCGAATCTTTTGGAACCCCTATGGAAGAGGTCATGAAAGGATTGGTCTCTTTATCTCAAAGAGAAGATGTTGAACTTCTAATTCCTCTGCATATGAATCCCCAGGTGCGGGCATCCGCAGAAAAGATCTTCGGTGCGCACGCCCAATGGATCGACAAAGGTCATCCTGTGCACATGGGACAAAGTCGCATCTGGCTTTGTGAGCCTGTCGACTATGTTCCCTTCGTTTATCTGATGAATCGAGCTCATCTTATCATCACGGATTCTGGGGGTGTGCAAGAGGAGGCCCCATCGCTGGGAAAACCCATTCTTGTCGCGCGAGAGAAAACCGAACGCCCCGAGGCCATTGCCGCGGGCACTTCAAAGCTTATTCCTCTGGAAGAAAAGGCTTTCGTAGCTACGGCGGCTGAAGTCTTAGATAATCCCGAAATCTATCGCCGGATGTCTCAAGCTAAAAATCCGTTTGGCGATGGAAAAGCCTGCGAGAGGATTTTAAATATTATAGCGGAAAGACTTTGACATTAAGCCATCATGGGACCCAATCTAATTTAGCTGGGGGATTGTTTTGATGGATAACACTCATAACGGAAGAAAAGTTCTGATCGTGGGAAACGTCAACGACGAACGTCGCAGTGAGGGCTTTGTTTATGTCCAAGACTTTTCGCCATCGGATCGAGTTCTTCAAGCGCTAAAGAAGCTGGGCCTTTTCTGGGGGATCGCCATTTTATCCATTCTTATCCCGGTCTTTCACTTTGTGACTGTGCCCCTGTTTTTCTTTCTTGGATTATTCTTCGCCTTTCGAAGCTATAAAGCTGAGGGCAAAGTCTTAGGCGGAGAAACTGTCTGCCCTCATTGCCAGTATCCGGTAAAAATTAAGTCCACCGAACTGCAATGGCCCCTGTCAGAAATTTGTCAAAACTGCGCACGAGTGGTACGCATGGAACGAAAAGAAGTTGTGTAATCTGGCATAGTTCCTCTATGCTATTTAAATGAATAAAGTCGGTTTCTTTTTTGTTTTCAGCCTTTGGCTTCCCCTGACCGCTAACGCTTTTGAACTTGCTGCGGGCTTAACTCCTCCGAAACAGCAAAAAATTCTTATCAATTATTCAGGCCTATTTCATGACAAGTCAGATTTCCCTCAAGAGCGGGCTTCGACCTCCTATCAAACCGCCGATTTTTCGATTCCGGTCTACAAGTCGGAGGTCGATTCCGTCACGGTTTCTCTGAGCGGAACGCAGTTCTCAGTTCGCCCTGCGCAGAACAATTTTTCTGAGCTCTATGATCTTAAGTTAGGCTTGGGATACACCAAAGCTTTGGATGAACAACGTTTGTGGTCCGCCTCTGCCCGCTATGGTTCAGCCAGCGACAAACCCTTTGAAGCGGCCAATGTCACGACTTTGGGAATGACTGCATTCTATTCGTTTCCGAGTGACGAAACCAGCCGCTGGTTGCTTTTGGTGGACTATTCAAACAACCGCCCGATTCTTAATAATATCCCACTGCCGGGATTTGCTTATTTCTATTATCCTTCTAAAGAATTCCGCGCGGTGTTCGGAGCCCCCTTTGCTTCCATCAACTGGAATTTCAGCGAAAAATGGGTCTTGGATCTTTTTGCTTTAGTTCCTTGGATTCTTAAAAGCTCTCTCAGCTACAAACTCAATGAATATGCGCGAGTTTACAGTGGAATTGACTTCTCGCAGGTCACTTACTATTTGTATGGCCGCCAAAATGAAAAAGATCGTCTTTTTTATGACGAAAAGAAGATTTTTCTGGGACTAAAGACTCCATTGTCTAAAAATATTTTTGCAGAGATCGAGGCCGGCCATGCCTTTGATCGATCCTTCTTTATTTCTGAGAACTATACGACGAATCCAGATGCGCCCGTGGATATTGGGAACGCTTATTACGGAAAACTCTCCGTAAAAATGTTTTTCTAGCCTCCCGCCCTCCCTTAGGATCGCCTCCACCGTCAAATCTTTTGACACCCCTGAAATCGTTTCCCTCTGAGAGCTTCCCTTGGGATGCTGGAGCGCTCGTCTGTTATATTGTCGGCATGAAACGACTCGCTCTTTTACTCTGCCTTCTTTTAGCTTATTCAGCCCCTGGTTTTGCCAAGGTTCCCGCGTGCATGGACAAGAAAGAACGCCTTGAATTCAATGAAAGTCAGGTTTTAACTTGGCGGGATTTAATGGAGAAGAAATTCACCGCTCGCGCTTTCATCAAAGGCGTCATCGTGCGCATCATGGAGGACCGCCAAAAGCATGTTCATTTTGAGGTGGATCTTGATGCCGATCTTTCCACCAATGACGATCGCATCGAAGTCATTTACAACACCAAGTTTGGTCCCCTTCCCGAAAACCGTTCTGGAGATGAGCTTATCGCCTGTGGAGACTTTGTTGCTGACCCCTATTCGCCATTTAAAGCGGTTATTCATTGGTTGCATGTCAGCCCCAAAAAGAGCGCTCACGATGACGGATATTTAGCGATAAACGGTGTCGTCACGGGACTGATCGACTCGAAGTCGGGGCAATAAAATGAATTACATCCTTCTTCTTCTGCCCTTTGTTTTGATAGCCTGCGCTCCTGTCGCCCCCGAGGTCGATCTCTCTCAAACTTCGGCTGTGATCTACCACGAGGACACACGCCAGGAGGTCGAAAAAAACAGTTCCGTGTCATCTCTAGCGCAAGCCACCGTCACTCTTGTCGAGGGACGACTTATCTCTCAAAATGCCGACACCACGTGGTCCTTGGGGACACGGCCTCTAGAAAAAAGCTATCCCCTTTGTGCAGATGAGAAGTTCTTAAAGCAACCCGTCTTGGGATTTTGTTCTGGCGTTTTAATTGCCCCCGACAAAATTCTGACCGCCGGGCATTGCGTCGCCGAAAAAGACATCTGTAAAAATACAAAGTTTATCTTTGGCTGGGATCTAGAAAGATCTCAACACAAAACCCTCGCAAACTCTGAGGTCTTTCACTGCAAAAATATTTTGCGCCAAGAAAATAACCGCAGCAAAGGCATCGACTATGCCATCATTGAATTGGATCGCCCCGCGAAGGGAATACAACCTGTCAGTATTGCCAAGGATGCACTTAATAAACGCGGTGATTTAGTTTTAAGCCTTTCTTATCCGATGGGACTGCCTCTGAAACAAGATATCGGCAAAGTCCTTGAAAACGCGGACGGGTCCTACACTCTCAAAGTGGAAGTCGACACCTTTATGGGAAGTTCGGGCTCTCCGCTTTTTAATGGCAAGGGCGAACTCCTTGGCATCTTGAGTAGTGGCATGGAAGATTTTTTGGAAGATGACATCTATCGGGTTCAATCCGAAGGCGGCTGTATTAACTTTCATCGCTGTAAAAATGGGACCTGCTTTGGGGAGAGGTTCTTTAAAACTTCAAACATTGACCTTTAACAAAAGAATCAGTCCGTTTTAGTCAGACGCCGTTATCTTTTCTAGACTGCATCCATGAACACAAAGCGCCTGCCTTGGTGGACCTGGGTTGTCCCATTCCTAGTATTGATTCTCGCCACTCTGGCAAGCCGCCAGTTCGTGGTCGCTCAAGGCATCTATTGGATCTACTTTCCCGTCAATATTGCCATTGCCATGAGTCTTTGGTGGGGCCCACGGGTTCTGATGGCGGTCTATCTCAATGCACTTTTCGCCGCCCCCCTCTTGGGTCTTCCCAATCCCCTCCTCTATCCGGTCTATGCAGTTCCTGAAACCCTGGAGGTCTTCTTTGCCTGGATGCTGGTCCGTGAACGCTTTAAGCTTATGACTTGCTGGAGACCGAACCCAAAAAACATCAGTCTTTTCTTTGTCTATGGCCTTCTGATTCCGTCTATTGTGAGTTCCATTGCTATTCAAACGCTCTTTGTCTTAACTGGGGTGACCGACAAGTCCCAACTTCTATGGTTTTCTTTGGTGACAATCATAGGAGATCTCACGGGGGCCGTTCTTATTTGTTTGCCTCTTCTTATTCTTATGACTCCCATTCTATATAGATCCGGACTGTCTTACTTCCCCAATAACTCTTTGCCCCCTTTACGCTTAGATCGGGTTCCTCGAAAAGAAAAATTCCTTTGGGTGGCGATCTTGGCAGGAAGCCTCGTATTGGGGATCTCCCTGCCTCTTTCTCAAACTTGGTATGTCTATGGAATACTTATCTTGATATCCTCGGCCTGGTATGGACTTTATGCCGCACTCTTAATCAACACCTGGATCATGGCTATCACCGTGATCCTTCCTAAGTTGTTGGGTCTTCCCTGGGCAAACGATCCCGTCTTAATCCACACCCCCGCAACACTGCTGACGCTGTGTTTTTGTTCTCTGGTGACCGGATCTGCAGTCACCTCTTTGACCGGAAAACTCGTCACCATCCGAGAAACAGAACGAGAATTGAAAACCGCCAAAGAACAAGCGGAAGAGGCCTCTTTGGCAAAATCAGAGTTTCTAGCGAGGATGAGTCATGAGATTCGCACACCTCTGAATTCGGTGCTAGGAATGTTAGAGCTTTTAAAAGAGACTCAACTTTCAAAGGATCAAGAACGTTATCTCACGCTGTTCAGTCATGCCGGAGAAAATCTAAAAGCATTGATCAATGATCTCCTGGACTTTTCAAAAATTGAAGCCAAGGCTTTGACGGTAGAAAATACCAGTTATGATTTACACTCCACCATCCGCAGCGTGTTTGAAATTCTGCAGATCAAAGCCGAAGAAAAGGGATTGAACTTCATACTGAATATCAGTCGCGAAGTCCCCAAATACCAATGGGGAGATCCCACTCGCGTTCGTCAGGTTCTTTTTAATCTTATCGGAAATGCCTTGAAATTCACCGACGAGGGAGCCGTTCAAGTCGCAGTCAAAATTGTACAAGAACGAGGAGAAAAGTTGCTCATCGAGGTGCAAGACACCGGCATTGGAATTCCTCGAGAAAAACAATCAGGCTTGTTTTCCCCTTTTTTTCAGGCAGACCCTGGAATCACGCGAAAATATGGCGGAACAGGTCTGGGTTTGGTCATTTCAAAAAATCTGGTCGAGATCATGGGTGGCAGTATGGATGTCAAAAGTCTTGCAGGGCGAGGAACCACCTTTCGAATTTATCTTCCCCATCGTCCCGATCTAAACCCGCGAATCGAAAAAAAGGCCTCTGTCGAGACCTCCTGGGCCGACCTCTTCCCCCATCGCCGTTTTAACCTTCTGCTGGTCGACGATTCAGAGGACAATCGCGTTCTGATGATTCACTACCTAAAAAACCTGCCCTTTGATTGTGACGAGGCCAAAAACGGAGAAGAGGCGGTCGATAAATTTAGAAAGAACAAGTACGACCTGATTTTTATGGACATGCAAATGCCCATCATGACGGGCTATAAAGCCACGGAGCTGATTCGCTTTTGGGAGAAAGAAAAAAACCTGACTCCGATCCCGATCATCGCCCTCACGGCCACGGCTGTCGTGGAAGATCTTCAACGGGCCCTTGCCAGTGGCTGCAATTCTTACGCGGTAAAGCCGGTGAAGAAAAGTGAGATCCTGGAAATTCTCACTCAAAGTTTAACCACAAAAACACCCATGAGCGAGGCTTTTAAAGAGCCTCCTGGACCAGCTCCATCGTAAATCTCATTGAAAATGATAGTATCATTTGATAGTATCATTTGATGCTAGAAAAGCCCCCCTTTCAGATAACCTTAAAGATTCTAAATCTCATCTCCCAAACCCAGGAACTTGTGGGGGAACTTAATGGTTTTTCGGCACAAAAACCTTCGGTAAAACTTCGCAAGGAAAATAAAGTCCGAACCGTACATCATAGTTTGGCTATTGAAGGAAATTCTCTGACTGAAGAACAGATGACTGCCATTCTTGAAAACAAAAGAGTCATAGGGCCAAAAAAGCAGATTATTGAAGTTAAAAACGCTCTTAAGTTGTATGACTCCCTGGAACAATACAACCCTCTTAAAGAAAAGGACCTGCTGGCCGCACACAAAGCCCTTATGTCAGATCTTGCGAAAGATGCGGGAAGGTTCAGAACAACATCTGTCGGAATTTTCAAAGGAACCACCGTGAGCCACGTGGCCCCATCCCCCAAGCAAGTCCCCCATCTTATGGGAAAGCTCTTTGATTTTCTCACTAAAGACAAAAACACTCCTTGGCTTATTAAAGCTTGCGTTTTTCACTATGAGCTTGAGTTTATCCATCCATTTTCTGACGGAAACGGACGCATGGGCAGACTCTGGCAGCAACTTCTGCTAATGAAACAATCCCCTATTTTCGAATACCTCTCCACAGAGACTCTGATTCATCAAAGACAAAGGGAGTACTATAAGATCCTGGAGCAGTGTGATCGCGCGGGGGACTCAACATTATTTATTGAATTTTCGCTTGAGAATATCCTTAAGAGTCTCGAAGAATTCAAAGCCTCTTATCGCCCTAGCAAACCCAACATCTCAAATCGAATTGAATATGCGATGGCGCACTTCAATGGAAAAACATTTTCAAGAAAGGACTATCTTGAAATCCACAAGAGCATTTCTACAGCCACAGCTAGTCGAGATCTGGCACAAGCCGTAAAGGACGGTTCTCTGAAAAAAATGGGTGAAAAGGCCCAGGCCGTTTATTCGTCAAAAAATACTAAAGCTTAACTACAAATCCTGCCGTTCATAACGATCTTATCTTTTTAAATTCGAATGAGTACCTGAGAGCTACAAGCCTTTGCCATCAGTGATTTTTCATTGCTACTGCAACAAATACCATCCACCATAGCTTTCTAACTTCACAATACGACTCATCCTTCTATCCAAAATCAGGATGCCACCATTCCCACTAACAATTCCTTGGTAATCAAAAGGAAAGCCATAGAAATTTTGATCAAGGGACCGCATCGACGTATGCCATGTCAAATAGTTATCGCCGGCATAAAAATAGTGAAGCATATTGCTCTGAGCTCCACCACTTCCACACACCAAAAGATAACCACCGTTAAACAGCATCGCGCGAACGTTGTTCACATCTATTGTGCCACTTATATCCAGATCACTTCCTAAAGTATTTCCAGCCAAATCATAAACATTTATTCCTGTATCAGAAAGCATATAAATTCGATCTTGATATACACTCATTTTCTCCGCTGCCCCAACGTCCTTGATATAATTTCCATCATTGTCCGTTTTTGTAATCCATCCACCACTTCCTACATAAAGACCCCCTGCTGAATCACTGCGTATCATCATTAAGCCACTTGCGGATCTGGATGAAATGAAGCCTCCAGAAGAGGTGAACTTCTTGATACGATTATTATCCAGGTCAATGACCTGAATATTCCCGTCGCTATCAATAGTAATACTGAAAGGTCTATTAAACTCAGTATTTCCGGTTCCCTTACTGCCAAAGGATAAAATAAAATTACCACTGGAATCAAATTTCTGAATACGGTGATTGCCAGTATCTGCAACATAGATATTTCCTGATGCATCCGTCGCAAAATCTTCCGGGTTTTCAAAATGGCCCAACTTAGCAGAAGCACTACCAAAGGAGTCTAAAAGGCCTCCAGAAGGCGAATACTTTCGAACAGCTCCTTCAGCATCCCTACTCACGGTAACATATAAATTGTCACTACTATCAACTGCCAAACCGGTCACATAATCGACAGTCAGTTTAAACAAAAACGTTCCTGCCGGACTAAACTTCTGAACTCTTGGATGTTCCGAGACATAAATATTTCCACCAGAATCAACGGCGAGTCCCGCACTTGCCGCAGATATCTGACCATCACCCGTTCCTGCCACTCCAAATTTACTTTTGTAAACCCCTGCCGAATCAAATCTTTGGATACGATTATTACCCCTTTCAAGGACATAGATATCACCACCAGAGCCTAACGTGAGAGAAATAGGTAAATTGAATTTTCCATCGGCACTGCCTAAAGATCCGAACTGACTTAGGTAATTGCCCGTCGGAGTAAAGACTTGCACTCGATGATTGTTCGTATCCGCCACCAAGATGTTTCCATCAGATGCAAGAGCTATTGAATTGCCATTCTTTGCACCAAGCAAAGGGGAAAGCTGACCAGGACCTGTCCCTGGGTATCCAAATTGAAATTTATAATTTCCTTGTGAGTCAAAAACCTTGATACATGAATTGCCGGTATCATAAATATAGATGTCTCCGGACGGATGACGAACAATACCACTTTGAGGAACACTAAACTTGCCGTTTGTACTGCCTTTGCCACCGAAACTTAAAACTGGCTCGCCTGTGGCGGAGAACTTACGAAATATTCCCTTGAACCAATCCAGCGTATAAACAAAACCATCTCCATCAACTGTTACACTGACTGGCGCATCGAACAGGAGATTCGAACCAATTGGGAATTTAGAATTAAAAGCCACCGAAGAACTTTTCGGAGCAGAAATCAATCCATAACTGTTCTTTACCCACGCATAAAAAGTTTTAATTTCTTTTCCATCATCTTCCAATGGCGTGGAGGCTGGCAGCGGCGTCGAGTTCCAAGTACAACTATCAGGTGCCGAGACTCTGAACTGAATACACCACTGTGTGTGATGTGACGCTACAAACGACAAAGAAAGGCTATTTTGTGCGAACGCCGTGTTTTGAAACACCGATGTCGTTATTTGAAAATCAGAAATCAAAGGACGATGCACCACCGGAATAGAGACTTCATCTATATTACCAAGACTGTCTTGGACTCTTAAAACCAGAGTCTCGGGATTTGCTGGAGCTATATAGGACCACCCAGACAGATTGCCTGCCCCGGAAACAACAAAGAAATTATAAGGAGAAACACCTCCTGCGACATCCATGGACAGACTTTCCCCCGTCGCAACGACAGAAGAAAGCGTTACGATTCTCACCGCTGGATTCACGAAGATGGTACGAGAACTTGTATTCCCTTTGGAGTCAGTGACGACAATTACACCAGCACCACCTGTTCCTGGCGTATAAACACCTGTCGTGGCATTAACACTCCCTGGACCCGATGCAAGAGCATATGAATACGGCGGAACACCATTCACCCCCGAAACCGTCGACGTGTTATTTTCCGTGATGGTAGAATGCGACGCTGAAGCCGTTAGAGCCTGATTGACCGTTACTAAAACATCAAAACTTCGCGGAGTGGAGTCCGTTACTCGCAGAACAAATGTGCCCACAGCTAAAGCTTCTGCCGTGACCGTTGTCCCCGTAGAACTGACGATCGCTCCCGTGACACCATCCCCATTAGAAATTTCAAAAACATAGGGCGCCGGTCCCCCGCCCGCAGTGAAAACTTGCGTATTTCCCACAGCCAAGGTCACAGCTGTCGGCATAAGGCTGACTCCTTGTTGAATAGTGACTTGAGTTGATGACGAGTTCCCGAGAGCATCACTGACGACAACCGTCGCGGTTCCCGAAGAGGCGCTGGCCTGATAAAGACCATCACTAAACCCTATCGAGCCTCCTCCCAAGAGCACGGAATAGCTAAGAGGAGGAACACCACCAGTTGCCGAAAAGGGCTGTGTCGTCATTGTATAGATAGAAGAATTAGCAGGAGAAATCTGCAAAAGAGCGTTTGTGGTGATGTCGATTGCAAACGTATGATTTGCTGAATCAGAAATGTGGATCGTCGCAGTCCCCATGAACCCCTGAGGTTCATAATTCCCCGATGCGCTAATCACTCCACCTCCGCTAACCACTGAGTATGAGTAACCCGCAATCCCCCCTTGAGGGACCACCGTCGCCGCATTATTTAAGGCAATCACTGGAGTTGCAATACTCGCTGTTAAACCGGGAACAATATTAACTGTAAAGTGAGAAGAATTCCCCGCAGAATCAGTCACCTTAATAACCACAACTCCTGGTGAAGACGGCGCCGTATATGTGGACGAGTCTGAGATGCTTCCCCCGCCTGACACCACTGTATAGGTGTAAGGCTCAACACCACCAACGGGGTTCAAAGCACTCGACTCGCCAACAACAATACTGGAAGGATTACTTGCTTCCGGGAACTGAATAGAAGAGCCGCTGAGAATACTTGCCAGATCGGCGGTCATATTTCCACAGGCAGAAAGGAAAACAAAGATCGCAGAAAGGAAGAGGAAACGGACTGCCCTCATGAGCAACGAACAATGACTAAGGTGTTTCATAAAGAGGCAATCTCCTTGTTTCCATTACGTACATTTAAGAAGAACTCAATGCGAGCCCATCACATCTTTGTATTCTTCGGAGAAACAAGAAAATTACTTAATGTTTATAGAAAATAATCGTACTCGAAGCAGTCAGCAGAGCGGGGACCCCTATTTTGTTTGATAAGGTCCCCTATTGATTCTCATTTCTTTACAACAAACACACCCATCAGCGTGGCCTTTAGAACGCCATCCGCGCCCAATATTCGCGTCGCAAGGGCTCCCCGAACTTTGCCTTTAGTATTAAGCTCAGCGAAGAACTGATCCTCTTCCTCGAGAGAAGAAAACTGGCACACAACTTCAAAATCCGTATCCACAGGGCGCAGATACTGAATCTCGCCTTTGGCTATCACAATATTTTCAGTCGGAATATGTCGTTCATGAAGACCGGCAAGCACTAAGGCATAAGAAGCCAACACTCCCGTAGCGTAAAGACTTCCCCCAAAGGCGGTCCCTTTGTGATTCTTGTTTTTCTCTAAAGAGACCTTAAAACGAACTTCATGAGAATCTATTTTAACAACTTCAATTCCCAAGTGCTGATAAAGAACAATTTTATCCTTTAAAATACGAATGAGTTCTTGAGAGTCTACTTCCATTGTTCATATCCTCCGGCCACATTGCTGACTCTTTTGTAGCCAAGAAACTGCAAAGCATAAGTGACCGCGCCGGAGCGCACACCATGATTGCTTACCACAAAAATCATGGCCTCTTTAGGAATTCCTTTTTCACGAAGAAGCCCCTCGATTTTTGACTGAGGCAGACCCTTGCCATCAAAGAACTCTTTCCACTCAACATTGTACACAGAGGCCTTCACCCCTTTTTCAATCGAAAGATTGCGAAGTGCAAACTCTTGCGAAGAACGCACGTCCAAAATCACCGCACCTGGCTTAGCGATCTGCTTTTTGAAGTCTTTGATATCCGTGACTAAAGATTCACTTTCCTGCGGCTTCCAATAAGATTTATTCTGAATAAGCGGCGCTTCCTTGGCTGTATTCATCTCTCGATAGGAAGTATGCACCAGCGTATAAACATCTTTGACTCCTAAAACCTTCAAAGTCCAAGCAACACGCCCCTCTTCACCGCCCCCTTGAGCCCCTTTTCCCAAAACAACAACCTTGGTATCAGGATCAATCCCCACCAAAGCCAAACGGCGAGCCAAAGAAAAAAGATCCCCCTGCAAAAGCCCCCGAGAGCGAGGACTGTTTTGCGAAAAATCTTCCCACCGAACATTGATCGCGCCTGGCACATGCGCCAAATTAAATTCAAAAGCCGGCCGAGCATCCAAGATAACAGCCTTCTCTTTCAAAAGCTTTTCCGCCGTCACCCCTTCACTGATCACAGGCTCTTGAACTGAAATCTTTGTCGGCTTTTGCTGACAGGCTGATGCCAAGAGAACTGCGACTACAATTAAGACATATCTTTTCATTCTACCCTCCGATTACTTTTCGGATTCATGTTAACTAATGAACTTCCGTCATCTACCCCATCTGAGCATCCTGACAATCGGGCGACCCCGAGCCCCCTTTCCCGAGCATCCAGCTCGGGAAACCAAAAATCCAGGGGAGATTCATTGGCATTAAATAGACCGGTCGTCGTGCCTTCTCTTTGCTGGGAGCCCCTTCCTTCCCTTACGCTAGCGGCCCGAGTTCCGCAGCAGCCTCTCCCAAAGGGAGGGCGTCCGCGAGGACTGTCTGAGGGCCGCTGGCGTGAGGGAAGGAAGGGGCTCCCGGCAAAGAGAAGGGGGCCACAAGCCCCCTTCGTAATTCCTATTTAGTAATTCTCATCGTCGGGAAGAAAATGATATCCCGAATACTAGGTCGATCGGTCAAGAGCATCACGATGCGCTCGATGCCGATTCCCACTCCGCCCGTTGGCGGCATTCCCGCATCAATCGCCAACAAGAAGTCCTCGTCCATAGGGTGCGCCTCTTCATCCGTCGCGCGTGACGCTTCTTGCTCTTTCAAACGCGCCAACTGATCCTCTGGATCGTTGAGTTCCGAATAAGCATTCCCGATTTCCATGCACGCTGCAAACGGCTCAAAACGTTCCACCAATCTGGAATCGCGGCGATGAATCTTCGTCAATGGAGAAATCTCTACCGGGTGATCCAACACAAAGGTCGGTTGCCACAAGTGCTGTTCTGCTGTGAGCTCAAAAAGCTCCATCAACATCTCACCACGCTTTCCAGGCTTGTCTTCTTTGCTGCCGTGTTTACGAGTCGCTTGGAAGATCTCTTCATCCGTCGCGTTTTCAGGATCAACCCCTGCATACTCACGAACGCCATCAAAAACCGTCAAACGTCTCCACGGAGGAGTGAAATCAATTTCTTTACCTTGGTAAGTGATCTTCATGCCGCCGGTCACTTTTTGCGCCAAAGTGGAAATGATCTCTTCAAACTGTTTCATTTGATAGTTGTAGTCGGTGTAGGCCTCATAGAACTCAAGCAATGCAAACTCTGGGTTGTGAGTTCTATCGATTCCTTCATTGCGGAAGTTCTTGCTGATCTCGTAAACTTTTTCAAATCCGCCCACGATCAAACGCTTCAAATAAAGCTCAGGAGAAATTCTCATGTAAAGCTTCATGTCCAAAGCTTTATGATGAGTTGTAAACGGAGTCGCTGCAGCTCCCCCGTAAACAGGTTGCAACGTCGGAGTTTCTACTTCCATGAAACCACGGTCGTCCAAGAAACGACGGATTTCTTTGATAATCTTAGAGCGAGTTTCAAAGACCTTGCGCGAGTCCGGATCTGAGATCAAATCCAAGTGTCTGTGACGATACTTGATTTCAATATCTTGAACCCCGTGGAATTTCTCGGGCAAAGGCTCAATTGATTTCGTCAAAATTTGAAAACTTTTAACGTAAATTGAGAACTCACCTTTTTGCGATTTAAACACAAAACCATTCACGCCGACGATATCACCCAAATCAACCAACTCAAACGCCGCGCGATCTTGTTCAGAAAGCTCTTCCGTTTTTACATAGACTTGCACGGTGCCCGTCTGATCCTGCATGTTGAAGAACGAAGCTTTCCCCATCGCACGCAAAGTCATCAAACGACCGGCAATACGATAAGCAAATTCAGGCTTCTTTTCACCGGGTTGCAAAGTCGCTGCGTGCTCGGCAACGATTTCTGCAATCTTCGCCTTATTCTCAAACACATAAGGATAAGGGTTGATGCCTTTCTCGCGAAGGGCATGAAGTTTTTTGCGTTTTTCGGCTCTTAAGGGGTTCTCATTGATCGACATTGAAGTTCCTATAGTTTTTTACCGGCAAAAGTTTCCATCACATTGTGCAACAATTGAATCGCTTCTTTCTTCGGACGTTGGAAGGCGTTACGACCCATGATAGAGCCGAAAGCTCCACCTTGTGCCAATTCAGAAACTTCCTTCAGAAGCTCTTCTGTGCCCTTGGCTTCTCCGCCAGAGAAAATCACAATGCGCTTTCCGTTGAAAGAAGATTGAACAACGTGACGGATACGATCTGCCATCGTTGTGACTTTAATACCTTGCTCTTGGTAAACCTTCGCTGCAGCCGCTTGTTCGATGTGTGCTGTTGGAGGTTTCACTTTGATAATGTGCGCGCCCAATTGAGCCGCAATGTGAGCTGCGTAAGCAACCACGTCAATCGCGGTTTCGCCTTCTTTGGATAATTGCTCACCACGAGGGTAAGACCAAATCACAACCGCAAGACCCGCTGCTTTCGCTTCACGAGCTGCCTGCGCGATTTCTTCATACTGATTTTTTCGCTCAGAAGATCCAGGGTAAATTGTAAAACCAATTCCCGCACAACCCAGTCGCAAAGCATCGTCGATGTATGAGGTCATCGCTGAAATCGGGCTTTTGTTGGTGTAAAGGGTGTCGGAGTTGTTGATTTTAAGAATCAAAGGAATCTCACCGGCATAATCGCGCGCAATAGCCTCCAATGCGCCAAGAGGAGCGGCATAGGCGTTACAGCCTGACTCAATCGCCAACTCAACGTGGAAAGCAGGATCATATCCATCTGGATTTTTCGCAAAAGAGCGAGCCGGACCATGTTCAAAACCTTGGTCGACAGGCAAAATCACCAATTTACCGGTGCCAGCCAATTTTCCGTGGTTCATCATACGAGCTAAATTCGTAAGTACTCCTGGATTGTCAGCTCCGTACCAGCTCAAAATCTCTCTAACTCTTGGCGTCATCTTTGTCTCCTCAAAACATGTGTAGAACTCAGCTATTGGCTCAAAACCAGGGTTTTGTTGTCTTCATAAAACCCCTTGAGCGCTGTAAAGTTATTGAGTTTTTCTAATATAATCAAGTGCGTCTCAAGGATTAACACGCTTGGCAGAAAAGACTCTGTGCTATAATGTTCCTTGTTCTTCATTTAGAGGTCCCTATGAGCACTAGTGTACAAACTCAGGTAACGTATGAACTAACCCCCAACCCGGCGACGATGAAGTTCCTTTTACATCGCCAGGTGACCTCCCAGGGTTTTGATTGCCCTACGTCTCAGGAGGCGGAACGCTCCCCTTTGGCCTCTAAAATCTTTGGATTTCCTTGGACCAGTTCCGTCTATGTGGGACCTGACTTCATTGCCATCACTAAGCAAGACTGGGTGGAGTGGGATCTTTTGGCATCCCCGCTTTGTGGCTTGATTCAAGAGCACCTCGAACGTAATGAACCTGTCGTGGTGGAGCTCGTGACAACCCCAGAAGACGACGCCAATGACTCGCCCATGGTTCGCAATATCAAGTCGGTGCTAAATCGAGAAATCCGTCCTGTTGTTGCCCTCGACGGGGGCGATATTGTTTTCTATAAATATGAAAATCAGATTCTTTATATCCGCATGAAGGGCGCTTGCTCTGGATGTCCAAGTTCTTCGATCACTCTTAAAGAGGGTATCGAGACACGCATGAAAGAACTTTTCCCGGAGATCCAAGAAGTTGTCGCGGTCTAAGTTTTTTCACGAAAGTAAATTACTGTCCAAACTTGCGGGCCCCATCATTGTCGGCCAAGTGGGACAAAATGTGATTACTTTAGTAGACACTCTTATGGTGGGCGCGCTTGGCTCCATCGCTTTAGGAGCCTCGGCTTTTGCGGGAAGTGTCTTCGTCGTCTTTTTGATTTTTGGCTTGGGGATGCTGGCTCCCGTCACGGCGCTTTTTGCGCGGATGCAGGGACAAGAAAACTATCCAGAGGGCGGCGTGCTTCTTAGGCACAGTGTTTTTATCGCCCTTGGGGTGAGTGCCCTTATCATTGGTCTGCTTTATCTGCTTCTGCCGAATCTTCATTGGTTTGGACAGACACCAGAAATTTTAACTCTGGGGGCTTCTTTTTTTGAAATCATCACTTGGTCGGTTCTGCCAAGTCTTCTTTATCAAACCTACAAACAGTTCACAGATGGGATCGGCAAAACGAAGGTCGCCATGTTTGTGATGCTCTTTGGCGTTCTTTTCAATATCGCCGGGAACTATGTCTTGATTCACGGTCATTATGGATTTCCCAAATTAGGTCTTAATGGGGCGGCTTATGCGACCTTGATGGCGCGCACCCTGATGGCGCTGATTATGATTGCTTATGTTCACTGGCATTCTCAGTTTAAACACTATTTGACGGAACGCTGGACTCATCGCTTCGACCATCATCTTCTTAAGAACATGCTGCGCCTGGGACTTCCCAATGGCCTGACTTTTGTTTTTGAGGTTGGCGCTTTTGCTTCGGCGGCGATTATGATGGGATGGTTTGGTGCCGCTCCCCTCGCCGCTCACCAAATTACTATTAGCTTAGCCAGCACCAGCTTTATGATTACATTAGGTATCGGCATCGCCTCAAGTATCCGCGTGGCTTATGAACTAGGACGTGGTGACTATTCGCTTGCTCGCTTTGCGGGATTCACGGCGATTAAGCTTGGTTCCTACTATATGGGTCTTTGTGCCTTGGGATTCTTTTTCCTTCGCCATTGGTTCCCCACGCTTTACGTGACAGATCAAGACGTCATCACGTGGGCAGCTCAGCTTTTAATCGTTGTTGCGATCTTTGAAGTCTTTGACGGCATTCAAGCCATTGCCATTGGAGCCTTGCGTGGCATGAGTGATACACAATGGCCGAGTGTCATCGCCTTTTTTTCTTATTGGATCATGGGCCTTCCCATTGGATATCTCTTAGCCTTCCACGGCGGTGCTGGCCCTGTCGGAATCTGGATTGGTCTTCTCTTGGGCTTGATCTGCGCTTCGATCTTATTGACGTTGAGATTTCATATACTCACAAAACGTTTTCTGAAATCTTAAGGGTGATAGACGCAGCGGAAGCCGCCATCGTTTGTGTAACCATACGGGGGAGGCATAGTCGCAGGATCATTCGCTCCTGTCGTGTAGTTCCGCCATGTAGCAAAGACCCCAGCTCCATCGGCATCAATGCAAGAACCGCCTCTCCAAATAGTCCCTGAGTATTGAACATTGATATAACCCAAACCACAATAGGGGCTTACCCCAAAACTTGCACAAATGCGACTGGTCCCGTATTTCTCTTTGAGAGGCGTAGTCCCTAGAGCCAACTGGGCCACATAACCGTCATAAGGACTGTATACGACAGCATCGAGATCCTTAACCACCTCTGTGGCATTTCCCGAAAAATCCCACAAAGTCTGATTGTAAGGAAGAGAGTGAGAACGTATTTGCGAAAGATCCACCATCAAATTAGGGTAAAAGGGAGCCGCTGTATTCACTTCTCTCGGTGGATTAAGATTATTATTTCCTCTGAATAATATTCCATCCCCCGTCCAGTTTACGCTTTGCTGAGCGATAAGTTCAGCAACAGTATTCCACTCCGTATTCGAAATCAGATCATAGTTCCCGCCAAGACTTTGGCATTTTGTCATGGCATCATTTCGCCCTAAGGCCCAAGGATATCCCGCAGCTACAAAACTTGGTAAATTACCCGCTCCCAGCTTCGCTTCAAACTGCCCCACACAAAAGGGCGCCACGGCGGGCATCGCTGGATTATAAATATATACAAACCCTGTCGGGCACAAGAAGCTCACAAAGGAACTCGTCACAACAGAACCAATATTCCCGGCGGGGTCCTGCGCACGAAGATCGACGTAATAGGTGGTTCCAGGCATCATATGAGTCACAAGATCCAAGCGTTGGTCAGAGACAACAGCTGTCCAGCCCTGCAACTCACTATTGCTGGAGGTGCGCACACGCGCAAACACGGTCACAGGCTCTGGCTCCCCTGCAGGAAGTTCGAAATGAATCATTGGAGTTCTAAAATAATAAGGGGACACCTGATTCAAGGTGAGCCCCGTCACAAATCCCGGTGGCTGCGAGTCGACCTTTATTCGATTTGATTTCAACCAATTTGCATTCACACCGTCATCAACAGGCACAGCCAAGGAGGCATTCACCGCCGAGTTCGCAATATCATTAATACTTCCGCCGTTTAAAGATACTCCCGCCCCTTCTACGCCCAACATCCCCGCGTACTGATTGGCCCCGACCACATACTGAAACTTCAATGTTTTTTTATCTGCGTCGGCCATCATCACAAAGCTCGCTTCTGCGGAGGTATTCAGTGCAAGTTTAGGAGTTCCCAAAACCGAGACGGCGCGATTATATACAACGTAAATATATATAGTTGCCCCTTGCATTTGCGTCGTATTCGGAACACTTCCATAAACCTTCACGATTTCAGGAACTGGATATTGCACTGTGAAAGAAAATCCATTATTGGAAGCCGCTATCACATTGCCATGAGAATCTTTGGCCTGAGCAAAAACCTTGTAGGTGCCACTTTGATTCAAAACACATCCGTCAAAAGAGAATTGAGTCACGGCCCCCGCTTGTAAAGGACAAATGACGGAGGCCCCGGCGCTATCCTTCACGACAACGTCATACGAGGCGGCTCCTGCTGCGGTACTCAGATCCACACGCAAGCCTAAATCAGTTAATACAGAGTCTGCAGTGACGTCAGCCCCACTGTTAGAGCGAACCCCAGAAATACTGAAAGCTCCCGGAGGAGTTGTGTCCTTTTCTAGCGACAAAAGACTTGTGCTGGTATTATTTCCCGCCCCGTCAGAGTGCGAAGCTTTGATTGTAAAGAGCCCCTCAGGAGGATTCACGTCCGCCTGAAAGGTGCCAACAGACGAACACGAGGTTTCAACAATAAAACTTCCGTTCAGTTCGATCTTAACTGGCAACAAAGACTCACTGCAATTTCCTTCAACTCGAATAGTACTTCCCGCAGTAAAGTGACTTGACGTAAACACCGTCCCATCCGAAGGTGACGAAATACTTAACACAGGAGCCATGCGATCAATAAGAATGGTTTTTGTCGCCTCTCCGTAGGCTCGATAAGAGTCCACTGTGTAGTGCTTCACCTTGATCACCGTGGAGCCATCAGCCCAAGCTGTATCGACACTTGCAACAACACTATAGGAGCCACTGGAACAAATCCCTTTAATCACCGAAGAAAAAGGCCCCTCGATCGCAACTTCAGCCCCCTCTTGCGAGCAGGAGCCCGAGATTCCATACGAACCCGGAGCAGCATTGGCGAGGTTGATATCCGAAGCAACAACACCCACCGTAGGTGCTTTGAACAGTGCCGACAACGTTCGATAGTAAACTGACGTTTCGCCGTACATATTTTTCACCATCCAGCGAATCTGAAAATCCTGACGACGATCCCCAGAAGTCGTGGGTGCCGAATACGGAGCGACATGGGTCAGAGGCAAATTGAACCTCACAGGGCCCCCGGAGCTGCAGCTAAAACTCGCGCCAGCAATAAGATCCGAAATCTTCTTCCACTCTTTTGTTTGAGGATTTTGGATTTCCATCATTTCAACAGTGCTTGAGCACGAGATCTCGATAGGAATGGACGACTCCGTTGCATCAGGAAGCATATCCCCATCACCGATGGCGTTGGTCACTTTAAATTCAGCTTTTGTTTTGGCGAGTTTATTCAGAACACCGACTTCGATTTTAGGATCAGAACACGCGGTGAGCATCAATAGCAACAGAGGGAAAAAATAATTTCTCCAAGAAAAACTTAAGGATAAGTCATGGCCCCAGGTCCCCAACCGCATACTAAACTTATCGGCTTTATAGACCTTAGATTGAGACCCATACTGAGATTATCCCATTAATTCTGTAGGCAGTATATGTCCTCACTCTTTCCCAGAATGAGACGGTGATGCATGCCAACGAACATCAAGATCCTCTTTGATATAGAGGCTGCCAATAATAAATGTCATCACCGCGACGGCAATGGGATACATCAGCCCAGCAAAGTGATTGCCCGTCGACGCCACCAAGGCAGTTCCGATAAAAGGTACCAGTCCTCCGAAGACGCCATTTCCAATATGATACGGTAAAGACATCGACGTGTAACGAATGCGCGTCGGAAATAGCTCCACCAGGAAGGCGGCGATGGGCCCATAAACCATCGTCACATAAATAACCTGAATGAAAACCAGCAGTGTTAGCATAAAGACATTGGGATTAATCGCTGTCGCATTGGGCTCCATCGGGTTCCAACCAGAATAAGCTTCCATCGCACGATAAATGGGATAATAAGTTAACGCCGCAATCAAACATCCTGCCATCATGATTCTTTTTCGTCCCATTCGATCCGACAAAGCACCGAACACCACAAAAAAGGGCGTCGCAAAAAGAAGAGCAACGGCAATGATTTGGTTCGCCAATACGAAATCCACTTTCAAAACCGTCTGCAAATAATAAAGAGCGTAGAATTGCCCGGTGTACCACACCACCCCTTGGCCAGCGGTCGCCCCTAACAAAGACAGGATCACCAAGCGTCTATTTTCAGGATTCATAAAACTATCACGCAAAGGGCTGGCGGAGGTTTTTCCTTCTGATTTCATTTGAACAAACAAAGGTGACTCTTCCATTTTTCGTCGAATCAAATAGGACACCAAAACTAGCAAGACCGAAAGAATAAAGGGAACACGCCATCCCCACACCTTAAAAGCCTCTTCCCCTAAAGAAAGACGTGTCACCAGGATCACCCCTAAGGAAACAAAGAGCCCCAAAGTCGCCGTCGTTTGAATAAAACTTGTGTAGTATCCCCGTTTCCCGTCAGGACTGTGCTCGGCCACATAGGTTGCCGCTCCTCCATATTCTCCTCCCAAAGCCAAACCCTGAAGAAGTCTTAAGACCAAAAGTAAAATAGGAGCCAAAATTCCGATCGTCTCATATCCCGGCAAAAGACCAATCGCTGTTGTCGCAAGGCCCATGATCAACAAAGTCACCATAAAGGCGTATTTTCTTCCCACAACGTCGCCGACTCGCCCAAACACCAAGGCTCCAAAAGGTCGCACGATAAATCCCGTCGCAAAGGTTGCCAAAGTCCCCAAGAGAGCTGCGGTTTCATGCCCTTTGGGAAAGAACTGAGCCGAAATTATCGTCGCCAAACTTCCGAAGATATAAAAGTCATACCACTCAATCAGAGTCCCCGCACTGGAGGCGGCAATCACCTTCCAAATATTTCGTTTTTCAGTCGTAGAAATCACAGTGCCTGCGGCTGCCATAACAACGTCCCCCTCTGCTTTGACATTATTGTTGGCAGCACTCAAGTTGGCCCACAATCAAAACTGTGAAAATTTCGAAAACTTAATTGAGACCTGCTATCTGTCAAATGTCGGGCAACATCAAGACAACTTACAAAGATCTTTTATCTTGAACAGACGCTAAACTGACTGGCGGAGGTTTGCATGGAACAGCAACAACAACATAAATCAAGAATCGCTCCCCTACGTACACCAACAGATCTTGGGGAACGAGCCACCAAAGACATCTCTGCCGCTTTAAACTTAGCCCTGGCGGATGTCTACGCTCTTTATCTTAAAACAAAAAACTTTCATTGGCACATGAGTGGTACGCACTTCCGAGATCTTCACCTTCTCCTTGATGAACAGGCCGATCAAATATTTGCCATGACCGATCCTTTGGCCGAACGAGTTCGCAAAGTTGGCGGCACGACAATTCGTTCCATCGGCCAGATCTCTCGCCTGCAAAGAATTTCAGATAACGATGCCGAATTTGTGACACCTCAGGATATGCTCTCAGAGCTTTGCCAAGACAACAGAGCCTTAACCGCTTCATTGAGAGGTGCACACGATGTCTGTGCGGAACATCGAGACATCGCAAGCACCGCGCAGATCGAAGTTTGGATTGATGAAAGCGAGCGGCGCTCTTGGTTTCTTTATGAGGCCACACGCCACTTTCATAGTTAGGTCAGATTTTGCTATTGAAAAACCATCTCACAACGCACACCGAGGATGGCTTGGGGGGACTGTTCACTTTGAAGTGCGGCTTTCAGCTCCCCCCACCCCAACTTGACAAGATCCTTATGAGAGATTTTTTCTTCAATCACCAACCGGCGATAGACTAGGGTGGGATTGCCCTTTGCCAGACTTTTCATTAATGAGGTGACGGTCATCTTACTGCCCGCATCGGCCAAGAGCTTATTGACGATCACAATTCCTCGATTCAGACTGACGAACTCATAAGGAAGCTTCAGACCACTATCCATCGCCCAAGCTGTCCACAGCTCTAAAGAAGGACTGACCTCGTGGCCCGCCCGAATTCTTGCGACTTTAGCTTGAACCAAAGATCGGAACTGAGTTTCATTGATCGTATTTTGAGATTGTTCACTGACCTTCCAATAAGCTCGCGCAATCAAATCGGCGTTCAAGAGCTCAGTCCCCGCGCCCAACACCATCACCTGACGTTGCATATTCGCAGGGATAACTCCACCCATGCCGAAATCTAAGATGTGAAGACGAATTTTAGGGTCCGTGACTTGAAGCATGAAGTTTCCTTGATGCAAATCCGAATGATAAAAACCACTGCCAAACATCACCTCATGGGCCCAGACTCTAGCCATCTCTTCAATCACACCTTTTTTCAACTGAGGCGCGATCTCGGAATACATCGCAACTTCCTTATCCAGCTTTTTCCCGATGACCATCTCTTGGACCATCAAATTTGACTTATGAGTGGATTCATAGATCTCTGGAACGTGAAACTCGATATAATTCTTGTATTCAGGCGTCTTCAGAAGAACAGTTTTTTCGTAGCGTGTTTTAGCGAATTTTTGACGTTGAATGGTGTCCTCTTGGCTTAGCTCTGCCGTGACCGTGGCCGTGATATCATCCACCACCGGCGAAAGCCTTGGTGCTCCCGTTTTACGAAACTCCGGATTGTTATCAAGGATCTGCGCCACTTCGGCCAAGATCTTTTTGTCTTCAGCGACTCGTTGGGAAATTCCGGGCTTAATAAACCGAACCACCACGTCCTTACGCTCGCCGTTGACTAGAATCTTTGCGCGATGAACCTGAGCCATGGTCCCTACACCCAAGGGCTTTTTTTCGAAATAGGTAAACTTATAGTTGCCCTTTTCTTGCTGTAGAATCTCTTCCACTTGAGTCCATGGCACGGGACGAACTGAATTTTCAAGACCTCGAAACACTTCCAACATTTCAGGAGCCAAGTTCGCTTGGCGCGCCACCACCTGCAATAGTTTTTGCAACTGAGGTCCGCTATTTTGAACCATGATCTCAAATTTCTTCATATCACTGACACGAAGATCACCGCCCAAGTAAGACGATACTATCAATTTTTTTGACTCGGGACTGAGGCGAGAGAAGTATTCACTGAACATCGTTTCCATAAAGATTCGCATCGTCGCATCTTGTTGCTGAGCAAAACTGGATTCCGCCATTTTTTCACCCACACGATCGAGTTCTTTCATGCGATCCGCAAGAAGGGTCTCACTTTCACTCAGCATCCACTTTTCTGCAATCTTCTGCCCCTGAGGATCTTGCAATAAGGCCATCACCTGGGCGCCCACCTTTTCAACAGAGACACCTTCGGTGCCCTTTTCCTTTTCAGCCATGATTTTAAGCTGTTCTTGCTGCCACTCTATATATTGATCAATTTGTTTTTGTACCCGTGAACTTTCCGCTTCAAAGATCATCATAGGATGCGGGCCTCGTTTTTCCAAAACTTCAACATCCAACGCCACACTGTGAGTATTGGGCCACTCGCCCTTAAAGAGTTTTAAAAATTGATCGAAGTTTTTCACTTTGACGGTCTGAACGTCCTGACTGAAAACCCCTTGCATATAGGATTTGGCTCTCTCAAGGATTTTCTCTTTTTTTGCTTCTTCTTCACCTTGCGCTAAAAGAGCGTAGGTCAATGCCAGACGTTGTTCAAAAGAAAGGTGCAAACCGGTGGCATCGGGGGAGGCCGCCCAGGCGAATCTGCATAACAAAATACACAGGAAGATTCCGATTTTGAACTGTCTCAACATGATACATCCTTAAAGTTTAAACTTCGTAGGAAAAAGAATGCACACATCGGACCGGAGTATGAGAAATTTTAAAGGACTTTAAGTGATTAGATTTTTGTCAGGGACGCAAGAGCGGCACTAGCTAAAGAAGGAGGCCCCTAAGCCCCCTCCCCAAAATACCTTTACCAGAGAATCGTCAAAGATGAGGACTTACCAGATTCATTCCCCTTGCTGTCGAGGGCCGTCACTTCATAGATATAACGAACCCCTTTGGAGATACTCGTATCCGTGTAGGACAACGAGGTCGTTTCCGTTAACTTCACGCCATTGCGATAAATTCTATATTTAGCCACGCCCACGTTGTCGGTGGAAGCCGACCAGCTCAAGAGAGTTCGAGCTTTGGTTGTTTTACCAACTTTATAGTAGTTCAAAGTGGCCACGAAGTTTTGCGGGACTGACGGGGCGGTAACATCCCCCGGATTGTAATTGCCAGCATTCAGAGTTCCGGTCCCCGCATCCACGAACATCGGGACGTTGTTTGCTGCGTACAGAGTATTTCCTACTTGAGGATCGACGATCTTAAATGACTTGGCTTGCAAAGCACTTCCTGCAAGGCTGTCTTTCAGTGACAGGTAGAACATTTGCGTATTCAAATCTGTTCCAACCAATGAGGAAATGTCAAAATAGAAGGTCCCTTCTTTTTCAACAGAAGCGCCATCAAAAGCCCAATCCCCACCAACATTCGCAAAAGCAAATGGCACCCAGGTGCTGGTTGGCGACAATTGAGTGTTCGCGGAGGAACCAAATTGCAATGAGATTTGACTTCTCAAGGCATGAGATAAGGTCACTTCCGCCAAGGCCTTGGGTGTCGTCGCTGTGTAGGTCGCAAAATATACACTGGTTCCTTGAGTTAAAGGAAGGCGTCCCGTCACACTCCAATTAGGCACCGTGGAGGTCGTTCTAAAGGCATCATAGGAAGCCCATGCAAAACCTTTATTGCCCCAGTTTGCCCCCCAAGAGTTGGCAATTTTAAATGCGCCCATTTCTCCGGCTTCAACCAAACCGTTGCCATTGATGTCAGTCCATACGCCATCGTCATAACCAACAATCGTCATCGCATGACCACCCAAAGTTCCGTTAAGATGGGTCACAATTTTTTCTCCGGCAAAGGGGCCACTGCCTACTGTCTTATAAACCCAACTATTAATATAGGTCCCCACCATCACAACGTGACCGTTGAGCAAAATTTGTTTTAGATTGGCCATTCCCGTGTCGGTATTCACTGCCACCGCCGCAAAGGTTGAAAGGCGTGAATTCAAAGCCCCCTTCCAATGTGTGGAATTCAAACTCCAAGCTTTGAAGTCCGAGTCATAAGGATACTCGACATTCAGCGGAGCCCCGTGCTTGTTCATCACAGCAAAAGCATCAGAAAAGCGAGCTCCGGCATCAACCCCACCGTTAATCAGATTGTAGGTCCACTTCGGAGACAACACCTTCTGACCTGCGGTCTTATTATCGCATCCTAAAGTTAAACAGATTTCATGGCTGGCCACATAATAGGTACTTGCAAAAGCCACGCAAGAGGACTGATTTCCCTGATTGGCAATGGACGGGAACGCCACCAAAGTCGAATTGTCCACCTGAGCCGGCACACCGCTTGTCGCCAGAACACCACTGTCTTGAGAGTTGGCGGCACCTCCTGATTCAGTTTCATACTCAGGAAGTCCCTCTTCTTTTTTCAGAGGAGGCAAGCCTTGCTTTTTGCGCTCTTGATTGATTCGTCCAAGCCCCATGTCATTCGGGCGTACTTTTTTTACTTTGTGCTTTTTAAGGATAGCGTCCTCTTCAGGAGTCAGATCCTTAAGACCTGTTTTTTCCTGAGCCGCGTGCGCATACGAAATATGGGAAAGAATGAGCAGAGCCGAAAAAAGAGCTCTGATTAAACTTGCGGGAGTCTTCATGTTGCTTCTCCAATAGGTTGGTGCCTTCCTATCGGAGAAAATCTATAAATCCTCAGAGAAAAGTATCGCACAGGAGTGATCCCGGATTTTCTGTAAAACTCTTAGACAAAACCCCGAGCGAAGGTCGAGGTTACTCCAGAATCTCAAGATGATCACCCTTGCGAAGGACCCCTTCATTTTCAGGAATCCATAAGGTTCCGAAAAAAACCTCATTCCCTTCACGACGATAGTTTGCCAACGTCTTTAATGGCTCGGGTCCTTCAGGTATTCCGCTTTCTTGATTAATCGTGAGCATAGTGCAACGAGAACACCGCTTTGGTTGAGAGAACACCACATCCCCCACGCGAATGCGCTTCCAGGTTTCTTCCTCATAAGCATTCTGTCCTGAATACAGGATATTCGCACGAAAGCGATCCGCCGTAACAGCCTTCGGAAGGCGTGAATTAAGTTCCTCTAAACTTTTCAGGTTTAAAAGCTGCAAAGGCCGCCCATCAGCAAATCGCACCTCCGGCTTCCATTCCATGGAGTGAGAGCGAACCCGGCGTTGCGAATACGGAGCATAACGAACCAACCGGCACGGAACCCCTAAGTATTGGGAAATCGCTTGCGAGTATAGATCTGGCTCTAGCGCCGCCTCAAAACTGTCATTCCAAATCTGCACCTTCACTTTTCGCTGAAAGGAACTATTTTTGGATATCTTAAAGAACATTTTCTGAAAGCCTATCGTCAACGACGCGGCTTCGTGAAACACCTCAATGGTCGCCACCTTAGGAACAGTTCTTTGTGAAATAAACTTTCCGCTTTCATCAACCAACATCCATTGGCGATCACCCTCGGGCCCTTCTTGGGTGATCTTCATTTCTTTGAGACTTTGAGATCGTGCGGACTTTATCGGATAAATAAATAGCTCTTCAACTTTCATGAGTCTCATGCTTTCTTTTTGTCCCCATGAAATCAAGAGTAAACTTGAATGCCGCTTGATTTTTATATTTCTCTCTCGCTATACTTTTATTCGCCATACGGCTTATAGGGCTTGTTTGTTGCCAAAACAAAATCGCGGGGCTGATTTTTACCCGAAGTCATTCAGCTCAAATCAAGACATCTCGAAATTTTCTTCTCATTCACGAGAAATGAAACCTCGTGAGCGAGAATTTTGTTTCTAAACCAAGGTTTCTTCTCAAAACTAATCTTGGTTTGGTCGAAAGGTCTTCTATGAGCCTGACAAAGAGCTTGCGCCACATTTTGGACAACAGAAAAATCACTGTCGCACAACTCTCCCGTCAAACGGGAGTCCCGGCGAAAACGATCTATCACTGGCTGTCGGGACAGCAACCTCGAAAGATCGAACATCTTTTTCGCATCTGTGACGTCCTCAATTTATCAATCGAAGAACTCTATGGTCGTTCTAAAAAAAGTCCCACAAAACCTCTGCTAAATAAGGATCTTTTGCTTGGCGAACTTCATGCCGGCGTTTATGAGGTGATTCTGCGTCCCTTAAAAAAGAAGGATGAAGAATCATGAAACACTCCAAAGAAGCCCTTCTTCTTCCAGTTTTTCTATTTCTCGGAATTTCGCTGATCCTGTGGAATCTTAAATCTCTGCCCCTTTTGCAAGAGCTCCCCTCGCGTTTCCATTTCCAACGGGATCTCATGACTTTTCGCCTCTACGCCCAAGATCTTCTGGAAAATCCCCAGATCTGCCGTCGCACTCTCCAAAACTTCTTCATCTTCTATGATGGACACCCTCAAAAACACCCTGAAATTCCTGAATTTCAAAGTTCCTTCGAGTCATTCCCTCTCACCTCGAAGAAACTCAAGATTAGGGGACTCTGGTTAGAAAAAGCTCAGTCTGAAAATACAGTTTCTAAAGTCGATAACAAGACCTATTCCGTTATGCAAACGCAACTGATCTTGGAGGTCACCAACTCTGAGGGTCACTTCTCTGGATTCGCAAAAATCCCTCTCTCCATCACCATCGGTCCTGAAAGTTCGAAGGAAATTCTGGACTGCGCCTCCGTCCCCCATCCCTAGATCAAAAAAAAGGGCCTCCCTTAAGGAGACCCTTTCATTTACGCAACCAAGATCTTACTAAATTATAGTCCTAGTACGTAGCTGAAAATCAGCGGTGCGCAGATAGTTGCATCAGACTCTACGATATAACTTGGCGTCGTTGGTGCCAATTTACCCCAAGTGATCTTTTCATTTGGAATGGCTCCAGAGTAGGACCCATAAGAAGTCGTCGAGTCAGAGATTTGACAGAAATAACTCCACAAAGCAATGTCCTCATGACCCAAATCCTGCTCAAGCATTGGAACAACACAGATTGGGAAGTCGCCAGCAATACCACCGCCGATCTGGAAAAAGCCCACAGGAGCTTTTTTAGATGCGCTCATGTACCACTCAGCCCAAGATTTCATGTACTGAATACCGCTTTTCACAGTATGGATGTTTTTCACATCACCTTTGATGCAGTGACCGGTAAAGATGTTACCCAAAGTAGAGTCTTCCCAACCAGGAACAACCATCGGAAGATTTTTTTCAGCAGCAGCCAACAACCAAGAATTTTTAGGATCAATTTGGTAGTACTGCTCAAGCTTGCCAGAAAGAAGAATTTTGTACATGAACTCGTGAGGGAAGTAAGATTCGCCCTTTTGATCCGCATCTTGCCAGTACTCAAGAACGACCTTTTCAATACGACGGATGGCTTCCTCTTCAGGGATGCAAGTGTCAGTCACACGGTTCAAGTGTCTTTCCAAAAGCTTTTGTTCATCCTGAGGAGTCAAATCACGGTAATTAGGAATGCGCTCATAGTGATTGTGCGCCACGAGGTTGAAAACGTCTTCTTCAAGGTTCGCACCTGTGCAAGAAATCGCGTGTACTTTCCCTTGGCGAATCATTTCTGCCAAAGAAAGACCCAATTCCGCTGTGGACATGGCACCTGCCAATGTCACCAACATCTGACCCTTATTTTCGATGTGTTTTTTATATCCTTTAGCCGCATCTTTCAAAGCCGCAGCATTAAAGTGACGATAGTGATGCTCAATAAACTGAGAAATAGGTCCCATTCGAATGCTCCTTAAATCAGAAGCAGGACCTTAGCATGTTTACGTTAAAACTCAAGTGGAGAATGGCCTTTGGGGGCTTTCGCGGCGTTTTTCTTCTCGCGGTACCAATGCACAAAGGTCGCTCCCACAAGAGCAAAACCCACCAGAATTATAAACGCAATCATCATAAACCAAGCAAAGACGATCATAATGACTCCTGCGCTTTTGGATTGCGAACGCTCGCATAAATTTCATTCACGATGTGAGAGGCCATCGCCAAACCAAAGGAACCTGTCACAAAGCTCGCTGTTCCGTAAATCACATTGCGGTGTTCGCAACTATGAAGATCGTTTTGACCTTGAGGACACACGCATTTAAAGCCCATGCCCTTGTCGTACTTCAACTCTTCTGGCTGCATCGGAACCTCGTCTGAAAACACACAAGGAATTCCAAACTTTTTTGTATCAGGGAAATTGTATTTCTGACGAAGAATCTTGCGAACTTGTGCCGCCATAGGGTCCACGTAGGTCTCACCTAAATCCATCAACTTGATACGAAGTGGATCCATCTTCGCCGCAGATCCCCCCGAAGTAATGACTTTGATTCCCTTTTCACGACACGTCGCCAACAAGTGCGCCTTCGCCGTTAAGTTATCAATCGCATCCACGATATAGTCGGGCTTATAAGCCAACATCATCTCAGAATTCTGTTCATTATAAAATTCAGGAATCACATTCACGGTCGCCTGAGGGTTCACCTTACGAAGACGCTCGCCCATGATTTCGGCTTTCTTTTTTCCCACCAAACCTTGCAGGGCATGCAACTGACGATTGGCGTTGGTGATGCAGACTTCATCAAAATCTACAACCGTCAATGTTCCAACCCCGGAACGAGCTAAAGATTCCGCCGCCCAGGAACCAACTCCTCCCAAACCAATCACCATAACATGCGTGCCGAAGAGCTTTTTCATCACCTCATCGCCCACCAAACGTCCCATGCGATCGAAACGACGATGCATCACGTATTCAGTTTCTTGAGGTTGCGGCAAATTGTTATCTTGAGCGGTTACGTCCATGGAGTTCCCTCACCCTGTGCGCCAAGCGCGAAAAGTCTTTTAAAATTCCCTGTAGTGATATCTAAAATTTCTAGAGGATCAAGTGATTTTAGCTCCCCTATAGTTCTTGCCACCTCCCAGATGCTTTCGGGAGGATTTAAACGCCCCTGATAGGCCGGAGGAGCCTGATCCGGGCTGTCACTTTCAATAAGAAGGTATTCCAAGGGCATTTCTTTCACGGCCTGATGCAGCTTCTGATTATCGGGTCGGCAGACCGGCCCCCCGATCGAAAGATAAAGGCCGCGACCGAGAAAATCCTGCGCCTTTTTTAAACTTCCGTTGAAAGAGTGTACCATGCCTTTTTGTGAGGGAAGCCCCCACAGGTCCATGATCCTGAGGCTTTCCTCGTGGGCCTGCACCAGATGCAAAACCAGGGGTTTGGCCGCCATGTGGGCCAACTCCAACTGCTGCTCAAAAACGCTCATTTGCCGCTCGCGAGAGTCTTTCATAATATGCGGGCGAAAATCCAATCCCGCCTCGCCCAATCCTTGAGCATCCACCAGTTGCGAGGCCAATAAATCCAACGCTTCTTCACATTGTTCGTCATCGTGATCTACCACCCAATAAGGGTGAAGACCGAAACAAAGACCGATATGCTGAGGAAAACGGCTTTTGAGCTCTCGCTGGCGTTGCCAGTCTTCGGGCCCCACTCCCCCTTGCATAAAGAAGTGAATTCCCCGCGCACGAGCCTCTTGAATAATAAGTTCCTGCTGACCCTCCCATCGAGGGTCTGCCAGGTGCCCATGTGCATCGATCCAATAGCCAAATCCAACCATAAGGCTAGGTTATACCCCTATTTCCAGGACTCGAACAAGGTTCAAGTTCCGCCGATATGTTTCAGGTGAAGGAGTCTGTATGAAGCATAAAAGCTTACGTTTGGGTTTTGATGTGACAATGGAGAAAGGTTCCACTTGGAAACCTGTGAAGGTTCAGTATTGGAATCATGAAGGCCACTATGCCAAGTTTAAACCCTCTGCGCCTTTTAAATATATGGCCGACGCACTGGCGGGATTGTCTTTGGTCAAATTGAACCATTACATCAAAAGCCCCGTCGCAACTCCCCACCTTGACTACTCGTTTGCCGTGGATGCATGGAAAGCCCTGGATCCTCACATCGAGCTTTACGAACGCTCTCACCCCCGCATTCGCGCGTTGCAGGCTCACTTGGCTGTGGTGAATCCAGAGCTTTGTGCAGAGTTTGAAAATCACTTCAATGAACACTTTGAAATGGCGATGAAACCTTGGGGCGTGGACCTGACGGCACTTTGGCCATTGTTAGACACCTTCGCCTGGTTTGAAAACAAAGTGGGCTCGCCTTTACTTTACAATTTTGGTTTGAATTTTTCTAAACCCTTCACGGAAAAGCTGCACACACTTTATTCTTTCCTTTATCACTTGCGCGGCCTGGTCGCCGTTGATCATAACGCCCATGTTGAAGATCCTTCGCACGAGGGCGTCAAAGTGGACGCGATCACCGACTACTTGCCTCGCGCAGAGTATGTGGTGAATGATGCTCTTCTTTATTGGAATTTTAAAAAATATGCTCAACCCTATTCAGGCCCTAAAACTCCTGACAGCCGAGTTGAAAAGTTGTTCGTCAATCCCTTGGAAAAAGCCTTCCATAAGTACTCTCATAACGCCTGCCATTTGGTAGACAATTTGCCGCCGAATTTTATTAATTCCTTGAACCCTGTTGAGCTTGAAGAAGCTTTCTATTTGGTACAAATGGACTGGTTGCTAGGCTCTCCGGCAGGTTTGTTATTCAAAATCCGCGAAGAAGTGTACGCCCTGCAAAGTGGCTACGAAAAAATCTTCTGGAAGGACGTGGAACCTAAATTCCACAGCAAACCCTTTGCTTTACACCTTTGCTGTGAAATCAGCGAAGACTACGTCTTTGATAACAAAGCCGCTTAAACAGAAACGACATTAAACGAGGAGACTAACCCTCTCCTCGTCCTGCAAAGCCCTTAAAGCTCCTCCCTAATCACAGATATTCGACTTCCGCAGCAGCCTCTCCCAACGGGAGGGCGTCCGCGAGGACTGTCCGAGAAGATCTGTGATTAGGGAGGAGCTTTAAGGGCTTTGAAGGAACCAGGACGAGGTTTAAGACGCTCTTTCTGCTCTTCTTGCACGAATTTTCTTAAAGATAAAATAAACCAGCAACACCGCCAAGAGAGCCAGCACGACCAGCTTGAATTGGCGCAGTTTATTTAGGATGGGCTCTCCGTAGTGAGCCAAAAGATAAATCTGTGTCGGCACACTGATAAGAGCTGCAATCCCATCAATGAGGATAAACTTCCACGCAGGATAACGAAGCATACCGCAAGCCAGATGCCCCGGGAAACGTAAGCCTGGAGTGAAACGGAAAATTCCACAAGCGTAGGCTCCGTACTTGTGAGTCCACTCCTCCACTCGTTTCATCATGTGCTCAGGGAAGAATTTATGCACGCGTGGATGATAGAGCAGTTTTCGTCCGAACACCCTACCTATCAGATATATGAGCGTATCACTCATCACAACGGCCGCAAACGCAATGGCCGACGCCGTATGCACGCTGACAACCGGAGCCCCCTCATATGGAGGCGGGAAATGCTGAGGATGCGCGCCCATGAACGCCAAAATCCCCACACTGATCAAAGTCACTTCCTCAGGCAAGGGAAAGCCCACAGCAGACAGCATCATCATTCCGATCAAGGCCGCATAAACCGTCCCCGGCTGATAAGCGAACTGTGACATCCATTGAAAGATCGGTTCGTTAGCAAAATCCAATATAGCTTTCTCCCAAGAACTTTAATATGGAGGAAACACTCCCACTTGAACACCCTTGCTACACCGTGCTATGTGTTCTTTCTGCTCAAAGGAATAGTATGCAGAGTGCCAGAGGATTTGAATACGGAGTTCGTCACATAATAAGCCCTCAGTCGGGAGCTGTTTGTGATGTTTTATTAGGCATTTTGGATCTAGATCGAACCCAGATTGAGTTTTTGCTGGATCTTGGTTCAATATATTTAAATCACCAAAGACTAAAGGAAGATTCCTCAGTTTCTGTCGGCGATTACTTGCGCGTCCATACAAAACCTCGCCGTTTCATCGGCGATGACCACCAATGGTCTTCGCGGATTGTGTTTCAGAACGAACACTTTCTGGTCGCACAAAAAATTTCCGGGCTCCCCGTTCATGCCAGCGTCGATAATCACAAAGAACATCTTCAGTCCTATCTCGCAAAAGCTGTCGGACACGAACTCTTTGTCACTCACCGTCTTGATGTGCCAACGCGAGGTCTTATTGTTTATGCCAAGACTCTGCCTTTTCAGACGGCCTTCAACAAGCTGCTTATTCAACGGGACATGAAGAAAGTCTATCGCGCGCTGGTCGAAGGACAGGAACTCAGAACGGGAGTATTAACCCATTATATGGAACCCTCTCCCCGGGCTCCGAAAATAGTTTCTCATGAAGCTCAGCCGGGCTGGCAAGAGTGTGTGCTCGAGATTCTCAATATCAACCTTTTAGACAACAACCGCAGTGAGCTTAAAATTCAATTGCACACGGGCCGAACCCATCAGATTCGTGCGCAACTGGGATACGAAAAGCATCCGATTGTTGGCGATCATGCCTATGGCGCGGAAAAAATCTATGTCGATGATAAAATTGAACTTGAGGCCTGTGAGCTGGAGTTCATCAATCCACTCACAGGGGAATCACATCATTTCCGTATCTAGAAAATAAAGGCGTTGGTCATCAACGTGTATTCGGTATTCTCAGGCTGCATCCATGTCACGTCTTTGCCTTTGTAACTGCCAAGGCTTGTGGTGTTTTGAACTCCCGCAGTGAAAGTCAAACCACGCATCACGCGCATCTCAAGTCCAAGACCTGCTCGCACTTTCGTAACATGATTCCCTTCAAGCTGTTCTGCATCTGAAGAATAGTACCAGTCTTCATCAAAACCCGCTTTGGGTTTCACAGAGAAGTACCGATTGATATCAATGACCCCCTCAACAAAATGCTCGAAAGAATATTGTTTTGTGGTCCCTCGCGGATCCTTTTTAAACGTGCCATCTTCCCATTGCGGAGTATTGGGATCGTAATAGGCCGTCTGTCTTTGCCAATAAATATCAGGTTTCACTCCGTAGGTGATCGAAGAAAAGCGGCCGATGGAGTACTCGAAATAAACCTCAAAACGAAGTTTCGTCACTAGCTTAGAGTTCTGCGAATATTCACTGGTCGGCATATAAAGCTTCACGTTCCCAGAAATATCGACATCTCCGATATAACCAAGATCATATTTCGAGTAAGCAAAGTGCACGTCCTGAAGATCCAACACGGAGCTGACCTGATCCGCATATTCATTCTGTCCCGCCGTATTGTAGATAAAGGGAACGCGCACTGAAAACTTCGTATCAGAGTCAATTTTGTAGTTAAATCCGAAGTAGCTGTAAGAGTCGACGGAGCGAGTGGAGTTAGCGGTTTTTCCGTAACTCATATTGGAAAGTGAAGCGATCGAAAACAGCGTCACATTCCAGTTTCGTCTCATCGACTCTCCTGCCGACATCACCATGCTTTCTTCACGCTCTTGAGCCAGTGCGAATGGAGCAAAACAAGACAATGCAAGAGTGAAAACCAGGGCCTTTTTAAGCATGAGAGCTCCTTAAGGAATTGAAATCCATGGAGTTATGCCATATTGCAGCACGTTACACAATATCCAAAATTTAGACAGGCCGAGTCTCAATAAAATCCTAAATATCTTTAGGCTTGAGTCCTCCACCCAATCCCCTTAAAACCAGAGCATGAAAAAAATTCTGACCTATAAGAACCTGACTCTCGCTCTTGTATTATCACTTGTTACCGGCTGCGCCATTAGCTTTAAAAAACCTCACTGGGACTTGCCACCCAAGGCCGACAATGAAGTCTCTGTGATGTCGTTCAACGTGGAAAACCTTTTCGACACTGTTCATGATGAAGATCGCAACGATTATACGTTCCTCCCACTCATGGTAAAACAGAAGACGCCAGCCTATCAAAAAGCCTGTCGGGACACCAACGACAGCGCCTACCGCGTGTCCGAGTGCATGTCCACCGATTGGAATGAACTTCAGCTCGATACCAAACTTAAAAATCTGACGTCCGTCGTTCTTGATGTTGATGGCCAAGGCCCCGATGTTCTCATGTTGATCGAAGTTGAGAATGAAAACGTTCTGAATATTTGGAATAAAAACTATCTTCAAAAGGCCCAATACCAGACCGTCGTTTTGATTGAAGGTCCCGACAAACGAGGTATTGACGTAGGTTTAATGTCTCGCTTACCTCTGGTCGGGAAGCCCACGCTTCATCCCATCCCTTGGAAGCCCGCCAATGAAAACGACAAAAAATGGATGGAACAATCCCGTGGAGTTCTCGAGGTGACTTTGAAAGCTCCGAACGGCGATCCCATCACCTTCCTCGTGGCCCACTTCCCGTCCCAAGCCAATCCGTCTTACTGGCGCAAGCAGGCGGCAGAGTTTGTCGCGCAATTAATTAAAGACAAAGGCCCCAATGCGATGGTTATAGCTGGGGGAGATCTCAATATCACACACGAAGAGGAATCCAAAGAGCACTACTTCCGCGACATTCTTGGCCAAGCGGGTGCCGTGTCTCACTTTGTCGGCTGCAAAGAGTGCCCCGGAACTCACAACTATCGCAAGTCCTGGTCCTTCTTAGATGCTCATGTCTACTCAAAAGGTCTCTTGGGAGAGGGCTCTGGCAGCTATCAGATGGAACCCAACACGATTGATGTGATTCGGTACAACGATGTTCATCTTAAAAAGGGAAAGTATCCGAAACGCTGGGACTATGACCGCATGGATGGAGTCGCTGACCACTTCCCACTTTATGTTCGTTTGAAACAACGAAGCCCGGCCAAAACTCCGGTGCTTCAAGAAGAAGCCCCCAAAGCCGAAACCAAGCCCACCCCGAAAGCCAAGAAAAAGAAATAAAAAAAGGCCGCTGACTAAGCGGCCTTTTTCATTCTCATTGAAAACAAATTAATTAGTACACTTGAAGACGACCTAGATCGACCGTCGGGCGCTGGCCACACCCTGCCAGCTTGTTTGTCCAATTCGTTCCGATTGAAATCTGTTCACCTTCAAACTTCACATCGAATTTGTTTTTAGGACCCGCACTGCCTGTCACCTTTCCGTCCAGGACATTGCAGAGACCACTCATCTTCAGATTCAGGTTTCCACCTTGAATTCCTGAGTTATAAATTTTCGCTCCTGGTCCGGGATATGTCATATCCGCCTTCACGCTCAGAATCTTCACCTCTTGAGTTGCCAAGGAAGCTTTGTCGACAGTCATGGTCAATGAAACTGTGATTTTATTCGGAATGTTTTTGCCACCTTTGGCGCCGCTGATTGTTCCATCCGTTTTGACTTCAATCATCGCAACATTTTCGTCTTTGGTGGGTTTCAAAGTAAGTTCATAGTTCTCAACCAGATTCACATAGGTTCTGTCTTTACCGACCGCATCCACGGTCGCTTTGATATTGGCACCTTTGACTAAAACAGAGTCCAAAAGACCATTCTTCAATGCATAAGACGCCAACAAGGTTTTAGCTGCTTTGACCTTCCAAGTGATGTCCCCACTTAGATACTCAAGGTTCTCTTTCGAAGAAGAGATCTTCACCTGCTGAGAACCATCGGTCGCCACTCCTTGATCCTCAAGCACATACTGGGTCTTTCTGGCCTCTGTCGTTCCCGTTGCCAATTTCACAAACTCTAAAGCTTCAATCTGTCGCTCCATCAGGAAAGACGCCAAAGCAAAATTACCCAAGCTGAACTCGCCCGATTGTTTTTGACTGCCGCGCGCGCCCCCTTTTTGAGCGTTGATCTTAAGGCGCGTGTTTTCATCCACCACCTTCACATCGCGAGGAGTACAGGCCGTCACACCCAGAAGAGAAGAAACAAAAAGAGCTGAAATAAATTTGCTTGTTTTCATGGGTCAGGAATCTATCTTGAAATCCCTGAACTTTCTAGGGGAACCCGAGGGGGTTCCCTGAATTCTAACCAATTCCTGAAAATTTACAGACGTGTCAAAATTGTGAACAGGCAGCGCAGTCCGCCATTATTGATTTTAACCTCTTTAAGAAGCTGGTAGCCCTCTGGCACCGGCACAACACGCTCTTTTTCGGGATACAAAATACCCACTTTATTTGGTTTATAGCGTCCACAAAGCACCTTGGCCAAGCCAGAAAGGCCTCCCTTAAGGGCCTCCGGAAGGCGCTCCCCGTAAGGAGGGTTGACGATCATCCAGAGAGGGCTCTCGGCGTGGACCTCGCCCTGAAGGGCGTCTTGGACCCGGTACTCTTTGACGGCGGCTTTAAAGCCGTCTTTTTGAACCAACGCCAGTTGCCTTTCCACTTCCGTGAAGTTCTTTTCGGCTGCAGGGATCATCTCCTGTTCCAGATCAAAACCCATCAATTTCTTAAATACGGTTTCCGTGGGCATTTCATAGTTGAATGCAAAACTTGGCGACAAAAACAACTTCGGAGTTTTCTTCCACTTCTGAAAAGCATAAGGCCGCGCAAACTGCCCACTTCGCAAAGCCCGGGCTTCACTTAAAAAAGTTCCCGAGCCCATCATCGGATCCAAAAGCGTGACCTGCGCCACCTCCGCCGGAGTGGCATCACTGATCATTTCGTGCAAAAGAAAAGCGGCGATGGTTTCCCGCAAAGGCGCTTCGCCTTTTAATGTCGACCAACCCCTTTTATGTAAGTGCTCCCCGGTTGAATCCAAACTGATCGTGCAAAGATCGTCTTCCATACGAATATAAATACTGGCGCAAGGCTCTGGTGACTGGGCTGCTCCAAAAATCTCTGTCAGGGCTTTTTCCGCACTTTCTTGAAGGCGCTTTTCATTGTTCAGACGGCTTTTTTGAGCGGCCACTTCCCACTCGACTTTGCCGTGACTTAAATATTCGCGCCACGGCAATGACTTAAATTTTTGATAGAACTTAGGAAGGTCGCGCGTCTTGAAAGAAGTCATTCTTAAAAGAACTCGATTGGCGGTTTTTAAAAAGAAATTCAACTGAAGAGCTGCAAAAAGATCCGTTTCAAACTCCAGTCCTCCTTGAAGAACCGCCACCTCAGGAAAAGGCAGAACGTGAGTTTTTGCATCTTTACCCAGCAAATAAGGCCACACTTCCTTCATTTCCAAAAGAGTTCTTTCTTCAAAGCCCAGAGGAGTTGAAACAAAAAAACGATTCATTCTTAAAATCTCCAATAGGCATCAAAGAGAAGATAATAACCATCCACCGGAGAGAACTTAAGAGAAGCCACATCCGTCGCATTCAAAGAAAAACTGAGATGAAACTTATCCCAAATCTTGAGATAAGTCAGATAGCCCCCCACGGCCTTCTTTTCGAAGTTATAACTGGGGCCCAATAGAACTCGATCCCAATTATCCAGAATGAACTCATACCCTGTCTGGAAAGAGCTTGTCCCTAAGGATTTAATCGCCGTGGTGTCTTCGGCATCTTCAAAGCTGAAAAGGGCCATCGATAAAAGTGTATGAGAAACCACGCTTTCGGAAGAAATCGAATCCCAGTGAATATTCAGATTCAAGGTTGAGCGTGTCTGATTGGGAATCTTCGCGAAGTTCAATCCCATCGCAAAAATATTCGAATACGACTCATAGATCAGGGCTTTGGCTCCCGCATTCATGGCCCCTAAAAAGTCGGCCGGCACGACGGTGTTCACCGTGAGCCAAGATTTCAAACCATAATTCACCTGACCAAACCACGTCACAAGATACTCATCTTCCCAAAGAGTTTGCGCCGTTTCTCCGACCGCAACCCCTTGGGTGAATAAGGGTTTGTACTTCGCTGAAATGTCTTTATTGGATTCCTTCACAATCAGATCTGTGGTTCCCTTGTAGCGCTCGTTGGTTGAGCTCAAATCAAGATGCATTAACTGGTCACCCACCTGAATGAAACTAAGACGTGATTGGCGCAAAAGTTGGCAGGTCAATTCGTAGGTGCCGTCTTGTTTGTTCTCAATCCCCGTCACCTCCAAAAAACCAATAATCCCGGCCCCCGGAGTCTGCGACTCCAAAGAGATCACCTCACCAATAAACCAATCGTTATAAGTGCTGATCGCTCTGAGAGTTTTACTGTCAATGAAACTTTCAACACGCGCCCGCGCCTCGGGACGAAAAACCCGCGTATCCACGGAGGCGGGCTCACGCAGCACCACAGGCACTTCTTCATCAACGGAAGCCAGTGCTGGAGCAGCCCATAATAGAAAGATCAAAAGCGCGTGAAAGGTCATGAACTGACCTTATCTTAGTTTTTAGGCTTGTTCAATTGATCCTTCAGAGTTCCAAAAAGGCGTACGATCTCCATGCGCCGGGCGTCTTCTATTCCCCACATTTTATCCCACTGGAAGCCCATTAAATCTGAAGCGCCTGGGATACGACCTCTGAACACTAAATATGCAAACCCTTCATTCAGAAGAGTCTCATAACTGACGGGGGTCACCGTTCTAATGAAAGACATAAAGCGCGGTGTCGCATCATGGACTTCCTCTAAAGAGAGACTTTGACTTCGGTCCTTGTCGTAAAGAACGACGATCCCTTCGATATAATGAAGAATCATCACCATTGTACGGACATTTGCCGTTTCGACATAGCCTCGTTTTTGCCCTTGAACTTCCGAAGCCACGGACAAGTGACGATAGAATTGATCCCACTCGCTTTGAGTCAGGGAGCGCACATAGTTCACCATGCCAGGCAAGTTATTGAAATAAACTTGAATGTGCTTGCGGAACTGGAACTGGAAGCAATCTTCCTTCAGCAACGGATTTCCGAAGACATCTTTTTCAGACACCGCACAACCTGCTGCGCGCATATGTTTAGCAAGATCCTCTGAGGTTCCCAGGCCTGCCGCAAACAACGTGCTTACAAACTCAAAAGTTTCTTTGTGATCCATCAAATCGTTGCCATTGCCACTAAACGTGAAGAAATTGGCTTCCAAAAAGCTGCGCGCGCCTGAGTTTGCCGAACGCGGATCAAAAGCCCCTAAGTCCAAACCAATTTCTTGGAAATCGTCGTACCAAGAAATAAGACCTTTTTGAGTCATTCCCGCTTCACTCAGGCGACCTTGAGTGTTGTCTCCATAACCCAACAACAGAAGTCGCGACAACGCCCGCATCAAATTAGCCTTCGTCAATGACATCCACGTCTGTCTTTGCAACGGAACCTGCGGATCGACGATCAGGCGCCCTTCCGCATTGAAACTCACCGGGAGGGGTCTTTGCAAAAGCTCTCCAAGATCCAGCCAAGCGTTCTCTAGCGCCTTTTGTTCAAAAGGATCTTCTGAAAGTCCCTTTTCGATGACGTAGGTTTTGTTAAAACGACGATACCCCTCAATAAGATCTTTCTGCGAGGCATTCATCGGGGCCACATGATCGATAAAACTTTGTTGCAAGCGCCAGATATTGAATTCTCTCTGTAACGTCGCCAGATGTTTTTTCTCTAATCCCTGAAGACCACGTGAATCATTCTTACGATCCGGGTCCAGAATCTTGATCAGGACCGCACGATACGTCTTCTTAAGGGACTTGACTCTAAGATGAGTCGTAAACTTCGGCAAAACTTGCTCAATCAAATAATCAATATCTTCAACAGGAATTCGTCCGGTGGTCTTCATTTGATGAGATTCCGAAAGCAGCTTTAGACCCTGGCCAATAAATTGACTCACTTGTCGCAGCTTGACTTGATCTTCCACCTTCAGGTCACTCAAAGAATAGTGATATTTCAAAGCCAATTCGTACAAGTTGATCAAAGTATCAAGACTTTCGCTCCACTGATAAAGGCCCGCAAATTGAGCTCTTTTTCCCATCAAAATATTTTTAACGGCCTCAACCACAGGAACCCACTCGCCATAACGTTCATAGGGCGCAAAGGGCTGTTCTCCTTTAATGAATCCCGCAAATCCAGAGAGGGCTTTTTTTGCGTCCTCAAAACTATAATCAGATTTGGCAATTTGTGTTTTTTCAAGCAGTCGCTGCAAACTGCGACGCAACTGTTCCGTCGCAGCCGAAATACTTTCCCACTCGGTTTTTTCTTGCTTGGTTTGATTCAATAAGACTTTGACGTGCGGGGCCAGTTGTACGGTTTCATCCCGAACCACCTGAAGCAAATCAATCAGACGAACAATCTCTTCTTTGGTAATATAGGCCGTTGAGCCCCCCAACAAGGCCTTCTTGATCTTCATCAGTTCAGCGGCAAATTCCGGGGTCACGTTGTTTTCTTTAAGAAAATACTTTCCAAAGAATTTGCGCATTTCCTCAACAGTGTAAGCCCCTTCCATCGAACCAAAGGTGCGTTTATTGAAATAGCGTAACGCATCCGTCATACAATCAAAGCCGCTACGAACATCTTTTTCTTCAGCGTCTCCGACAGAAAATTTTTGTAATTGGCCTGGAATAGCTTGCAAGCAGGCGAAACGCGCATCCGAAAATTCAATCACTTCCGGCTCGGCTTTCTTTCCATTTAAAAATTCACTACATCCGACCGACGAAACCGTCAGCACCGCGGCCAGTGCGAGGTTGAGTTTCTTTCTAGAAAACATACGCCGCTCCTATCATCAAACGATCATTATTCACGAACTGCGCAATTTCATTTTGATTGCTGGCGGTTAAAGCCCCCGCCTTCACCATCTGCATTTCACCAATTAAAGACCACAAATTAGAAAGTCGGAATCGTGAGCTTAAACGAATCAGATCAAAGTCATTTTTCTGAGAATGGGTGTAACTCAGTTTTCCGACCAAACGACGACTTTTCCCAAAGTCATAGTTTGTCAAAAAAGCGATTTGCTGTGCTTGCTGATAAGGATACCGAGTCATCAAAGCGGCCCGATTGGGGTTTGCCAACTCCCCTTCTTCTTTCACGTCGCCACCAGAGATCTCAAGATGTTGAAGAGTCACTCCCCAGCGACCATTATTCCATTCAATAAAAGGGCTGACCAAGAACGCGTCCTCAAAGAGAGGATGAGTCCATTTCTCTTCAAATATATTATCTTTATTCGGGCGATCCATCATGCCACTGATGCCCATGCGGATGTGTTGAACTTTATACGTGACATCCATTCCGGCCAAAGAGTGATAGTAAACCTGAGGCTGCAAATCGACCGCCCCTTTGAGCTGCCCGACGTCCAGATTTCCCTCATAGCCGATCGCCAACTGATTCGCTGGCTTATAGGTATAACCCACTTGAGCGCGCAACCCTTGAGGATCTCCAAACGAAAGTTTCAAACCAAATGAGTTCTGCAAAACGACTTGGGCTTCATTGGGCTTTTCAAAACGATAGTCAATAGCGGTCGCCTCACTCCAAATCCGAATGCTCTCGGGAGGACGGCGGAACCAGGGATTTCCCTTCACGAAACTTCCATTTTCAATTTCAAAACTAGGCCCTTGATCCGGCAAATAAAACGGCGACGCAAACAGCATCAAAGTATAAAAAGGTTTATCCACTTGCCAGAAAATACCGGTCAGTCCCTGACGCTCTGGAGACAAGGGATTCCATTTGAAGAGGGGCTCCCACACTCCCAAATCCCAGCGGGCATCGAGCTCGTTCCACAGCATACGCTTACGACCTAAATAGAAGGTCTCCGTTTCATTTTGGCGATTCTGTACGTAAAACTCAGAGATATTTAAATAGTTTAAAAGAGGGGCGCCCATGGCGACTCCACCGGCCACGTCCATTTTAAGATTTTCGTCAGAAAAGGGGTCCGTTTTGATCTGAGCACCTACGAACTGATAATTGGTTTTTTGCGTGGCCTCAAAGGACGGACTGATGAAGGAGTCAGAAAAAAGTCGCATCTCGGTCTGCACTTGGGCAAACGCAGATAAGGGGCCCAACAGCGTCAGCAGCATCCCTAACAAAGATGATAAAAGACCCCCCAAAGTGGGGCGAGCGATAAAAGGCATAGGCCTCCTTCATAGACTTATAGATCAAAGCCCATGCCCGGCCAGGGACATTTTATGAGCAGGCCTATTAAAAACTTTTAAACAAGTGACCTTTTTTGGCGCCTTTGCTAGGCTAGAGACCATGTTAGTAAGGGACCCTAAAAATGCTAAATTTTTGATCATTCGCTTCTCCGCCTTCGGAGATGTCGTGCAGACTTTGAGTGTCCCTGCGGCCATCAAAAATACCTATCCCGAAGCACAAATCCACTGGATCACACGTAAGGATATGGCGCCTCTTCTTAAAGGGCACCCCGCCATCAATCAGGTGTGGGACTTTGACCGTAAAGAAGGCGTCCTGGGACTTATCAAACTGACAAGAGCCCTGCGCGGTGAAAAATTCACGCACATCTATGATGCTCACAACAATGCACGTTCTCGCATCATCGTTTCTATATTGAGACCCTGGGGCTTTCTTGGCGTGGGCCCGCAGTTTATTCGTCGGTCCATTCGCCGCTGGAAAAGATTTTTGCTCTTTCGTTTGCGCATCAATACTTTTGAGATGCCCTTTTCTGGTCAAAGAGATTTGTTAGAACCTCTGTTGCCTTGGGGTGTTTCGAAGTTTCCTCCGCCCGCACCCCAGATCTTCCCTAGTGAAGAAAGTCGTCAAAAAGCGCGCGAGGTTTTAAAGGACTACGCGGGCACAATCGCCTTAGCACCTTCGGCCGCGTATTTCCTCAAGCGATGGCCTAAAGAGTATTGGAAAGAACTGATCTTATTATGTCCTGAACATAAGTTCGTCCTCTTGGGGGGACCCGAAGACTCTTTTATCGAAGACATCCGAGCCGTCGCCCCCGAAAGAGTTTTAAATCTTGCCGGACGATGTTCATTGCAAGTGAGTTCCAGCGTGGTTGCTGAATCATCCGTCTTAATTAGTAATGATACGGGCCTCTTGCACGTCGCTGAACAATTAGGAAAGAAGACCATTGCTTTGATGGGTCCCGCCCCCTTTGGTTTCCCTTCCCGTCCTTCGACAAAAATCATGGAAATACAGTTGCCCTGCCGCCCGTGCAGTAAACATGGCCAAGGCCCTTGCGTGAATAAAGAAAAGTTCCATCAATGTCTTGTCGATATCACGCCAACTCAGGTCGCCGCCGAACTTAAAACGCTGCTAGGTCGCCAACCATGAGTCTTTTCGTTTTCTATTTTTACAAATTAGTTCTCGCGCCCTTGGCTTACGTGCTCATGCAGATCTTCCGTCCCCTTTTTAAGGGCAAACTTCGTGAGATGATTGAAGACAAAAACAGAGGCCTCTATAAAATCAAGAGCGGAGAAACTGAACAAACCATCGCGGGGGCACGTCCCTACTGGATCCATGCCGCCAGTGGAGAAATTGAGTACGCCCGCCCCGTCATTCGTGAAATCAAACGACAGCATCCCCAGGCTCCTATTCTGGTGACGTACTCGTCGCCCTCGGCCAAAAAGATCTTAGAAGGTCTCGCCGATGTCGACGTGTGGGCCGCTCTTCCCTGGGAGTTGGATTTTTTAATCACTCGCTTTATTAAAAAATGGAACCCTCGCGTTCTTCTTTTTGCGCGCACCGATGTGTGGCCGGTGCTTGTCTCTGTCGCCAAAAAAGAGCATATTCCCTTGGCTTTATTCTCGGCCACCTTTGCTGACAACTCGTCCCGCTTGAAAGGGCTTACGCGCTACCTCACGCAATACACCTTGAATCACCTTTCTGAGATTCACTGTGTCTCGGCAGAGGACATTCAAAGCTTGCAATCTTTAGAACTGCAACCCCCTTTGCTGGTGAGTGGCGACACTCGCTTTGACCAAGTCTTTCATCGTTTGGAAAATCCCAAGACCTTGAAAAGTGAATTCATTCCCAGTCCCGAAGATTTCGTTTTTATCGCCGGCTCGACGTGGCCTGAAGATGAAGCTGTGTTATTGCCGGCTCTGGAAAAGCTCAAAAATGTACATATTCAAGTCATCATCGCCCCGCACGAAACCACTTCGAGCCACCTAGAAAAATTAGAAAAAGAACTCTCGCAAAGAGGCCTTCGTTACGTCAGGTATTCCCAGGCGCAGATTTGGCCTGCCGGATCTGTTTTAATCATTGATCAGGTGGGCATCTTGGCAGAACTCTACACCTGGGCCGACATCGCTTTTGTTGGAGGCTCTTTTAGAAAGCAAGTTCACAGTGTGATGGAGGCCCTTGCCGCTGGCTTGCCTGTCATGGTCGGCCCCCAGCATCGCAACAATCGTGAAGCCCTTTATTATCAAAAGAAAAATTATTCTTCAGGAATGATCGTTCAGGTCATTCATTCCTCTGATGATCTGGTCGTTCTTTTACAAAGAATGAAGAAGCGCCAAGATCAGATTCCCCATATCAAGGAAGAGATTCGGGCCGAGATCGGAAAAAACCGCAACTCAACAACGCGGGTCTTGTCCTCGTTGGATAAAATTTTGAAGTGATCGCTGCCTAGGGTACGTTTTTTAAATACTTATCGACAATTCTTTCAAAATTCGTCGCTTTAAGAGCTTCGTTGAACTGCTCCTCTTTATTTTTGCTATGCTTATTGAACGCAAAAAAGAGATCTTTCTGAACTATGATCCTTGGATTGATCGATATCTTGTTTTGATATTGAGGAAAGATATTCTTCAAATAATATCTTCCGACATTAAGATCCATCAACACCCCGTCCACCTTACCTTCCGCCAATTTCACGAGGGTTGATTCTTCGCTTAAAACAGAGATCGTCTTAAAATCTCCCCGTCGAACCTTACGAGCAATCTCCTCGGTGCTGCCATAACCTTCGGTCATCGCAAATGTCTTCCCATTCAGATCATCCAGAGTCTTCCATACAAGGGGCTTACTTCTTTTTTCCAGAAACACCAAGGGCGATGAAAAAAGCGGTCCCGCACCGGAAAACCCCGGAAGGATCTCGTCCTTCCAAGCGGGAAAGTACCCAACAAAAGACCTTTTTCCGCCATTTTTCTGGGTTTGAATCCAGGGATAAAAAACGAACTCGATAGAGATTCCCTTTTTCTCGAGAACTTGTCTAAGAGCCTCCGCCGCTGCACCATTGCGATAACATTTAGAGCAAGTATAAGGTGGCCACTCCACCGTAGCGACGACCCAGCGTTCAGCGGCTGCCGAGAGTGAAAATATTAAAATGCTTACTAGGGCGATAAATTGCATCTTTTTTTATTAGATCCGCATCAGATCCGAAAAACAAGGGCCAGCCCAAAGTCGAAAACTTAAAACTTCAACGAGAGAGTCCCGTGTTCGACTCCAGCGCGATTAAGAATTTTTATTTGAGCTTCTCTTTTCTTCCAATCCAACTCAATCATTCCAAAGTTGGGCTCTTCCACTTGCTTTCCGACATAATGCCAGTCTTTTTCTGAAGTCGCTGCCGTTCCGTTGAAAGGCCCCACGGTGACGTCATATAAAGGACCGTAGTCAATCATATCCACTTTTCCGATCGCCCCTAAAGAGCGATTTCCACTGATGAACAAAACATTATGCGCCTTCACCTCTCTCAATGTATCAAAGAGGCGTTGCCGTTCAAGGGGACTCAGGCCCCAGCGCTCTCCAGGATAAGAGTTTGCGGCCATCTGAACTGGAGACACGATGATGCGGTAATCCGCCTCTTTTCTTAACTCTGACTCCAACCACTTCCATTGCTCTTTTCCCAGTCGAGAGTCTTTTTTTCTCCAGTTCTTTTTAAATTCACCGTTTTCCTCACGCAAAGGAGCTGAATAGAAACGCGTGTCCAACAAGATCAACTGCAAACGCTGACCTTTAGGGCCCAAGATAATGGAGTGTTCAACACCTTTGGCATCCGCCGTCTGCAATTTGGGAATATAGGACCAATATTTTAAAAACGCTTCGCGACTTTCATTTTTAGATGCAAATTCAGAGTCGCCATTCTTCACGCCGTAATCCTGTTCGTCCCACACCGCCATGAAGGGCACGCGAGATCGCAAATCGCGATACCCCTCCACTTGATCCAATTTTTTATATTGAGCTGACAGAGGTTTTTCATCAAAGCGAACTGAGTCCACGGAGTTGCCCGCCAAAACCACGAGGTCTGGCTGCGCTTTATTTATTTGCTGCCAAAGACTTTGCTCCCCGCTCTGGTGAACACAACAAGTGAAAACCACTTTTTCCACTTTCTTCACATCTTGAGGGTCGACAGATGAAACATCCGATTTATAGGTTGTTTCGGCCTGCATTCTCATCATTTTCAAGGTCAGCGATTCTGGACGAGGCTTTTCCGCACAAGCAACCACGAACACTAAAAGAGGGACCATTCCGCTACGCACAACAAAAGATGGTTTCATCCTGATACTCCCAGATCAATCACCAGCACTCATAGAGGTTCCAGAAAAATCCTAACATTAGGCCAGAAATCAAAACACCGCTTTTTAATATGAGACAGAAATGCTCGACCTGTGTCCCGACTGACCGACAAAAAACGTCATCTGTAAAAAGCATTTTCGCCAAGTCTTCTATTTTTGAAATGAATGAACCTCCTGCAAGCACGGAACTTGAAATGACCTGGGTAGGAATACGGGGTTGGAATGAAAAGAACCGCTTTATCAACAGTTTGTCTCATTTTGATACTGACCGCTCAAGCATGGGCACAAGGTCAGATCAGCACGGCTTTGCCTGAGGCTAACAAAGACAGTAAGTTCTCTGCGGAATGGCGCTTACGCCTCTCCGGCTCCGACGTCCATGACGAACAAAGCCAATCCAAAATCGTTGATATTCGTACCGAAATCAAAGCCAAGTATCTTCTTAGCAATACCCTTCATTTGGACATCCAACCCTCCCTGCGCCTGCAATCAGGACAAACACAGTCTGTGGATGGGGCCGACAAACCCGAAAACAAGATTTCCCTGTCACAAGCGGCGGCTCACTATCTTCCCGTCCAATCCCTTCGCCTTTCTGCTGGGGCCTTGAATCAAAAATATATGCACACAGGTCTTTTGATGGATCCTATCGCCTTCCCTGCCGCTCGCGTGGAGGGAGTTCTCAAATCTAATGAATTCAAGACAAGCTTGGCGGTGGAGTCCGCGATCCCCACTTCAACGTCTTTGAGTACAAATACAAAAGAACTCGAGCCAACACCGTCTTTAAATTCAGCTTCTTTAAAGCTTCACTGGCAATCAGCCAAGAATCTTTACTGGAAAAACTCGGTGGGCTACTTCATCTATAATAACTTGCCCTCGGCCGTGGCTCAGCAGTCTCGCCTTCTGGGAAATGAAGTGAACAAAATTTCAGACGCTCAATACGTATTCACAAGTGAATACCAAGGAATGGAAGCTTCTTCCGAATTGCAGTTCCCTCTTATGAGTGCGTTGGATTTGACTATTGGTGCCGACTATCTCATCAATCACAAGGGTCCTGCAGATCAAAATACTGCTTACCGCTACTTTACCAACGGCGAATTCCATCTTAGCAAAAACTTAGACCTGATCGTTGAGGGCAGCTACTTCTCTGTCGCTCCTGAGGCTGCGGTCGCTTACTTCAATGCTGCGGGCTTTGAAACCAATCGCATTGGTTATTCTGCGGAAAGTTCTCTTTCCTTTAAGAAAGAGGGCTTTAACATCGGCATCAAATACACGGACGCCGAAGTCATGTTTTCAAATTCCATTCAGTCACGCGAAAAGACCCTGTTGATTAAGCTGGAGACCTTCTATGCAAGCATCTAAGAAGACCTTCATTCAAACCATTCTTAGCATTTATGCTTTGAGCTCTTTGGCGGGTTGCAATCTGCCAAGCCCCAAAGATAAGACGGACACAGGATCCGGTGCGGCCACTTTTACAGTGCAAGCCATGGCGGAAAAGTCAAAAGCCCTTGAGACCTCTGTTCAAGGCGATTTCGCTTTACCGTCTTCAAAAGTATTCAATCTTCAAGCGTGCGTGAAGGACGTCGCTTATGACAAAGCCATTTCGGGACATGAATTCCTCGTTGAAGAAGTGAACAAAACTGTGGTCACAGATAAAGCCGGCTGCCTGACTTGGGCAGAGCGTATCAACTACAACTTTCTTGGAGAGTCTCAATACATCCGTATCGAAAGAAGCATTAAAGGCCTGGGCCTTCACAAGGGCCATCAAAACGTTGCTTTTGCGATCAACCCTTGGTCCCATGGCGAAACTTTGACTCCTGTTTTGAATCCCAATGACGGAAACAACATCCCTCGCCTGGTCGATGATCAAGAGCAAGGTAAAATGGCTTTAAAAGGCTTTTCTTCTGATAACAAAGCCACTGTTCGCCCACTTTGGGTAGAAGACGGTCGTCTTTTCGTTACCGAACAAAAGATGACAAAGGACGGCGTGGTTCTTTTGGTTGAAATGCGCCCCAATCCTTCTATTCAACTGACTAAAATGAACGGTGAAACTTTCTTGCGCCCTCTCACTGCAGGCACTTTTAAGGCGCGCCTCAAGCTGATTCATCTCTATCAACAAAATGACAAAGAAATCCGCCGTCTTCTTTCTGAATCTGAAGTGATGACGGTGAAGATGGAAAATGCTTCTTTGGCGATCAAATCCTCTATGTCTTTGCCGGCACTTCCCACGCGCGGTCAGATTATTATCGGCATGGAGCTTCAACCTGTGAATGGCCCTCAAGGTTTGACAGGCTTTGATGGCATCTATCTTTTGGGTGAATACGATCAAATCAAAGGTTCTTCCTTCTTGAAACTCAATACCGTGGTGGCACAAACTAAAGACTTCAAAATTGCCAACTTCGTGAACTCGTCTTTGACGGAAGTGTCGCGCAGCTCTCAAACCGGAGCTGTCGAGGCGGAAACTTACCAAAAGCCGAAGGTTGAAGTCTCTCAATTGGAGTTCCGCTTTATTCGCGTGGGTGAGGAAAAAACTGCGACTCGCGAAGTGTTTTACAATATCAGAGCCTGCGTGCGCCATGGTCTTGATCAAAAAACCACCCGGTCTCACACATTCAAGATCACCAAGTTCCGACAATCTGAGACAGAGACGTCTTCCACGGCCCTGCTTAAGACGGACAACAACTCCTGCTTAAACTGGGATGAAAAAATCACGTTCAAGTACTTTGACTGTCAACACTACTTAAAAGGTTTTGTGCAAATCGAAAACCAAGATCTGGGAATGAATGAGAAACTGGACATCATCGTCAATCCTTGGGAATCCAACGGTGGTGCCTTGGCCCGCGACATGCGCTATGTCGAGCCTACAGAAAAACTGATCTTGAGCTGCTCTCAAGAAAACCGTCCCAAGACGCAAGTGATGTTGGATGGTTTTAGCTACAATACGCTTTCATACAACTATGGCATCGACTCTTTGTTAAACCTGACAGTGACGAAGAAGATTCAATTTAAAATGGACACGCGTCTTCTTATCTACTCCAGTTTGTCCAACGGTCGCGCCGAGGTTCAAAAACTCCGCGATGGTATCTACATGCTTCGTCTGGCCGTCGTACAAAACCGTGACTATGACACCAACAACACTTATGTTACATCTTCAGACAAGCTGGTTAATGTGATCAATGGCCAAGTCAATACGGACATCACATTTCAGACGCAAGATTTGAAGGCGTTGGGAAATCGCAACAACTTACTTGTTGAGATTTATCCTGTTGACGAAAACAAAGTGGACCTCAAAGACGGCCAAGTGATTCAGAAAGATACTTCTGCGCCACTCACATCTTTGATTGACGAATCTACAGGCCTTGAAGTTCCGACATTTATTGGGCCTATCACTTTGAACACAGATGAGGCTTCTCGTCCGTTAAGAATGATCGATGCTTCTGCCATCAGCAGCTTGCTTTTAACAGGCCATGGCCAAAACAACAGCAGCGAAAAATTCCTCATTCAAAAAGTGATCACCGAAGGACAAAAAGTTCGCGCTGAAAAATATAAAACGATTCAAGCTCGCGCTGATAAAGTTCAGTTTTCTAAAGAGAACAACTTAGAACTGATCTCTTTGAAAACGGCGGACGCGCAAGCGCCCCTCGTCAAAGCCTTGGTGGGCTCGACTCAACTCAACCCTCGCCTGATCGTGACGAAGGCGGATCTGCAAGAGATCATCACCAAAGGAACTTTGACACCACAAACGGCTCAAAAACTTTGCGCTTTCTGGGGCGGTGACTACTTCAAAAAACTTTACGCCGAAAAAGGGGGCGTAACAATGAAGCACGTGATGGGCTTTGGCATGGACTGTTACCATGCGGTCGCTAAAGATCCTGCTCGCTTTTTCCAGGTTGAAAAACAGCTTCTTATTAAAGAGGTTGGCGGATCTCAATTCGTCAAAGGATTGAATCAAGGTCTTTCTGTAGGGACCAGCTTTTCTTTAAGTACATCGCAATCCGCCTTCTCTTCACGCACGACAAGCATCAATGCCAAGATTGGACTTTCTAAGAAATTCTTGGATGTTCTTTCTGTCGGTGTGGATTTTGGTTACGCCATGTCGTGGGGTGTTTCAGACTCCAAGACTTCCAGCAACTCTGTCAGCGTCAGTGGTTCGACCTCGATGACGGTGCAACAAAATACCTTCAAAGTTCGCGTCAATAAACACGAACAATGTGCCGTGGTCAGACTGAACCCAACCCTATTCATCAAAGACACCAAGTCTTGGTTTGGTCGTCGTGATTATTTGGCGATCCTCAATCCACAGCTTTCCGCTGAGGAAATGGCGACTGCGACAACACGTGGTTTGATGATCTGTGAGGGTGAAGTCCGCACGGAAGCCAAAGACATCATGGAAAACTACTACTTGATCGCTCAAGAGTCTGGCAGCTCTCAGATGCAGGACAACGGGGATGCGCGCAACAGAAACTTCTTCATCACGCTTCGTTCTAGCAATGATTTCAACCGTTTTGTTTTGGCCATGAGAGGACAAGTCAATATGCCGGCTTCTCACCAGCAAAAAGAAGAAACTCAAGAGCAGGCCACGCAGATGATGGAGCAACTCTTTAAGATGTCGGGCCCAGCTTATCCCGGAGTTTACTTAGCGAAGTAAAAGAGCTTCGCGCAGAAACTCTACGCCACGCACGCCGAACCAAGAATAAGACTCTCCATTGACGATGGCGCCCTCGATTCCGAGGGCCTTCAAATCACTGATCTTTTTATGAAAAGGATAAGGCTCTGACGAAAATAGAAAAAAAGAGTCTTTATAGTCTTCGATTTCAATGACGGGGTATTTCTCCCCCTCGGGAAACTCCACAATCGTGGCGCCCAGCTTTTCTAAAACTGATCCGATATAGGTTTCGCGACTTACACTCATCCAGGGCTTTTTCCAGATAAGATAAACCACGTTTTTATATTCGCGAGATGGCGGCTTCACCCACTCCAGAAAACCAGGGATCTTTTCGAAATTCCAAGTCGGCTTCGGGGCTTCGAGGACATCCAAACAGTCCACAGCCAACTCCATGAGCATCGGGTTTTTAAAATACTCTCCCAAACGCACCAACTCTGCCTGAAGATTTTGTAACGAAGAAACATGAGTCGTCAGGCAAGGTACGGGACACTCTTCAGCCATTTCTAAGGGGTTTTCTTCTTCATCCAACAAAACAAGATCAGGCTTGAGATCCGCCACCAAATCCCAGGAGACATCCTTCGTCCCCCCAACAATGGGGATATTCGTAATCATTTTCGGAGGGTGAATACAAAAGCGAGTGCGTCCAACGACTTGCACTCCGGCCCGTAATAATGTTTCTGTCCATGACGGAACCATGCTTACCACTCGCATTTTGCCTCCAAAAAAACCAGATTATCCACTGAGCCATCCAGAGTCAAAACTTGACGAGTCCACAGGCCCAACACACTATAGGCGCTTGAACAGTGAGGTTATTTATGACGCAACTCTTCCCTCTTCGTGACAAGCCGGCATTGAGTCCCTACAAAAAGGGAGACGTTCTTGTGTTGTTTGGCGAACTCTTTTCTCGCGGTTATGCCAACGGCTTGGTTGAAGAAGCCGAACGTCGTGGTATGACCATCGTTCGCGCCACTGTTGGTCGTCGCGAAAAAGATGGCTCTCTTCGTCCCCTCACCGCCGAAGAGTCTGCCAATATTCCACAGCCTTTTATCAACGTGCCTCTTGAAGCTGGTTTTGATATGGAGCCGGACTCTCACGGCGTGACTCCCTGCGATCAATTGAAAGACGTAAAGCTGGGCGAATGGGACCAGGTAAAATTGAATTGGACCTCGATTGAAGAGTCTGAAAAAAAAGGTGTTGTTCGTTTTAAAAAGAACACCGAACTTTTCATGAAAGAACTTGAAAAGCACATCCCCGCAGGTGCCAATGTTTTATTCGCTCACCTTATGGCGGGGGGTGTTCCTCGCGCCAAAATTTTGATGCCGCTTTTAAATCGTGCGTTCAAAGGTGTCGGAGATCGTCATATTTCAACTCAAGACCTGCTGAACACCGATATCGGTCAACTTTGCCTGAAAAGCTTCAATGAAGTCACCGCAGAGACTCTCCGCCACTTGATCGAACTTTCAGCACCTTTACGCCAAAAAATTGAGGCCCAAGGTGCTCATGTTTCTTATACGGCTTATGGTTATCACGGAACGGAAGTGATGATTCGCGGCCAGTATAAATGGCAAACCTACACTTGCTATTTTCAGGGCTGGGCCAAAATGGCTCTTGAGAAAATCTCTGAAACCTTTTATCAAAAAGGCGTTCATTGTTGTGTTTACAACTGCCCTGAGATCCTTACGAACTCAAGCTCCGTGTTCCAAGGGGTTGAAGTATCACTTTATCCTCTTCTTGCAGCTATCCAAAAAGATGGCACAAACAAAGAACACGTGGCGCAAGTTCTGAACGACTGCAAAGCTTTACTTAAAGATGACGTCAGTTTTGAACAGATCATTGAGTTCACCGATAAATATCTCACGGACGATCTCACTTTGGCATTCAGTAAGTACGATCAATGGCCTCAGCACTCGCGCCTGGATCAAATGGAGCACATGCTCAAAGGCTCCGATTATCTTTTCAGCCTTCATAAAGACGAAAAAAATCTTCTCACGGCCGTCCTCAGCGAAGTGGTCTTTAAATCTTGTGGTTATGTCATGCTTCATGATTCCTGGAGCCCCAAGAGCCCCGTGGCCTGGATAGGTCACGACCTCGTCGCTCGCTGCATGTAGGATGTCAGTGCAAGTCGGAGAAAGCTGGGATCATTCCAAATATAAATTTCATGGCCTTTCGCTGTCGGGAATCCGCACAGCGATCGCCATGCCTGAGCTTTCCTTGAGTTTCGACGTGGCCCAGGGGTACCCCTTTCTTTTAAATCTCAAGCAGTTTTTTCTGACCCACGGACACCTCGATCATGCCGCCGGCGTCCCCTATATTATTTCTCAAAAAGCCATGAACTCCCAAGAGCCTGGCAAGTTCTACATGCCGTCTTCGCTGGTAGAGCCCCTGGATCAAATTATGAAAATCTGGGAAAAGATCGAAGACCATCAATACAAATATGATTTCATAGGAGTTAAGGCGGATGATGAGATCCCCCTCAACCCTCAATGTTATATAAAGGTGTTCCCAACCACACATCGCATTGAATCTTTTGGATACACTGTTTTTGAGATTCACAAAAAACTAAAATCTGAATATCTGGGCCTGCACCAAGACGAGATCATCAACCTCCGTCGCCAGGGACTTGAGGTGAACGAAGTTCAACACATCCCAACCGTGAGTTTCACGGGAGACACTCAGATTGAGTTCCTCGACTCTCGCGACTGGGTTCGCAAATCTAAAATTTTATTTATGGAAGCGACTTACCTTGACGAACGTAAAAGCATCGAGCAAGCCCGCCAATGGGGACACACCCACCTGGATGAAATTCTCCCACGCCTGAAAGAGATCGAAAGCGAAAAAATTGTTTTGATTCACGCCTCCAGTCGTTACTCCGACAAAGAGGCGTTGCGAATTTTAAACGAAAGAATTCCCCAGGAGTTTAAAGACAAAATCGTCTTCTTTCCGGGGCGATAGACGCACGCTTAGAACATATCTCCAAGATCGAGCCATATTTTGCGACTTTTCATCTTTTTAGAACGGAAATACTCAACCCATTCTTGCGAACTGCGCTTTTGCCAGTTTTCCGCCAAAACCGCCGCAAAAATCAAAGGACTGTATCCCTGCCCCATAATTTCTTTGGGGGGACGAAGTGCTGTTAACATTTCAGGTCCGTAAAAGCCCGTTGGCATCAATCGATCTCTCTCCGCCAGCTCGCCGATAATCAAAGCCCCATGCACTTGCCCTAAAACAGTACGACTCAATGGACTTGAAGCCTCTTTAGCCTGCGGCGCCCCGGCAGTACCTACAACGACCAATCCGGCTTCGGCTTTTTTATTAAGGACTTCAACAAGCTCCTTATTGTGATCATTCACCTTCATATTAAAATCAAAAAAGACAAAGCTCGTTCCTTGGGGCAAAGAGCTAATACGCTCTCGCAAAGCCTCCATGTCAACAGCGCCGTCTTTCGTATAAGGGGTGTAGTTCACAATCTCACAAGACTTACAAGGACGCGCTTGTTCTGCAAACAAGGGTTTCACTTTCGTTTCAAAGTCTTCAGCCTTCTGTTGGCCGAAATAGATCACGGTTGTTTTACCTGAAGGCAAAGCCGCCTGAGCCCATGTCGCCCCGCAAGACGCCACAATCATAAAGGTTCCAGCCAAAACGCTTTTTAGATTCGATAGATTGCACTTAGTCATAGAGTCAGTTTGCCTTCCCCTCCTCTTTGCTGTCGACTTTTTTAATAAGTTATTGAACAATCGACATATGGAGTCATGGAGCCAAGTTCGCATATTTCACTCTGGGGACGAGTACTATCTCAGTCTCATTCAAGATATACGCCAGGCGAAATCCAGCGTCACCATTGAATCCTACATCTTTGCCGTAGATAAGCTTACAAATTCGATTATAGAAGAACTGACAAAGGCCCGCGAACGAGGGTGCACCGTCAAAGTCATCGTCGATGGATTTGGCTCTTACTATTCCATTCCGCAATTAGATAGACTCTTCGCCCAGCGCGGAATTGAAATGCGCGTTTTCCACCCTTTCCCTTATCCCCTTTTGTGGGTTCGACGGCTTTTCTCTAAACACACCTCGCAACGATCTTGGGTTTTCAAAAGCATCAACAGACGCACCCATCGCAAGATCACGATCATCGATGAAAAACGAGCTTACTTAGGAAGCTTCAACTTCACTCAAGATCACTGTGAAAGCTTGATCGGTAAAAAAGCCTGGCGCGACACCGGTGTTTGGGTGGAAGGCCCCGCTGTTCGCCGCCTGGTTTTGGCTTTTCAAATCAGTTATCTTCGCACTTATCTCAAGGGGATTATTAATTGGCTGGGACGCTGGCGCCCCAAGTCCGAACCCCACGAAGCTCTTTTGCGACTCAACACCACACAACGCATGAGACGCCGTCTTTACAAAGATCTTCTGATGAGACTCAATCGGGCGCAATCCCGCATTTACATAACAACAGCCTATTTTCTTCCCAAAAGAGCTTTGCTGAGAGCCCTTATGAAAGCGGCCCGCCGGGGAATTGACGTGAAAATTCTTATACCAGGGAAATCCGATGTTCCAATGGTGAAGTGGGCTGCCTTTTATATTATTCGTTTTTTGCTGCACAAAAGGGTTCCCATTTACGAATATCAAAAGACCATCCTCCATGCCAAAACCATGATCATTGATAATGAAGCCTTTATCGGGTCCTTCAATCTGAATCATCGCAGCGTTCTTCATGATCTTGAGGTGGAAGTTATTTTGAACGACCCAGACAGCCTGCACAATATGCTGCAACAATGGCAGATGGATATCGACAACTCAAAACTTGTCTCAGAAAAAGACTTTGCCGCCCCTTCTTGGTTGGCGCGCCTCCTCTATAGCATCGCCTTCCGCCTGCGTTATATGCTGTAGTTTTTTATTTTGACCCTTGCCTGCGAATTGGTGATCCTAGAAGCATGAATTCCTACGTCAAAATCGCTATTACTGGAGGCCCTTCCGGGGGAAAAACCACTCTTATCGAAGCTCTAAAAAAAGAGTTGGGCCAAAAGTGCGCTATCGTTCCTGAAGCGGCCAGTATCTTGTATCGTGGAGGCTTCCCGCGCTACAAAGAAGCTCAAGCCATGATTCATGCGCAAAAGGCGATCTACTTTACCCAAAGAGAACTGGAAGAACTGATTTGCATCGTCAGCAAAAAAAATCTTATTGTCTGCGATCGCGGCTCTTTAGATAGCGTCGCTTATTGGCCTGACAGTGAAGCGCATTTTTTCTCAGCCATGGAAAGCTCCAAAGAAAAAGAATTCGCCCGTTATGACTGGGTCATTCATTTAGACACAGCCTCTGTGGAGTTTTACGACACCACCAATCCCATTCGCACGGAAACGTTTCAAGAGGCTTGGGATCTTAATGCTAAAATCAAAAAAGCCTGGGAGGGACACCCTCGTCGCGTGATCATCTCTCACAACGAGGACTTTCTCTCGAAAATGACAACGTCTTTGGCTGTCATCCACGCGATCATGGCGCACAAAAGCGCCGACGAGATCAAAAAGGAGATCCTGCAATGCTAAGATTGACTCTGCTGCTGTTGTGCCTTCTGTCGGCGTTTCCTTCTTGGGCGCAAACTCGGTCGAGCAAGTTAAAGCCTCTCTATTTCCAAGCGGACAAAAACAATCTGCAAGTCCTTCCGCAAAGATTCGAGTACACCTTGCTCGACGAAGATCGCTTCAAGGTCGGCGACATCCTTCTTGATACCACCCAGGTGACCTTCCAGATTCAACCGTCCCCGAACAAAAAGGGCTTTTACCGCATTGTCTTTACCTGGCCCGCAGGACTCATTAAAGAGGGCGAATTAGCCGTCAAAAACAATTCCGGCAAAGCGATTCTCAACACTTTGGTTTCCAAAGCCCAAGTGCATATTACTCAAGCCACGACTCAACAAGAACAAGGACAAGAAAGTCTTCGTTCCGAAATCGCCACATTCACCGTTGATGACGTCGAGGCCAATCTTGTTGATAGCATGAAATATCTGCCCTTCATGGTGTTCTGTCTTTACCGTGAAAGTGATGAGACCCGCCTCTATCTCTGCTCCAAGGAACTTTATCTAAGCTCGCAACAGGGGCTGATGACTGTTAAATCTCGCTCCACTACAAAAAAATCTGCTCAGATTGAAATCAACGGCAAAGTGGTTGGCAACCAGGGGATCATCTATCTGAATGAGCGCAGCGAAAGCGTCGCCTTCAAAGCGCAAACTCAATCTGGAGCGTTCTTGGAAATTGAAACCCGCAAAAAGGACGTCGACTTCAAAGACGTCGTCGTTTCAGATGACGGTGAAAAAATAATCCTGACCGCCTCCGGAGCCGAACCGGTGGAAGAAGATAAAGTTAAAAAGATCTCAGACTCTGACTGGCAAATTGCACTTCCCAAAGGACGCCCGGTTCTTTACCTGAAAGGCGATGGCGACATTCCGATGCGCCAAGAGTTTTACATCCGCGGCACCCTGCCTCGAGAGAAAAACCGCCCCTACCTTTCTCTTCGCTCACCATCTCGTACCTACTCTTCCCAGCTCTTTTTTTCAGGTGTCGCCCCCGAAGGAGTCAAAATCCAGGTTCCCGAAAAGGACACTCTTTCTAAAGTTGAGTTCCCCAAAAAGAATCAGTTCCTTTGGCAAACCAAAGGAATTCCCGCCGGCGTTGAAACCCGCCGCTATCTTTTGGTCAAAGCCAATGAACATGACTTTATCGTCGGTTACGATATGTTCCGAGGCCAACCCTTTGCCTTGGGATTAGGAGCTCACTATTTAACCCCCTCCGGAGTCGCCTTTGCCGAGCTTGAGTTTCAGTGGTGGCTTGAAAACTTCCTCATGATCAACGCGGACTGGTCCCGTTTCCACTGGGGACTTTCGCTAGAGCGAAAACAGCACATCCTCGAAAAAGATGAAGTCGCAAAAGTGGACTTCACCACGTTAGAGCTTCTGTGGCGAGCCAAAGAAGGGTTTAATTTGGTCGACGAAAGCTGGGGACTCACTTTACCCCTGCAGATGGTTCATGGCGAAAGTGCCAGTGCCATGGCCTACGGTTTGGGGGCTTTTTGGTTAAAGAAACCTCCCCGCTGGCTTAAATCTTTCATGCAATGGTCCGAGTTGAAATTGCAATATTTTGCGGGATCTTCAGGAAGTGATTTTAAATTGCAGTCGGCTTACAACTTGAAAGCGCAAGCTTATTGGCAGATGAACTCACAATGGTATCTGCGCTATGGACTGGATTTTAGCGACTACAAGTACGATCCTGCGGCTGCGAAGGAAGAAAGCCAACTGGGTATTAATGTCGGTTTGCTTTGGAAGTTCTAACGTTTTTTAAAGAAACCCGAAACAACCTGTTTCAGATCGACGTTGAAGACGTCTTGCTTTTTGTTTTGCGCCACGAGAAGTGAGATCTCTCGGCGTGCCGGGATAAACGAAGGATCCAAGGCCACACTCTTCTCAAAAGATTTTCTTGCCGCAATGACATCACCCTTGGCCTTATTAAAAAGGCCAATCACGAAGGGGAATAGAGTGTCATAGCGTTCATCTGGAGGAACCTGCATAAGCTCCAACTCAACTTCCTTCATGATGAATTGCTTCTTAGCTGGATCCATAGAGCCTAGTTTTGCCCACGAACTGTAAAGATGCATCTGCTGGGTCTGAGGGTTGAGCTTGGCAACCTCCGCCAATGACTCTAAGGCTTTTGCGTACTGATTGAACTGCAACGACTTCTTGACCTCTTCCATTAAAGAGGTCGCTCTGAGCTTCGCTTCCGCCTCTGTTTTTTGAGTCGCTTGACGGAACTGATCAATTTTATTTGAGTCTTTTGCTGTCGCGACAGCGTCTTCTGCGGCTTTCTTAATGTTATTCCAAATGAGGTAACCTTCCGAGCTCGAGTCCTGAGGCGGCTCGCCGATCAAGGTTAAAAAATCTTTCAATGTGGATTCTAAAGAGCCACCGCCTGTGCCCGTTTCCATATGAGCCACGACTTCATAGCCATTTTTCCCATCGAGCTCCGCCCAGATCTTCTTTAGCACCTTCAATTGCTCTTGAGGATTTGCGAAAGCGGCCCTTTGCGCAAAAACAATCAAACCTTTGGTCAAAAGAAAGTGGATTGCTTTATATACGGCAATTTCATTGTATCCTTTGACATCCAGAAGCTGAGTCAAAGTCATCTGATTACCTAGCTTCACAGTGAAGCCATCCAAAGATTTCACCAAAGACATCGATAATGCGGGATGATCTTCCCGGAAGGCCGGACTCTTGACGATCACATTGCCCGACCACATCACATACAAAGACTTCAACCAGTTCATGGAGATCTTAGAAGCCACCCAATCATGAAGATAGTAAGACAAAGTGTCGGCATCAATACTGGGATTACTCATATCTACATCAGCCGCCGCAAAGTTCACGCGAATCTTCTGATCCACAATAGTGCGAACCAAGCGGATGTTCATTTGCTCCATCAAAATAAGATCAAAGGCATGAGGGCTGAGCTGATTATTTTGAATTAAATAATTTCCAATACGGCGGTTGTTCTTATCGCGCAGGGCCGCCTGAACGTCCTTGGGGGTGGCATAACCACTCTGAATCAACATTTCCCCCAAAAAGGTCGTCTTATCGTCAACGTCAACACCAACAATGTTCCCATTGCAGAATGAAATCCCGGATACAGATCCATCCGCATTATAGATATTCAAATAGCCACTGCTCTTGGTCTCAACCAACAAGGAGTATAGAAAAGGTAAATCAAAACCGCTCACTTCCTCGATGGACTCAATCACCTTTCTTTTCTGGCGACTGGTCACCGTCGGATTCGCGAACATTTGATACAAAAGTTTACGCGCGCTGGATTCTTCACGCTTTGGGGCTTCGTCTTTTTTTACGATTTTTAGAACCTGCTCCATCTCAAAAGGCTTCTTTAAAAAAGCCAAAGCTTGTGTGCTCTGAGTGGATTCTTGAATGAATTGTTTATCCGTATAGATACCACTCATCAAAACCACTTTAAAGCGCGATGAAGGATAGTTCGTGCGAGCCTGCTTGATGAAGTCCAAACCGGTCATTTGCGGCAAAAGACAATCACAAAAAAGGAACTCGATGTTGGGATGCGTGGAAAGAACGGTGTTCGCCTCGTCAGGACGTGACGCCAAAAAGACGTTATGCCCTGCACGCGCTAAGACTTCTTTCAAAGCCAAGCCGACGCTTTCATCATCCTCTAATATCAAAATACTTGATTTACTCGGTTCCACATTTTCTTTTCGGCTCTTCATGAGGTTCTATTTAGAATAAAAATTAAAAAGCGGGGCTGGTCTAGCGCCCCGCTTTTCGAATCTGGACCTTTATCTAGCGTTTTTACTTCTTGATGAACTTGAAGTACTTGGACTCGATGACGTCCATCTCCATCTCATTGCCCTCTTCATCCTTCACCGAGGATGGAGGCGTCACGGACCCCTCTTGGAATTCTGTCCCATAACGGAACAACACATTCTTTTCGGATCCCGAATCGTCATTGTAGTAAGGCACATAGAAAGAGGTCACCTTACCTGTTGCAGGCAAAAAGCCATCCACCATATTGATCTGGTCTACAATGACCTTGGGACAATGACTGAAAGACACACTGGCTCCGCCAGCCGTCCCCATCCACTTGATCCATTCGCGGATCCCGCAAGAGTTGATACTCTTAAGACCACTCAGCTCCACTTCAATGGCTTGATTGCCGGCTAAGTTAAACTGAGAAAAGTCGACGTCTTCATCGATTGTGCCCGCCATCTGAACCGTTAATTTATCGGCGGCTTTATTCATTTTCACATCGAGTTTACCCATTCTTATTTCTCCTCGTTCCCGTATCTTCAAATCTATTGAAGACCTTCATGTTTGACCACAAAAAATGTCACGTCATCGACCAAGGGCGCCCCTTGACGATGGCCCTGAAAAGTCACGACAAACCGATCCACCGAATCATTCACTCCCGGATAGTCTTTATTGGCCGCAATTAAAGCCTTCAAAAATTCACGCTCACCCCAGGCTTCTTTACCAGGATTCTGAATATCAGGAATGCCGTCCGTATAGAAGAACACGGAATCCCCTTCTTCCACTTGAATACTGGTTTGTTCGTAAACGGAATCACGAGCTTGCCCTAGTCTGGGGTTGTTCACCTCATTCAGGGGAATTAAATCTTTCTTCTTTAACGGGCCTTCACCCTTTTTAATTAGAAAAGGAGCTTCGTGAGAAGCGTTACAATACACCAGCTCCCCGGTCTCCAAATCAAAAGAGGCCAAGAAGAACGTCATCATGATGCGCCCTTTGGAAACATCATAGATTGAACGATTTAGAAGTTCCAACGCCTTCGCCGGAGAAATATTCAAGCGTTCAATAATCGTCGATGCAGATTTTGCGGCACTTGTGATCAAAGCCGCTGGCGCTCCGTGCCCCGTCGCATCCCCGATCCACAAAAAGATTTTATTTCCGATCTGACAGTAGTGCCACCAGTCGCCACCGCACTCACTGGCAGGTTCGTAGTATCCTGCGATCGCCAAAGGACCAATCTTCGCACGAGTTTCAGGGAAGAGAGTTTCTTGAACCGTCTTTGCCGTCTGAAGTTCCGATTCCATCCGTGCTTTTTCCGCAGTTTGCTCCAACAGACGCGACACTTCTGCGGCCATGATATTGAAATTGTCAGCCAGACTGCCCACTTCATCATTAGACTTCACATCGACACGAATATTGAAATCACCTTCGGCCACTTTTTGAGTCGCCGAAAAAAGTTGGGTCAATGCCTGGGTGATCCCGCTGGAAGCAAACAGACTTAAAATCACCGTGGCCGCAATCAAGATGCCGAAAAAGATCAAAGACTTGCGAATCAGAATCTGAACAGCCCCCAAAGCTTTCTCTTTTTCCACTGTCGTCACAACCGTCAAGTCACCAAAGCCTGCTCGAGAAAACGAAACCAGCAGTTCTGTCCCATTACTGGCTTTGGTCGTCTCGGCCCCTTGCGCGACCTGTGAGGAGATGTTCTTCAGAAAGGCGGGAGCCACGGTCTCTTGCAGTTTATACCCCGGCGAGCCATCGGGTCCAAAAAGAACAGTTCCATCCTGAGAGATCAAATACATCTTCTGAGAAAGAGCGGTCCGAAACATCTCAGTCGCTTCACTCATTCGTGCGATCACCAGAAAAATGGTGTTGCGAGTTTTTGTTTCGTCACTGACCTTTTCAAAAATAAAAACCCGATCATCACTAAATGGAACTTTCACCATGCGCCGTGTGACTTCGACCTCAGTAAAATAGGTCGCCATCTGACTTTGCAAACCTCCCAAAACGCCCACCGTCTGACCAGGAACCTTTTCAAGAAGAGCCGTCTGTTGATAGCTTCCCGCTTGCCCGGGAGTAAAAACGACCACGGCCTCCAAATTGTATTCATTCAGAAAGATCGAATCAGAAATGGACGTGAACTTTTGCTGGGTCAGATAATCTTGGAAGATGGGTTTGGTGGTTCCCAAGACAGAGTTTAACTGTGTCTTAATTTGAGCCGCCATGGTGCCTGACATATTACTGGAAGAATCAAAGACATAAGCAATCTTGTCGTCTTCAAAAATGCGTAAAGCCAAAACCAAATACACAGAAAGTGTAATCAAAGGCAGCGAAGTAAGCAGTAAAAGAATCTTATATCTTATTGATATGCCACGTTTTTTCACGACTCCAGTATGCCCTCTTCGCGGAAACCCGAAAAGAAATTCTGATTTAACTTAGCCTTAGGTCCGTAAATCATCCGTCATTTCCAGCCGATAAGGCCTAAAGCAGGAGTGTTATGTCACGCTTTGGACACACAGAAAAAATCATCTTTATGGTCGCTATGATCACTCTCATGGCGTTCTCATATTTTTTATATGATGATTCCTTGCTATTCCCCAAAGCCAACAATGAAAAACTAGAGCTTATTGGCGGCGTGGCCGTCTCTCAGAATGATGTTCGCCGAAAAAACTTGGATACTTTTAGCTGGGTTCCAGCTTCTCATAAAGACAAAGTTTTCCAAAATGACTCTATCTTCACCGGAGATCGCTCGGAAGCGACCATTCAACTGCAAGATGGAACACAAATCAAAATCGAACCCAATTCATTGATCACCTTAAATCTTAAAAATGGTCAAATGAACTTGGATCTGCGGTACGGTAACTTGATCGGGGAACTTGCCCAAGGCTCTTCACTGACAATTAAATCAGGAACAGAAGAGTTCCTGTTAGAAAGCCAAAAAGACTCTGCCGAAAAATCAAAAATTCAATTTAACAAGGCTCATAGCGGCACCGTGGATTTGAAGCTCCTCTCTGGAGACGTCAAATACATCGACAAGAAAAAGAAAGCCGTCAAAGAACTGCCGAAGAACGCCGTGGTGGCCGTCAACAAGCAGGGCGAAGTCAAACAGGTTGAAAAAACAGAGCTGACTCTGACCACCGCCAACAACGCTTCGTGGTTGCGCCTCAATCCCGATGATCCCCTTTATTTTGAATGGCAAAGCAAAGGCGATGTGGCTCGCTATGAACTTGAAATTTCTCCCACGGAAGACTTTAGCTCTATTGCTGTCTCTAAAATGACCACGGGAACTTCCGTACAAGTGACGGACCCTCTGGAGCCCGGCGCCTATTACTGGCGTCTGAAGGCTCTGGACTCCAATGGACACATTGGAGCGATCACTCCGCCACAGCAAATGCAAATTTCTCACTTGGCGGGACCTCAAATTGTTCTCCCCGCTCCGGCAGCACAATTTGATTTGGAACTAAAAGTGAAACCCAAAGAGGATCTTGCCACGGCCACAGAAGTTCAGTGGAAAGCACAACCTGTCTTAAAGAACTTCACTTTGCAAATCGCTCAAGATGCGGAGTTCACGCAAATTCTTAAAGAAGCTCAGACAAACAATCTTGCCGCGCTGACCCCTAAGTTGCCCAGCGGAACTTACTGGCTGCGTGTTCAAGGCCAAACGGAAGATCAGAAAATATCTCCGTGGTCACAACCCGTTTCATTCACGCTGAATCTCTTTGCTCACAAGGAAGAACGCCCCGCCACTCCTATCCTCGTCACCAAGGCGGTCGAGTTCAAGACCCCCACAGAGAAAGATCGCAATCCAGCGTCCCCCGAAGCTCCGAAACTTGCTTGGAAGCCCGTGCTAAAAACGAAGAGCTATCAACTACAGATCTCCAAGGACGCGACATTTAAGAACATAGAAAAATATGATGTCGCACAAACTCAAGTTTCGTGGTCGCAATACCGGCCGGGCAAACACTACTATCGAGTGTATGCTCGAGGGCTTAATGGTCTTCTCAGTGAACCTAGTGAGGTCGGCAGCATTGACGTCAGCGTCGGCGGTTTGACACTGAACCCGTTCAAAGAAATCAAAGTCATCGGCACAACTCCTGTCCCCAAAGAAACCAAAGTTTCTTGGACAGAAGTCCCCTTTGCTAAGTCATATCTTTTACAAATGGATAAGAGCAAAGATTTCTCAGCGCCCCAACAGATGGAATTCAATGCCAACGGCGGGACTTTGACCTTGCCGGATCCCGGTCGCTACAGCGTGCGCGTTCAAGCCTTGGATGAAGACAATAAACCTTTGACGGAATTTTCCAACATCGAAGAAGTTCTCTACACCTTCCGTTCACCTCTGAGTGCACCGCTGTTGACGGAGCCCTTCAACAACGCCTCCATCTTCCTGCAAACAGAAATGGAACCATTTATTTGGCTGGAGTGGAAAAAGGTCGAAGGAGCTTCCACTTATCGCATCGAAATCTCAGATAAACCTGATTTCTCGAGAACTTTGATTGCAAAGTCACTCACCGGCAATCGTTTTTTAATTAAAGAAAAAGTCCCGCTTGGAAAAATCTACTGGCGCGTACGGGCTGAGGCGAAAGAAGACGTGGAGCCTTCGGATTGGGCAACACAACGTGAGTTCACCCTTTACCATCAGAAGAATGAGACTTTTGTAAAATGAAGATTCAATACTCACTATTCGATACTCTCTTAGAACCCGTCTTTGTTCTAAACACAGAACAAAAGGTGGTCTATTGCAACGAAACTGCCGCCCTCGTCGCGGGCCTTTCTATTCGCAAAATCACGAAAGGCATGAAGTTCTGTGACCTCTTCGAATTCAGCGAGCCTATTGAGGGGCTGAATGAACTTATCAACGTCTGCGACGCCACTCCTTACAAAGAAGTGACCTTCAAAACACCTCAAGGTGGCGAAGGCAAAGTACAAATCACCTTGCAGCCTATCTTTGATGCCATGGGCGACAAAAACTGGATCGTCTTTGTTCGCGACGTGACACTCGAAGAACGTCTACAAAAAAAATATCGCGCGGAACTTGAGCAAAAAGAAGGCGTGATCAAAGCGTTGGAAGACGCCAAAGCTCAACTAGAACACTATAGTAAAAACCTCGAACAGATGGTCGCGGATCGCACCCGTGAGTTGTCACGTTTAAATCAAACAATGTCAGCCCTCCTCGATAGTTTGGGCCAAGGGTTCTTCATTTTTAATCCACAAGGTCACATCCTGGATGTTTCCTCCAAAGCCTGCGAAAACACGGTGGAGTGTAAACCCGATGGCAAACTGATTTGGGATGTTTTGAAGCTTCCTACAAACAAGGTCGAAGGTTTCAAAAAGTGGATGCAAACTCTTTTCATGGAAATGTTGCCCTTTGAGGACCTAGCTCCGCTGGGCCCCACCACTTTTGAACACTCTCAATCGCGCAATATCGCCTTGGAATATCATCCTCTTCGCTCTGCGGAAGGAACCATGGATGGCGTTGTGGTTGTCGCCTCCGATATCACATCGCTTGTCGAGGCTCAAAAACAAGCCGAAAATGAAAAAGAACACGCCAAACTTATTATCAATATGATTAAGAGTAAGCGTGAGATCCATCGTTTCATTCAAGAAGCTCAAGGTCTCTTGATGGCCATCCGCGAAGAGGTCTCTAAAGATGAAGGCCCTTATGACAGTGAAAGCCTTTATCGCCACTTGCACACCCTTAAAGGGGGCGCCGCTCTTTTCTCTGTGACCGAGGTCGCGGAATCATGCCATCAGGCGGAAACTATTCTTAGCGAACTTAAAGACAACTGGACTCACCCCGCCTTTATTGCCCTTCGTGGAAAGTGCTTTGAGATCGAAGATTACTTCTTCAAGTTCCTTCATGAAACAAGAGAGATTCTGGGTTCTTCGGCCCTCTCTGAAGAACGTCAGATTGAAATTGCGATTAGCAAGCTCAATGATATTGCCCGCAAAGTGGGAACACTTCCCGGAGGCGGAGCTGTTGCGCAGGAACTGCTTTTGGAGCTTGCCATGGAGCCCGTGTCCCGCTTCTTAGAACCGTACAACGAAGTGATGTTACGACTTGCCGAACGAGTCGACAAGATGATGGCGCCTTTAAAGATCACCCATGGCTCTGTCATGGTCATTCCAGAAATCTATAATTCACTTTTCTCAACCCTGGTGCACGCCTTCCGAAATGCCGTCGATCATGGAATCGAACTCCCCGATCAGCGCGTAGATCTTGGCAAACCCGCCGAGGGACAAGTGGAAGTGGAGCTTGAAGTTCTTCATCAAGCAACGCCTCGTCCCCTATTGCAAATCCGCATCAAAGACGATGGCGGAGGCATTGATCCTTCAAAGATTCGCGAAAAACTTGCCAAACGCATGGTCGACACAAGAAACAAGTCAGACCACGAAGTCATTCAACATATTTTTGACAGTCAATTTTCAACTCGAGATCAGGTCACCGATATTTCTGGTCGCGGAGTAGGAATGGATGCCATCAAAGTGGCGGCGGAAGAACTGCAAGGACGTGTGTGGGTGGATTCCGAGTTGGGCAAGGGCACAACACTTTTGATTGAAGTCCCCTATATTACCGAATTTAAGAAAACTCAGACAAAAACCGCCGCAGCGGCTTAATACAAAGTCTGCGGTATTTTACGCTTTGTTATGCTTGGCGTAAGCGGCTTTCAACTTGTCTTCAAAAATCTTCGCCGAAAAAGGTTTCACGATATATTGGGAAACCCCCGCCAAAACGGCTTCAGTCACCTGATCCCGTTCAGACTCCGACGTCAGCAACACAAAAGGAAGATTGCTCCACTCTGCCGTGGCGCGAACCTGTTTTAAAAGCTCCAACCCCTTCATCTTGGGCATGTTCCAGTCAGAAATCACCAACTGAAACTGCATCCCGGGATTGTTATTTTGAACAAGAAGTTTAAGTCCCTCTTCCCCGTCCGCCGCTTCTTGAATGTTCTTATATCCCATCACCTTCAATGTGTTTTTCACAAGATCACGAATGGACGGCATATCATCAATAACTAGAATGCGGGTCTCTGGAGGAAACATATGTGGACTCCTTAAAGCTTCCTCTATTTTAGGAAAAAGGTACGAGGAAGCTCAAAGAATCTTTACATCACTAGACTTTGTGCGGGTCCTAACCACAAGAAGTCCGCACGAGGCCCCTCTGTCGGAGAGGGGGCGATTTCCCCAGCAATATCATCATCGCTAAGTCCCAGAGTGTTCACTTGGGAAAAACTCACAACCGGGACATGAGGTGCACGGGCATGAATTCGATCCGGCAAACCGCCACCAAACTGCACGTGAAAATCCCCGACGACAATAACCAAGACCTGCTCGGGGTGGTTCACGATGAACTCTGTCGCCGTCCACGCCATGGTGTCATCCCAAATCGACTGAGCAGCAAAATACCGTTCGCCCGCCGCCGGAGACGGCAAGTGAGGCATCATGCTTAAGAAGCGTTGTTTATAACTATCACGCCCCAAGGAGAACTGAGGCGGCAACAACGTGCGATCTTCATCAGTCAAAGAATCCAAACCATTCTTCGACACTTTCCCCGTCAAACTGCGAGGAGCATTCAAAGCCAGGGTTTGCGCGCCCTCACTCATATTAGGGAACAAAGCCTGGTCACGATAGTAATCATAAGAGGGGTTGCCCCACTGGATGGCTTTCAAAAAGTCCGCCTCAGACAAAGCCCCGGCCCGATAGGAATCCACTAAAGACTGCTGAGTGTATGTAAAAAATTCCATCCCGACAGAGACCCGAAGTCCCCGGGCGCGAAGAGCCTTCATGATGTCCACTTGCTGAGCCTGATGCTCCTTAAATCCGTGGTTTTCTCCGATCACAACGATAGATCCGGGAGTCACGGTGGAAACAGCCTCTTCCAAGGTCACAGGCTGATGGGTGTTTCCCCTCAAAATGCCACTGGTTTGGGCATGAGCACAGGCTGATAAAAGCACCGATACAAGAAAAAGACTCCAAGAGTTCATGAATTCCCCTTTTAGACATCAAATTGTCTGTTGAAGTTTCCCTATTCCTTTGATACCTTGACCCCCTTTGAAAAGGTATTGTCATTTTTTCTAAATTACGCATGGCGATATATTTGATTCAAAAGTAACCTACTCCGGCAAATCTGGTGTAGTAAGGAAGTCCACTCTGACGAGGTCAGGGTGAATAAATAAGGGGCACCGCAATGGCAAAAAAATCAGGAAGAATCATCATCACTCTTGAGTGCACTGAAGCTCGCGCTGAAGGCAAACCTGTTTCTCGTTACACAACGACAAAGAACAAAACTAAGACTCCAAGCCGTCTTGAGAAAAAGAAATACAATCCAAATCTTAAGCGTCACACAGTTCACAGAGAAACTAAGTAATGATTCTTACGGATCAGCAGATTCTCGAACACATGGAGCAAGGTTCTATTAAAGTAGAACCCTTCCGCAGAGAGTGCCTAGGAACGAACTCTTACGATGTTCACTTGGGCAAGACTCTGGCTGTTTATGAAGAGAAGACGCTGGACGCAAAGAAGCATAACAAGATTCGCACTTTTGATATTCCTGAAGAGGGTTTCGTCTTAATGCCAGACACCCTCTATTTGGGCGTCACTATGGAGTACACAGAAACTCTAAAGCACGTTCCATTTTTAGAAGGTAAATCAAGTGTAGGTCGTCTCGGAATCGACATCCATGCCACTGCAGGCAAAGGAGATGTCGGTTTCTGTAACTATTGGACTCTGGAAATCTCGGTAAAACAGCCGGTTCGTATTTACACTGGCATGCCGATTGGTCAGTTGATATACTTTGAAGTGAAGGGCGATATTTTGACGGCTTATAACGTCAAACCTTCGGCGAAGTATAACGACAAAAAACCTATTCCTGTAGAGTCTATGATGTGGAAAAACTCTTTTTAAGATCCCTTCTCACAATCAGTGTTTTATCCTTAGTGGCCTGCTCCGGAGCCGAGGTCACAGAAATTTCCGGTATTGATCCTAATACGATTGTCTCTGGCTCGTTCACTCAGTACGACAACTCCATCATCAGCGGCAGCGGGGTCGTTCGTTTTACAGAAGCCCTCACCCTCAACTCTAGTAAGTCCATCGCATTAAAAGCCTCTTTAGATCAGCTTAATTCAAGCTCGGTAGCTGTTGTTTTCTATTCTGCAAACTCTGGTATTCCCACAAACGATGGCGTGATGGTGACCTTCAGTCGCTCTGGTGCCAGCGTCAATGGACAAGTCAGCATCAACGGCAATTCCGCCATGGTGAATACCACCAAGATGTCCTACTACTTCCCCACTTCTTTGGATGTGATTGTCGAGGTTCACAATGTCGGCTCGAAGGCTCGAGTCCTCATTTGGCGAAGAAATATGGTGGAATATGCTCCAGAGACGGCGGATGTGGACTCGAACAGATCGGGAGATCTTGAGTCCACGTTGCCAACACAAAAAGGTGTCGGCCCCTATGTTGGTTTGATTATTCAAAACTCGACTGTGTCAGCGGCCCGTTTGGAGTCTCAGAAGGTTCTTGATTAACAGGGCCTTCAGGCAGGGTCTTAACGGCTTTGGCGCTCTTGTTCACTTGATCCGCAATATACCCTAAGATTTCAGATAATTGCAGACGATCGGCCCAAACATCCCAATTTTCGGATTTCCCTCTCCACTTTAACGCAAAAAGAATTTTCTCTTTCAATGTCTCAGGGGGCTTCCCATATCGGAGAATATACGTAAAGAGATCCAAAAGATCTGACTCTTTCAGGGTGCCCTTTTGAATCTGATCTTTCGCCAACTCAAGCAAAATACCCTTAAACGCCGGGAATGCCTTTAAGGACTCCGTCGTGGAAATAAAGCCGTCCTTGTTCTTATCAAATCGAGCAAAAACCATCTCGATATACTGAATCACATGCGGAGTCAGAGCGATTTCTTCAAGACGAGCGATATTTTTACTGTTCGGCACATATCCCGCCGCCTTAAAGACGTTGTTCATGTATAGAGCCCACTCATCTTTGCTGGATGTCTTCATAAAGCGAACGTACTCGGGAGTGGCCGACATCACCTGTGGCATGGCATCCTTATAGGAAGCTCGTGCACAACTCAAGGTCACGGTCTCTGTGTCCTTCACATCGTCTCGCCCGTTAAAACAAACGCGAACAAGTTCTTTTCTTAACAAGGTGTTGATATGAACCCCGGACCAAATCAAACCAACAAGGTCCGTCACTTCAGCATAAGACGCCAAAATATTTCCGTCTGAATGAGGCGTAAAGATATTGGCCTCACGAAAACGTGAAGAAGCAAAACTGACGTTTTTCGATTCAATGAGATCTAGTTCAACCAAAATAGGTCGCACTTCCATAAAGGCCCCATTTACCTCCTCCAGAGTCGCTCCGGAGTAATTAGCGATGCGGCCCTTGTCTGTCACAAAAGAACGCAAGAGGAAGCGCGACAAGGCTCTATTGATATTCAGACGACGAAGACTTTTTTGGGTGTAAAGCTGATCAAACTTGTTGGAGATGATAACACGCCCTTCACTATCAATCGTTACCGGCACGGGGCTTTGCACCGACAAAAGCAATTCGCGAAGTCCCGCCTCCAAATGTTCAGTGGAGCTGGGGGCATTCTGAGATTTTTTAAGAAGCTCGATCAGGTTGAGCGTATTAAGCCCTTCCGACGGTTGCCAGTTCTCGGTCAAACGAGCAATAAAAAGTTCGGTATCCAACCACACCTGAAGTTCATTGCGAACCACCTCAATGGAGGCCATATTAAGAGCGTTGGGAACATACCCATCAATGCGCTTCTCTGGGGCGACCATCAAGTTGTTAAGAACCAGTCCCAAAAGACGATCAATAGACTCGGCTTTCAGTCCTTTTGGAAGAAGCTCCAAATTTAGCAAATGGCGTACAATTTTATTCAGTTCCGCTTTAGAGAACTGATTGTCCTTCTTCTGAACCAAGAGGTCTCGTAAAATATTAAAACTTTGATTGGATAAGACCGACAAATAACTAATGATCAAAGGCTGCTCATAAGCCTTCTCTTTCAAGAAGTAGTCGTAATACAGAAAGTCCGTATAAAATCGCGCGGCAAATCCCAGCAGAACACTCCAATTCCCCTTCTTTAGCGAAGAGTCATTGCCACCTAAAATCATGTTTTTGGAATCAACAACCAAGGGAAGATATTTCTTCACTTTGTCGGCCCAGCTTTCCCCGTGAGGAGGGTAAAGAGATTCAATTTCACGAATCAGGCTTACAACGTCATTAAGATCATAAGATCCCTCAAACAGAACCCCGGCTTCTCGGACGGTGGCTTCCAAAACAAACTGTGACTCAAGGAAAAGCTTTTGGGCCTCTTCAGGAGAATAGATTTCTGGTTCCCACTCGCGTCCATAGATTGAGTAATAGGGTAAGAATCTTTCAATAAGAATCTTAATACGACTGACCTTTAAGCGCGCCGTCTCAAAATCGGTGGTCGTAAAAGAATCCACACTGCCACCGAAGAAAAGCTGCTTCACTTTCATCGCTTCAAAAACAAGATTGTTTGAAACCTTGAAGTCCGGCCAAACCACTTGCAGGGTTTTCAATAAGTCCGTGACTTCATCACGCGACACCACACCCTCGGGTTTTTCCGCCACAAGATCCTGAAAAACGGAAAGAACGTCTTCAACCGTGCGAGACAAGTACGACAGACGATAACCTGTTCCTGTTTCAGGAACAGACTTGATGAAATAGTAATAGCGCAAATACTGAACATAACCGCGCGCGCCCAACAATGAGAAACGTCCCCATTCACTCGGAGCGATTGTATTTTCATCTCCTCCAGCAAGGGCTCTTTTCACCTTCTTTGCAATGGGCATGTACTTCTTAATGACATTCGGAAATTCCCATTTTTCCCCAAAGAAATTTCCCATCTCTTCCATTAAAACTGCAAAATCAGAAAGCTTATACCCTTGCCCGTTTTTCTCGACCAGGGAGGCCAGATTGCGAGCGGCCACTTGGATCTCTTTATTGGCGGCTTCAAAATAGCGAATATCACTTTGCAAACTGCTCGCCTCAGAAACAGTCCAATTCAAGGAAAGAACCTTCATGTAGGGGTTCAAGCGAATCGTCATCTCGCGGAAGTTCTGAAACAACACCAACAGCTTATCGATTTCCGCTCGGGTGATATGCTCTCGACTGCCACCAATAAAGAGCTGTTTCAATTTCATGAACTCGATCTGCAAACCTGTAGAGATTTTTTGATTTTTTGATTTGTCTAAAAAATTATTTTCAAGAAAAGTAGCCAGCTCCTGCGCCGTATAACGATCGGCGGTACGACCCCGCACATATCGCTTAAATTTCTCAACCGCCCCCGTCACGCAATTCCAGCTGTTTTCAAGCTCGTCATTTTTCGCGGTCCCCTTGATGAAGGACTCGACCACCGGTTTCATATCAGAAAGGCACTGCGTCCCACTGAACTCCTGACTGCTGGGCGGAGGCGGTTCTTCCCCCACCTTGGTATCACAGCCGGTCAACCCCACCACAGAAAGAGCTAACACGATCAGAGATTTTTTAAATTCGAATCTAGAAAACATACGTCATGCCTCCGTAGACCCGGTCATTCGCACGATATTGATTGAGGAAACTGGAGGCATTGTAGGACTCATCCTGCACGCCCAAAACGTCTCCTCCCATGACCACGGCCCACTTTTGACTTGGATAATAGAGGAACTCAGTATTTAACAGTGAGCCTCTTTGATCATAGTCATAAAGATATTTAAATCTGGTTACAAAAGGACGACGGAAGAAGCTCGCCAACTGCCCCTCTACTCGGAAGGACAACGCATTGGTGAACTTCAAACGTTTATCGAAAAGAGTGAAGTCATCCGGAGTTCCATTCGCCAGAACGTCCACAATGCCCCCCCCCTCAACCTTCAGATACTCCAACTGAAAGGCCAAAGTTTTGGTCCAAACATTGGAAAGAGAAAAGTCAAAAGCTGCCGCATAGGCTTGAATTGGATTCAACCGCTGAATAGACCATTCCGTTTCCGGCAACTTTTCACGAGGGTCATCCTGCAAATAGGAAATAGAGGCTTTGAGATTGGAAAAAGAGTACCCCACATCCATAGAGTAGATACTGTGATAGGTCACATCAGGTGACACCGTCACGTCCACCTTATCTTCCGAAACGTCCTTAAAGTTTTTGCGTTTAAGAATCAACTCATTCACCGGAAGATAACCGGCACTGGTTACAACCCAAGGGCCCTTTTCTTTATTCCCCAGTCTCCCCATGAAGGCCACGCCTCCATTGCCGACAAGCTTCGCCGTTTCGGGAATATCCAACTCGTAGCGGATGTTATTAATGCGGTTGTTGAAATCATAATCACGAGAGGGCGCACGATACCAGCGACTGTCCGCCACTAGCCCCCCGCCTTCTTCGCGAATATCGGGGCCCATGCTTGGAATAAACATCGGGGTCGCAAACCCAAGAAGTTCCCAGCCCTCGGTGTTGTAATCTAAAAACAAACCCGACAGTCCTTGTTCTTCAGGTCGAAGAGCATCGATCGCGAAGTTCGGCTGCCACAAGCCCAATTGCCAACGACGATCCAACTCACTCCAATCTTTCTTCTTGCGCCCTAGAAAGCCCCGGAAGGAGCCCATACCATGCGAAGCCAAGTACGCCTCGTGAACGACAAAATGAGACTGACCACGCGAGAAGAAAGTTCCGCCGGAGATATCCGCCGCAAGATCCACCAAGGAGGTTTCTTTGAGGGCTGAGAGACGTGCGGAAAGAAGCTGACTGTACGTCAATTGAGGTGACTCAGGGATGGGCGTAAAGTACTGCATCCCTTCCATCCGGATTTGACCATAGACTTGCGCCGGAGAAGAGCTTTGAGGCCCTTCAATGGAACTCACCCCTTGAGCTTGAAGGTCCTTCAAACTTAGGGATTGAGTTTTTGCTTTTGTGGTCACCGCCATGCTTGCAAGCACCGCGGCAATGTAGGTTTTTCCCCTCACATTTTCCTCTGGATAAAAGTCCAGCTCATAGAGAATAAGAAAAGGCCTTTAGAGTCAACGGAGCCTTGCGTTGGCAGGCTCCCTCTCAAATATATGAGGTTTGGTGGTAAAAAAACGTCACTTCTTTTGAAAAACTTACCCCTAAAAATTTACCAGGGAACGGGGGTTTTAGAGCAAGTGCTCCAGCAGCCACTGAGGGTCATCAATAGGGATGTCATGCCCGGCCCAAGGATGCATTGCGGGCTTTAATCCCCACCCCTTGGCAATTTGCAGCGTGCAGTCTGGCGAGACCAGGCGGTCTCCATGACTTCCTATCAAACGCACCTCCCCCGGAGCCTCATGAGGAAAGCGATATTTTGAAGCCGCGATCATCTGGCGAAGAATATTCTCCATTTTCACGGGATGCCCCTTGGTGTAGGTCACCAAAGAAAGCAGCTCGGCATCTCGACGTTCACGGCTATTGGTGATCATCTCTAAAATCGTCTTTTCCCACTGCACTTCATCTTGCGCCCACAAAAGGCAGGTGGACTTCAAAACATTCGCCGGCTGGAAGCGATGATAAAAAGGCGAATAGCCTGACGAGCTTGTGCAAACTAAAAATGCCTTCTGCACTTCATGAGGGAACTCGCGCATCCACTCCACTGTGATCATGGCCCCCAGCGATACCGACAAAATATGAAAGGGCTCACCGGACTTTACAAACTCAGAATGACTTCGTAGGTCTTTCACGTAATCAGAAATTCTGGTGGGGCTTTTCTCTTTATAGCGGGCTCCATTGCCAGGAAGATCTATCAGCTCAAACTGATCCTGCGGAAAGTGCGCTTTCATTTTATCAACAAAAGAACCCCAATGCCCCACTCCTCGGGCCAAACCACGCAGCAGAATCCATTTTTTAGACGGGGTCATACCACAACTCCTTTGCTTTTCTATGAAGTTCCTCTTCCTTATCTTTAGGAAATTGCGCCCAGGCTTGCGAAGACGCCACGGCTCGAATTAAAAACTCCATCAATGTGTTATGGCGGCGCAGAGTTCTTTGATGGCGATGTCCTATCAACGGATTGAAAGGCCCCTCGGCTCGGAAGATCTGCCAAGGATTTTTTTTCACCCACATCCATGAGCCCATCTCTAAACACAACGGTAAATATTTATTCTGCCGATCGCGCCCTAAATGTTGATCGTAGAGATAATCCCACAGATCTCCGTGAGTCGTATAACTTTGGGCTTGGGGTTCGACGCGATAAAAATGATGAGGATAGGTGCGATCCAACAGTTCTTTCAAAGAATACATCAACGGAAGATCAGGAAACGGTTTCACCGTTTTTGCATAGGGAAACCACAGACGATCTTGAAAGCCAAAACCCGAATGAACATCGACTGTGATCGCCAATGAACTGCGCGCAATTTCTTTTTCTACCGCCGAAATCAAAGCCTGGGATTCGATCTCCATCGCGGCCCCGAGGGGGCCCCGATACCATGGAATCTGATTGCTGAAGCGATGCCCCCCGACCCAGCGTGCGGGATTTTCCGCCTCGACGGGAGCGTTTCTCATCAGATCCACGCCCTGGGGGTTGCTTCGTGTTTTCTTGTAAATCCCAATAGGATTCACCGTCGGAATAAAAAAGATACGCACCTTCTGCAAAGTTTTTTGCAAGGTCTCGTCCCACAAAGCCAACTCTGAAAGCGAATTCATCAGCGCCACACAGACCTGGGCACCGATACGCTCAAGTCCATGCACTCCTCCGATAAAACCTAAAACGGGTGCTTGCGGATCTTCACTTCCAAAACTGATTTTATAAATAGGAAAACGCAGTGATCCCTGCTCACTGTAGGCAAGAACTTCCGAGCGCGCCAACGCCCCCAAGGTCTGAATTCTTTTTTCAATTTGTTGGATCTCAGGAAGTGAACTCATAAACTCCATTCTTGGCGAATTATCGCCACCCTCCAATGGATAACGCTCAAAGCCATAGATGGGACATTGCGCCCCCTCTTCAAGAGCGGTAACCTTCCGCAGATGAGGAGAACAGCCTATGATGAGTCTTGACACTCTACTGGAAAAAATGTGGGCAGACTACTGCCAGCTCAACCCTGCGGCAAAACGCATCTATGATATTTTTACGTCCGAAGGAGAAACGGTCCTCAATGACCACATTGCCCTTCGTACCTTTAATCATCCTCGCCTCGGGATCGAGTCTCTGGCTCAGCACTTCAAAAAGTACGGCTACGTTGAAAAGGGAGACTATACTTTCGTAGAGAAGAAACTCTATGCAAAACACTATGAGCATCCTAACGAAAAAATGCCGAAGATCTTTATTAGTGAATTGGAACTAGAAAAGGTTTCTCCCTTCGTTCGCGAAACCGTCAATAAATTGGTGGATCAAATCCCCGATTCCATGATTCAGAATGAAGCTTTTGCTATGGCCGGTCGCCCTTGGAAAATGACTTATGCTCTTTACGCAGAACTTGCCAAAGAAAGTGAATACGTCTCATGGGTGGCGGCCTATGGTTTCAGACCCAATCATTTTACAGTGAACATCAACAATCTTAAGAAGTTTAACGACATTCAAACTTTAAACGATTTTGTTAAAAGCAAAGGCTATACTTTGAATAAATCAGGCGGAGAAATCAAAGGGTCCCCTGCCGACTACCTAGAGCAAAGTTCCACAATGGCTTCCGAGATTCCCGTGTCATTTGACGATGGCACTCACAATATTCCCGGGTGTTATTACGAGTTCGCAAAACGCTATCCTCTAGCAAATGGAAAACTCTATCAGGGATTTGTGGCGGCCTCTGCAGATAAGATTTTTGAAAGTACAAATCGACTTTAATAACAAATAACAGGTCGGCCAAAGTCCTTCGCCAGCACATTGTGCCGACCTCGCCATTTACAAAATCTTTTCATTGATTTTTATTAAGCAACTCGCTTGATAAGATGGTGAAGAGTTTCTTGATCCACCTCTTGTTTGCTCCAAGAACTATGGACTTCGAGGAAGGTCTTCACAAGTTGTGAATCAAATTGCGTCCCGGAACATCTTTTTAGTTCCGCATAGACCGTTTCATCAGACAAACCTTTACGATAAGCTCGTGTCTGCGACATCGCATCGTAAGTATCGACGACTAAAATGACCCGCGCAATCAGGGGAATCTCATCGCCTCGGATCTTATCAGGATACCCCGTCCCATCCACACGCTCATGATGCCCACGGATGCTGGGAAGAATCTCGGCAAAAAAGTTATGTTTTGCCAAAGGCTTTACAATTTCTTCGCTAATAACAGAGTGATTTTGCATCATCAGGTACTCGGATTCATCCAATTTCCCTGGTTTGGCAATGATAGACTGAGGGATGCCGATTTTGCCGATATCATGAAAGAGTCCGGCGAACTCAGCAAGCTTTTGTTCGTACTCATTCAGGCCAATATCCCGAGATAACTTACGGGACATTTCGCCCACACGACAGCAATGCGCATATGTCGCTGGATCCACAACGTTCAAAGATTGCATGAGTGCCTGAGCGGCCTCATAGGCCCACGCAGGAATGTCTCCCCAGGAAGACGACATATGGCTCCCTTCTCCCCTAACTTTATAATTTTCGGCTTTAAATATATAAAACTTAAATTAGAGAAATCTTTGAGTCTCAAGATGAGACAACTTCCGGTTGACAGCCTCAGAGAGGATTGAAAGACTTTGAACTATCGTTTAATTCCTTAGGAAAGGTCTTTTATGAAAAAGTGGCTTCTGGTTACGGCTCTCTTAACTTTTTCTTCCGCTTCCTTTGCTCAGAAAATCAAAGTTCGTAAAGTCAAAGGCAACCAAGCGGTCGTCGAGTTTGCGGGGGGACGTCTTGAGCAGGGACAAGTCTATGAGTTAACTCACGATGAATTTAGCGAACCCTCGGAGGCTTCCAGCTCCCGTAAGTACGTCGTCGCCATGAGTTTTAGCCTTATGAACACAAAGTCGGATGCCGCAAGTGCAGAGAACGAAACCGACATCACCCTTGCCGGTAAGTTTGGCTGGAACATGGGGACCTATGAGGTGGGCCCCTCGCTGTCTTACTCTTCGGATGCCACAGGAAGTATCACGACGACACTTTATAGGCTGGGCGGATTTGCAGACTACAACATGATTCCGAATATCTCCGGAGAAGCTTTCTTATACGGCGTCGGAGGCACGGGCTCTTTCGGCCAACGTGACAGCGGATCTGGATCCAAAGTCGATATCATGGACTTCTTTGTCGGGCCCTTCATGAAGTGGTTCCCCACCGGCAGCAATGTCGGTTTCCGCATGGATGCAGGCTACATTTATCAAAAACAATCCGGTATCGGAGAAAGCACCGTCTCAGGGTTGAACCTGGCCGCCGGGCTGATGGCTTACTTCTAGTTGAAGAATCCAAGATGGGAGCTCTTCTGAAGATCCCATCTTATCTCAAAGGTCTTTAGTTTAAAAATCCACGAAGATATCTTCTGTATTCATCCACGAAAGTTGTGGATAAGATCTCACTCTTTTTGAGAGAGCATTTTTCATCACGACTGAAAAAAGCCTTTTTACATTCGAAGGCAAATTGGCAACCATTTGCATCGCACTGTAACGTCGTATCCAAGGCCGGAGAAAAGGTCGAGAACTCCCCTTGAGCTTCAATTCGTTCAAGCTCCGCCTCGCATTTTTGAATCGCAGCCGCCGAGTTGAATCGCGGGCACATATAGGACTGCAGGGCTTTGCGGAAGTCACGATAGGACGACTGCGCAGTCAAAGGAATATCAGTCAACTGGTGAAATACAGAGTACGCCATGACTTTTTCACATCGAGAGCTGCTCACGCCTCCACAGAAAAATTTGAATGCCGGGAAACTGCCATTTTTGTATTCGCCCCAGTAGCCACTGTAAGAGTTGAAAAGAGGTTGCATGCGGATGCAGGCGCCCGCTTCACAACTCACTGGCGTCAAAAATGATTTACGGTTCGAACTCACTTCCGGATAAGTAACAGGGCTCACCGGGGCAGAGTAGCGCCATTGACTCTTTTCATCCAGATACTGAAACTCCGCTGACGTCAAAGTTCCGGCCACAGGAACTCCCAACCGTCGAGACAATGTCGGAGCCAAATCAAAACCGGTATTACAACCAGAAAGAAAGATATAACCTTTGTCGGTGAAGTGTCCCTTCAAACCCTCCCAAAGAGGATTGGAGCTAGAAAAGCGCCCTCCCTTATACATGTGAACGCCATAAGAAACGGCCGAGTGAGTGAGGAAACTTAAAGACGCTATGGGAAGACCGTTCTGAATCTCTTCAACCAAACTATGAAGACCGAATTCCTTTTTATCGGCCCGCTCAATCATCAACCCCGCAACCAGGACCTTTTGCGTTTCTTTTTCCAAGGAAGAATTAATATTGCTGTAAAGAACTACTTCCGCATCCGGCTCCGCTTCCAAAATTCGATGAGCTTTCCCCAGTGCGGCCTCTAAAAACATGGTCCCTAAGTCTCCCCCTTCGCCAGCTATTAAAATATGCTGTGCCGTGGGATTGTTTGTAAGACTGAGCTTCGCCTTAATAACAGCATGACCTTCAAAAGAGAAAATAAGCAGAAGAGAGAATAGCGCAAAGCTTTTCATAAGGAACCTTTCAGTGAAGAGCCCCTTACATATCCTTGGTGACGCAAAGTGTACATGCTTTTGTAAAAAGTTGAATTTTTTCAAGGGCCAGATTTTGCATTCTCCCTCGGAAAAAAACAAAACCCTACGGCTTTCGCAGTAGGGTTTTATTGAGTTTTGATTTTTAAATATCAGACGATTACCAGTTAAATGCGTTCTCGTCGTAGCCCCAACTTGCCAGAGCTTTTTTGTACATGCCCTTCATGAACTTTTGAGCTTGGTGAGGTTTCAATCCCAATTCAGAAGCTGATCTGTTTGTCAGATCCTGCATCGCTGCGCTGTCACCCAATGAAAGATCTTTTGCCGCCGCCAAAGCGTCAGAGAACTGAACTCCGAATACCGCTTTGAAAGTCTTGTCCATATCTTTTGTCGAAGTCACACCACGCTCGGAAGCCGCGACAGCCCAAGAGTTCAATGCAGAAGCAACTGCAACTGCTTTATCTTGTTTGAAGCCGTATTCTTTCATCAACTTATCAGAAGCCATTTTTACAAGTGCTTTATTGGCATCTGAATTCAAGGCTGCGAAGTTTGTATCTGTTGCAGAAGAAGCGGTCTTATCATTCACAGCTTGACCGTACTTAGATTCTCCCACATTGGCGCTGTAAAGAACTCCGTTTTTGCCTAGCCAGTATGTTCCACCGGCGACGTTTTCCCAAAAGAAGCCCGTCGTCCCTACACCGATAGTTGTTCCACCGATGTAACCAGCAAATTCTGAAACATCCGCGACATATTGGAATCTGTCATATTGGTCATACACTTCGGCATTCCCATTAGAGTCAAAGACCACATACCACATATCATCAGATCCTCTGCCCGTACGACCATAGTGAGGATCTTCAGTAACCGTGATTCTCTGTCCATTGGATTTGAAGAATGTACAACCAGGAGTGGCCTGCTGAGTTTTACAAACATCACCATAAACAGTCTCATAAGGGTAGTAAAGAACTTGGCCTCCGCCCCCACCACCGCCTCCGCCGCCTCCACAGGCTGCAAAGCTAGTAGCTACTACTGTCGCTAATATCGCACGAATCATATTTTTCATTGTGGTTCCTCCCGAATTCATTAATACGTTAAGTTAATTCTAAGTAATTTATCCCCGCAGTTATAATCGAACGAGTGAGCTCCCTTGGCGCCCTCAAACACTGGCGTTTCCATTGAACGACAACCAGAGGACTTAAATCTCAAGCGAGCTGGTGACACCAATTCGATCGCAGATCCATCCCTTGCAAAAATCGGTACCAACATTTTGACACCACGACTGAGCCCCGCGCCTTCGGTCGTAAACATAGCAGGAAGCTTTGCTGATGCGTCGCGTACATCACGAACGGTCAGAGGGATATAAAGACTTACAAACAAATTGTCAGGGAAAAACGTGTATCTATCTAAACTGCGGCTGCGCACTTGCCCCGTCACCAGATCGTGATATTGAATTTCAGAGTTTGTAAGAACAAAGGCCCCTTTCCGCTGAAGCCCTGCGAAAACAGCCCTCACACGCAAAGCGGAGTCAAATTGGGACCGCTCGGCAGAAAGCTGTCTATCCAAAAGATCCCAGTTTTTATTGTCAAACAAAGTCAGACGCTGTTGGCGATTGAGCCCCTCACCAAACCAAAAACTGCCCGCAGACTCATCCTTGCTGTAGTCCAAGGACTGAATCTTATCGACGCGAGTATCTAGAATGTTTCTATACACATTAACGTCATGGAAGAGATCCAACTCCATGAAGTTTTCGATTTTGCCATCTGTGACTTCCGCGATCGCAAAACTGTAAAGGTATGAAGGTTTCGCATCCGTGCCTAAGTTTTTCGCCAACAAAATGGAAATACGACCGGCCTCAATCTGATCCTGGCGAGGCTGAATGATGTCGACAATCTTGTAGTCCTCATGCTCCGACAATGCCTTGAGTTCATTTTTTTCATTTAAGAAATAAAATCGCAGTTTGCGTTGCTCATTGTCGTTTGGATTCTCCCAACGATCTCTCAACGATCTTTTACGATCAGGATCTTTTCCTCCCCCGATCCATGCCGGGCGTTTGGTAGATCCGATCTTTTGCCAATAGATCTGAGACGCATCTAAGGGCATAGCCGCCGTAATACCGTCATACTTGAAGCTTTCAAGCAGTTTTAACGATTTATCAAAGACAAAGAAACTCATCGGCATGCCCTTGGCTTCTTCGTCTTCACTCGTGTCTTCAAGCACACCGAGAACATATTCACTTTGCCCATCGCCGTTCAGATCCATACGGGCCGTAATCTTATCCATTAAGTTGTCACTATTACCCTCAATACGGATCTTCGTTCCACCCGTGGCCTTATAGGTCCCCGCATTTGAATCTGCGACCACCCATAACTGCCAAGTGTTCTTTTGTTCCGATAGCGCCAGATAATCGCGCTGTTCAGGATGAGCATCTAGATTTTGATCAACTGGAATAAAAGACAAACGTCCCTTCGGCATTCCCTCAATAGGAAAGACATGGACATCGCTCCCCGCAAGATCCCCATTCACTTCGACGGTGATTTCGCTTTCCACCACATAACGACGGGCCTCTTGCCCCTCCACCTTTACGTCGACAGTCAGGTCCAGCTCACTGGGAATCCGCGATTGAGAAGGATCTGCGCTGTCCACAATACTCATCGCCACCACATATTTGCGGACTTCACCCGTCTTCCAAGTGGAGGCATAAGGGGCCACTTCTTTAACCGAAGTGATCCACGGACGAACAGCTTCAGGGTGAGGTTTTAAAAACTGGGCGTTCATCTGAACTTTTGAGACTGCAACGTCAGCCCATTTGTTCACGAAGGAAACTTCAAAAAAGAGATCTTTGCTTTTCCGATCCCACGGAATCTCAAGCTTCTCTTTATTATCAACGACAATCAGAGGCTGTGGTTGAACTTTTAAAGCTCTTTCCACGTCGAGATTTCCGGCGACGGAATATTTTTTATAAATTTCCCTTTCCGGGCTTAAGATTTGTCCTTTGTCATGAGAGCCGCCAGCAACCAAGGACAGGTTGTTTTGCAGAGGGCGCGCACCAAGGACGAGACGCGCGTAAACCTCTTCGGCAGGAACACCCCGTGCCATTAACTCAGCCACGGCGGCAGCAACGAAAGGAGACGCCTGAGAAGTTCCAGAAAGATATTCATAACCCAAAGTTGAGCGGAATCGCACAGGACGCTTCGCCATCGGGAAGGTGCTTAAAATATTTAAACCCGGCGCCACGATATCCACGCCGCTTCCGAAATTCGAGAAGTGAGCCATCGCGCCGTCAGGTCCCGCGGCACCTACGCAGATGACGTTGCGATACGCACACGGCCTTAAAAGAGCCCGTGTGGAGTCATTACCGGCCGCAGCGACGATGATCACCCCGCGAGCTTGCGCTTCAGCAATCACTTTTCTCATAAATTCAGAATCTGATGTTTGCGGCCAGCCCATTGAAAAATTGATGACCTGAGCTCCCGAACGCATGGCATAGATCACGCCCCGAGCAACCAGATCTCCCAAACCTTTTTTAATATTCTCTCGGCCTTCTTCAAGTGGAGAATCATAAATTGACAGAGGCTTAATAGGTTCGCTGGGTTGAACGCCTATTACTTGCACGGGAAGAATCTCGACATTCTCGCTCAAACCACGTACGCCGATATTGTTATCCACTTCAGCAGCAATGATCCCCGCGACATGACTTCCGTGCCCCTGGTCATCATCAAAATCAGGACGCCCGAGGATTCCGGCCGAATTCACGCCCCCGAGAAGGCTCCACCCTTGGCAATCCAAAGGGTAACCGTTTTTATCTTGATCGACTTCAGGATTTTTAAGATCCATCCAAATCGCTTCACACTGTTTGCGGTCTTTTTCTTCAAGGCAACTCTGAAACTTTGTCAAAGCCCGACACTCAGATTCATTTCTATGGATGACATTCTTTAAGTCCGGATGACTTTTATTAATTCCCGTATCCAAGACAGCCACCAAAACTTTTTTCGTGGCTTTTTGTGGAAGAGGCAGACGCACGTCTTCTTGAGGGCGCGCCGGCAAGCGATAGGTCTGCATGGGGTCTAAGTCGACCATTTGCGGTTGCCCCTGATTGCTCAAGCCCCATTGAAATTGAGAAAAGGGGTCTGCCGCCTGTGCCGAGAAAGACATAAAAAGGGAAAGTATTACGACACTATTTCTCATCGGAAGCTTCCTTGTGAGCGATCTAATTCGATTGGAGAAATGCGGGTCTTATTAGCAAACATCGCAATTAAACCACTGGCATAATCAATGTTCTTCTTCGGATCACCTAAAGAATTCGAGAAGTATTCCAAGTCCCCGTCCTCATCGCCACTGCGGAAGCCGTTGATACGAACAAAGAAGATGTAATTTTCTTCACCCAGAAGCTTTAACAATTGAGGAAGTGGAATTTCCTGTTCCAGGACATAGATCACATTCGTCATCCACTGGGTTTGCGCTTTTTTATCCTTAGGATAACTTGCAGAAAGCTTCAAAAGCTGTTCCATCCAAGGAATCATACACTCGTAGTTGGTTCCGTTGATCCAGGCAGAGGTCGGGATGTTGTTGGAATTATCACGCCCCCCTGCTGAGTTCTGCTGATGCTCTTCGCAGGCTTGAAGGAAACGAGCCTTGCCTTGGTTGTAATCGCCATTTCCTAAGACCCGCAACATATCGTCAAACATTTCGCGGTCATTGGCGCGAGCTTTTTTACCTAGTTTTTCACTGAGCTTTTGAAATAAACCGCTGATAAATTTTGAGCGTTTCACTGGTTTACCATCAGCTTCTGGCTGCAAAACCAGATCACGGATCTTATCTAGTCCTCCAGGCAGAATCGAAAGATTCGCTGTAATTCGATAGAAGTCCACCGCCGTCACGTTGGCAAAAGCCTCCGGTTCAATCAAACGGTAGGACATCAGTGGCGCCCCATTCAGTTCCCCTTGAACTTCATCCAACAACTTAAAGAACTTTTTACGACTTAAATGCCAACCGCCCCACACATGTTGAACCACAGCCACGGAAGGATATTGTTTAGCGTTCACAGTCAAATCAGACTCGGTGGTGACCATTCTCCAATAAGCTTTTCCAAAGGGTGTGTTGGCGGGATTAGGATCATCACTGCGGGCGACATCCACACGGCTTTTTGATGACCATTTATTCAGAATTCCTTCAACCCAATCAAACGCAAAACCTAACAGATCGCGCCCCTTCAGTTCGCCTTTTTTATTGGCAAACAAGGTGACCTCTTCATCTTTGGGATTGAGTTCAGGAGCCTCAGGACTGCGAGGGTAGCGAATTTTTAAAAGATGATCTTCATTAAAAGAATTCACTCTCATCGCCAAAAACTTAGAACGCAGTTCCTTGGTTTTCAGTTTATGATCAATTTCAAACTTCCTATGGGCAAACTTGGCATAAAGAAGCTCTGGATCATTGCTCTTAAAAAGAGCTCTTAAGGCGGGCTTCAGGTTGTCCCGTGTTTGAATAAACTCTTTAACAAACTTCTGATCCACACGATCCGTATCCAAAAGATCCGCGTACTCGGGATTGTAGTCGATCACGAAGGCATCGGTGTTGAGGTCCGTCCAGGTCGTGCTTGCACGCACTCTGAGAACGTTGATGAAGTAGTTCAAGTCCAGTGTCATGCCCATCGCTTTTCCAGTTTGCGAACGAACATAGACTTGAAGACCCTCTTTGGTTCTCATGAAATTGGTTTGACGCAAAATCACCCGGGAACCATCCGCACTCAACGACACCGAATTCATAAAACTTAATGGAGAAATCCCCATCAAAACATCCAAGGAAGACGCCAACTGCGCATAAACTGACAAGGCGACCGAATCAGTCACTGTGAAAACCTCACCCTCACGAAGCTCCGCCAGGAAGGCATCCAAAGGTTGAGTGGTCTTTCCTTCCGCTGATTTTATCGCCTCTTTTTCAGTAAGGACTTTCGAAAGATTGCTCATAAAATGGGGAACAACAAGATCTTGCCAAGGGACTTTGGTTCCCTCTTGAATGGAAAGAAGAGGTCTCACATGGGTATAGTCTCTTAGGACCATCACATTGGCGCCGCCCAAGGGGGTAATGTTGGGCACACCATCTAAAGCCATGAAGTATCCGAGATTGCCCCCGACACTGAGATTATCCACTAATTGAATCGGAGCTGAGCTTCCAAAATAAGTGCCCGTCGTCACATGGCGAGTCGCCGCCATTTTAAAGCCACCAACAGGTCCGCCCCAAGCTTCCACTTGTTGATAGAGGGGTTCCAGTGGTTTTTCTTTCATATGTTTATAGATTCTCTCGGTCACCTCTTGGCGGCGATCGGCATAAAGATCACTCACTTTAAGAAGATCTAATCTCTCATTAATATGATTAAGAAGTGTTCCAATCGCGGCGGTCTTCCCGCGAATGCCCATGTAACGCTCTAAATCTCCGTCTTGGAACGGAGACTGACGGTCGCCGTGAGCAAAACGCTGAGGGTATCCAGGGACAAACTCTTTCATCACTTTGCCGTTTTGAACCAGGCCATTGCGGGAGTTAATATCTAAAGAAGGAAGATTCCAAGACGCTTTGCCCTTAAGGTCAAAAAGCTCCAGGGCATTACTGGCCCTATGAAGAAGCTTTGCTAAAACCAACTCTTCCAGCTCGGCCGGAAAGGCCCCGGCCTTGACGATATCCTGGAAGTCTTGTTGGCGAAGATTCGCCAGTCTTCGCACCAACCAACGAGCGTCTTCATAAGTACAAGCCGCAAAAGATTCTGCAGAAGGATGATTAATAACAACATGGCCCGAGAGGACGGATCCCAGCTTCGGAGAAAACCGATTGATACTTTCTGGCACATCGACCAAAGCAAAAGGCAAAATCAAAGCACGGTAAGCGCGAGATCTTGAATACCTTTGAACTGCAGGAAGTTGATTTGGATTGTTTGGATCTGGAGCATAACCCCATTGAATATCGAAGTACTCAGCAACCGCAGGCTCCATCATGGCATCAGAGAAGACCACAGAATGATTTTCCGTATTGTCCTCAAGAACCCACCCCCGACTTTCAAAGTCTGAAATCATCGACTCTTGGGCGTTCTTTAAAAAGGTCTTCTTTTCTTCTTCACTTGAGAAGTAGACGCGCAAATTGCGATAGTACTTGGGTGAGGGGACATAGTATCCCAGCTTTCTTAAAAGTGCTGCGCGCATTAGGGTGGTGTGGGTGTAGCGGCTCAAACTCAAACGATAAAAAAGATTGGGGTTTTCCAAAGATTGAACCCGAGACATGTAGGTAAAAGGAAGGGCCGCTTCTTCAGAAAGAAACTGAACTCCACCCATCGCCGCCGGATAGGAACCTGGAACATCCTCAACCGCGCTATAAATGCGGTTTTGCCACATCTTGTTTTCAAGTGGGTTTAAAGCGCTGAGATCAGTTCCTTGAGCCGCCAAAGCCGCTGCCTGCCCCACATCTAAAGGAACCCCGGAACTATTCACTAAATCTGACGACGGCTTTTTAATAGCCTTCAAAGGCAATGAAACACTCTCGGCACTCGCAATAGAGAGCATCATCAAACAAATTGCACAGACAATTACTATTCTCAGGGACATTCAATAAACCCCTTTCAGGGCAGTGCCAAAAAGACCCACTTCTCGAGTTCCGCCTCGGATTCAGCAAAGAGCAGGCCAAAAAATGTCATCCAATTCCCAAATAGCTCTTCCCTAAAATCGTTCTCACGCAAAAAGACCGCTTATTCCCTGCGGTCTTTGGTATTTATTATAGGACTGCTGTTCCTATCGACACATAGAGCGATAGAACGCCAACATCGCCTGCTCAAGACTTTCCCGCTCTTCCTCATCCACTATGTAAACGCCCAAGGCTTTGCTTCCCTCGACGCCTTCAAAGAAACCCATTACATCGGGAGAATAGAAATGATCAACACGTGAAGAGAAATACACGATCTGATCTCTGTAAGGCGAATTCGAATCATAGACTGTAAACTCAATAAGATCTTTGGTAGCTCGCTGATAGGATTTGACCATAACCACGTGCTGAGTGGTGCGGTTGAAACGAAGATTGATCAAAGTCAGACGTTTCCCGTCAAGATTTCGCATTAACTGCTCAACTGTTTCGCGATTCTTTTCTTCGGAGCGAACGCCGTTCCCCATTCCCATACCGATATTTCCGGTGCGGAAAAAGTGGTTGGCTTGATTCACTTCGATATCACTCTTAAAATTACGATTCACCGTCTGACCATTCAGTTCTTGAGTGTATCCTCGCATAAGGCGATTCCACAGTCCTCGGTCCCCACTGTAGCTACTGTCATTGAGGTTGGACTCTTCCACCGCAAATACGTTAAAGTTTTTCAGTTTTTTGGAGTAATAAGGCTCCGTTTTGTTGTCGTGATCGTATTCATTGTAGCCTGGGTTTTCTTCAAGAGTCTCGCGGCGAACCATATCTAGCAGCATCGGAACTCTTTTTTCCATGCGCTGACTGCTGGAGGTGTTGTAGCGGGCCAAATAAGAAACCATACGCTGAGTGCTGGCCAGGCCCCAGCAGCCGGCCAAAGGAACCCATCCACTGCGAAACGACCAGTTACGGATAGGCATATTACGTCTTTGCTCAAAGGCGTCATCTCGGATGGCCCGATAGATACTGTCGACACTTAAATTTTGACAGCTTAAGTTCTGCACCAAAGAATCATTCACGATACGCGCATTCTTCGCGCTCTGGGCATAAGCTTTTTCCGCCGTCACCACAAAAGACGATATAAGACCCACCACAAAGATTAAGAAAAGTACAAGAGCTCGCATCTGACGTCCTTTCTTTCACAACGTCGAACGCTAAAGCAATTCACAATCCATGGTCTTTGGGTGTTTAAAAGCTTTTCAGCTGTCAAAGAGTTTTACAGTGACGAAGAAGGCGGTAGCAAAATAAAAACTGATCCCTTTGACTGTGCATACCAACCAGCCTAAGACCTCGCTCTGATTTGGGCGAGGTTCGGACCGCCGACCTAAACCCCCAGGTCTTTCAGTATCTCACATCAGGAGCCAGTATCAGCGACACCTTCGCCAAGAGATGATCTATAAATGTGTTTTAAAACGCATCGGCTTTGTCGAACCAAAAAGCGCAAAAGGAAAACTCTACGATCTCAAACTCAAAAAAGAGATTATCGAGGCGGTGAATGAAGCAACCGGCACAACCCGGACAGGACAAAGATGCGATTTGCAATACTATTATTTCAGTTTAGCGCAACTCAACCCACTGATTGTAAGAAGGACTTCCTGCCGTGATTGAATAATTAACAGAATAGGTGGCACCTGATGGTACCACGACAGAACCCGTAAAAGGATAGGATCCGCCGCCAGCATACCAATTTCCCATTGGGACCGTAATGCCGTTAATAATGGCGTAAATATAGCCCCCACCGGCTCCCCCCGTATATCCCAAGATATGCACTTCGATGGCTTTGCCCGTGGAGTTTGTGTAAGTCGTCCCAAGAGTTCGGCTGCCAGTCACGTCCGTCCATGTTTGAGCCGTACCAAATCCGCCTCCGCCGCCACCCAATGCCGTCCACAATCCCGTGTTACTGCAATATACAAGTGCATGCGCAGTTAAATCATACCCAAAAGAACCCTCTCCAATACACGCACCCCCCGTCGTTACGCCAGTTGACCCGGGGCGAATATTTCCAATCACGTCAAGGGCGACCCCCGGCGTTGTCGTACCTATACCGACATTTCCATTCAAAATCGTATAGCCAGTTCCGCTGGGGTTCAGTGTCACATTTTGATTTGCACCACCAGCAGTAAAGGCTAAAGCTCCTGTTCCCGTGATGGATCCATTGTTCGTTCCCGTTCCACCTTTGCTGACCGGAGTAATTCCTATGGCGTCAGTACTAGCAAGATCCAAACTGGATTTTGCGGCTAAAGTCCCCAGCGTTGGAAAATCCGAAACTTGTGATTTTGTGATCGAAATATTCGAACAACTCATCACATCACCAACGGAATTATACACCAACGTCTGATTAGCTCCACAAGAGCTAGCAAATGAGTTACCGCCAGTGACCGACGATTTTAAATCCGTCATCGCCACAAAACCCGGCGTCCAAGTGTTAGATCCTTCATATCTCAACACTTGCCCAACAGCGCTGCCAGTGGCACTGACACTTTGACCTTTAATTTTTTCAACCACCGTGCTTCCTTGGGTTCCACTGACATCGCCGGCTAATGAACCGCTAAAATTCGTGGCAGTGGTTGCTGTGGCAGCATTCCCGTTTATGTTGATTCCCCAAACTCCCGTTGCGATAGATTGAAGATCAACCCACGCAACATCATTTCCATCGGTAGTTAGGTACTTACCACCTTGACCACTTTGATCCGGCAAGATCGCCTTCGCCGCACCACTTTGAGTAGTCGCTCCGGTCCCGCCATTCGTAATCCCTACAACTCCCGCCACATTGGTCGCAGTCGCAGCATTCCCGGTGATGTTGGCATCAAGAGTGGTTCCACTTGAATTGAACTGAGTCAGAATAGCATCCAGCTTGCTAAAACGATTAAAAATACTTTCTGCGTTTTCTTGGGTTAAACCCTTTGTCTCATTCACATTCAAAAAATCTGTATCCGTTTTGCTATTGAGCATTTCTGAATTCACCGCAAAGGGGATCGCACGCATATTAAAATCTGCGACTACTTCGTCACCCTGAACATTTAGCCGAACACGAAGAATACGGCGATCCAAATTAGAGGGAGTGTAGGTCATGTTAGTGCTCACAATATTATCATTGATATCAACGCAATTTAAGCCTTCACGTTTTTTACTGTTGTCCATTACTTCAGCAATCGACAATACGGGAGTAGGATTTTTCCCCAATGGGGTTGTCGCATTGCTATCGCCGATGACCAAGTTAAGATATCCGTTAGAAAGATTTTTGCCAGAGTGTTCTTCTTCCCTCAAAACACAGTAAGTTACTGGATCTAGAATCTGCGTTGTAACTGTTAATCCACTGACCGTTGGATATTTTCCCGCAGGCGTTTTAATCACGGCTTGGAAGCTAATTCCCTTATGTTGGGCCATCACCAAACCTGGTAGGAAAAATATGAGTGGAACAAGTGAGATGCGGTAGAGTCTACTCATAAAAGACGCCCTCGATCTGCCATTTGTTGCCATTAAGACTACTTGTTTTTTCTGAGATCTCGCCAAAGACGGCTTTCACTTGATAACCCGGGCGACCGCCGTGAGTCGTTACAACTTCGCCATAAATGAAATCAGGCTCTTTGCGATTTTGAACTTCAAGGTCAGAAGATGACTGGTGGCCTAAGCCTAAGATGGCTGCATCGATTGAGCAAGCGGATATAAAAATTGGAGTTAGAAATAGAAATGATAATTTCAGCAAAGGAAGTGCCAGTAGCTCCATATACATCCTCCGACTCTATATTCTTATCGGAATAAAAAGGAGGGACTAAAGCTTTTGACCTGCCTGGGCTAACCCGCTCCAGAATCTATGTTATGATCTGGACAAGAAAGGACCCGATCATTGCACAAAAGAAATATTCACCTGAGGAAGTCATACAGCATCTGCGAACCGCAGAGATTGAGCAAAGCGATTAAAAGAGCTTGAACAAGAAAATGCCCGCTTAAAGAAAATCGTCGCCGATCAAGCCCTGGATAATTTGATATTGAAGGAAGTTTCTAAGGGAAACTTCTAAGCCGGGCGAAGCGCAAGGATGCGGTTCGAATGGTCGTACGGGAGCTGAAAGTCAGCGAACGTCGGGCATGCAAAGTCATTGGACAAATCAGTTCCACACAGCGGTATGAGCCAAATCCAAATCCCGAGCAAGAAAAGCTTGAGGCACGAGTCATCGAGCTTGCTTCTGAATATGGTAGATACGGCTATCGTCAGGTGACTGATTTGCTGCAAATGGAAGGTTGGTCAGTGGACCTCAAAACAGAGAAGCATATCTTTGATCCGCTTTTCCCCATCAATCACATTTGTGCAAGATCACGAGATCTCACCAAAAGACTTGTCAGAAGAAGTTGGTGTACAACGAAAGTTCCAGAGCATCTAGAAAGAGCCTTGTATCTTCTAATCGCCAAGAACAATAAGTACAGACTATTTTCTTAGACTGTCGAGGCAGAATTTGGAGGGAGGGAAGGACTTTGATGGCCGAAGTGAGGCCTTCGCGGGGCCTGGATGGCCCCCTGCCGGAGCGACAGCGGAGGTAGGAGCGATGAGGCAGGATGCCGTGCCGAACGCAGCGCCAGCAAAGTCCTTCCCTCCCTCCAAATCCTCGTGCCATCACCAGGCTAGGAGATCAGTTCAGTGACTAAAATGGCAGGACTTTGTCACTTCTGTAGCTTTTGGAATTCAGGATGAAGAATATCTTCTTCCCGACGCATTCTCGTTTTCAACTGGAAAACCAAACGCCCCCAATCTTTGGCAAACTCCAAGGCAGTCCCCCCCTTTTCAAAACGATCGAAAAAAGCAAGCACCTCGGCGGAAATCTTATCCATCTCATTAGCAAACATATTCAACTTGCTCTTCAGTGCAGGATCCAGTTCCGCCGCCTTCTTTAGCGCAGGATAAAAATACTGATCCTCTTTTTTGAGATGATCCAAAAAGGCTTTCTTAAGGGTCAATAGCTTCTTCTGCTCCTCAGGTCCCAGGCTCTTGATGCTCTCCAAGAAATTAACAAAGGCAACGTGATCATTTTTTAGGTCATTGATAGTATTTGACATAATACCCCCCACTCCAAGTGTAGGAAGGAAAGAGTTGTCCTTCCTTGATGAGGGTCAATTTTGCAGAGTAATTAAAATAAAAAGCCCCTTATCGCAATAAGGGGCCAACAAACTTTTAATATTCCCGATCTAAGTCAAAAACTAGAAGTTAATTCCCAATCCCACAGTTCCATAGAAGGTATTCAGTTCTGCTTTCTGATTTAAAGCCGCATCGGTAAATCCATAACGTTTCATACCGAAGCCCGCTTCCCCGAAGTAGCGCTCAGACCAAAGAACTTTACCGTGAAAGTTCAGCGACATGGATGATTGAAGAGTCACATTCGCATCCATAGAGCTGGTATAGTAAATGAACTCCATATCCACCCATTTTGGATATCTCATAAGAGGCACGATATTGAAAAGATCATCGAACACCTTCGGCATAGAACGGGCCCAGAACGCCCCCACTCCCAACATCGGAGCCTTCAGTTGATCAAAGGTCACGCTCTGATATGAAAGCATCCCCCCTACGGACTCATCACGCCCCCACAAACCTGGAGTGGCACGATACTTCAAGTCCACCGTCAACACGCTGAGCGGAGCTGTATTCCCCGCTTCATCAACTTTAAGCTGATTAAAGGACTGGAAGAATTTTGCACTCACACCCCATCTCTGACGAGACATCCAATAGTTCGTCCAACCAAAAAGATCTTCAAACCATTGGTTATAGGCGATTTCCCCCATCACAATAAATTCACCCGAAGCTTGAACTCCGGTGAAACGCCCAGAGACCTCACGAGGAAATCCTTTGTAGATCTCGTAATAAGACTTATACGTTTTACCGTTGAAATTAACATTCAGATAAGAGCGATTGATTTTACCACGCTCTGTTGCTTTAAAGTTCCACACAAAAGATGCCGGATCCTGAGCATTGACCTCAACAGAGTTTTGCTCTGAACTGACATCTGCCACAGGTTGTTTTCGCCCCTCAAGCTTGATGCCATCAATGTAGGTTCCTGTCGGAGTCCGTTTACTAAGATAAACACGTGACTGAGTTCGAGGGATCTCCGAAAGCTCAAATCTTTGTTTAAAAACGCCACCGCCTTGACCGGGAAGATAGACCTTAGGATCATCACGACGAATCGCCATCGCCCAAAACTTACGAGGATCGCCGATTGTCGACTCAAAACCCAAAAGTTTCGTCAAAGCACTGTATTGATCCGGATTCAAAATAACAGAGCGACCCAAAGGACGCGTATCGTAACCCACGATACGCAGAACCTCCGGCTTTTTTGTATCCGAAATGTCCATCAGCTCCAACTTATTCGGAGAACTGACGAACTCATAGGACTCCCCACTGGCCAATTCTGAGAAAAAGGCCGTGGGCATATCTGCGGCAACAGGAATAGAGTTCTTTAAAGGAGCCTCCTCATTTTGCACAAGCACTCGTGCCGGAGTTGGATCCACTCTCACTTTTCCCATGACCACATTATTTCCGGCCGACTTTGTTCCATATCTTTGCGAACACATCTTCGTCGAATTTTTGCCGTCCGTTTGAGTCACGCAGAAACGAAAGACTTCTTTTTGCCCCCAGAAAGGAGCATTGGCAGATTGTGCATCTAAGATGGCAAATTGAGATGCGAAAATTCCCGAACGAACAAGTTCTTTTGCGGGAACCCCTTTGCCAATCAAAGCCTTGCGCCACTCTTCAAGCTGCTTCATCCAGCGAGCTTGATCTTCAGCCGTGAAGTTATAAGTCCACAGAACTGTTCCCGTCCGAGAAATCATCTCAAGAGTTCCATGATTCAAGAGCTTATCAGGCCAAGACATGATCAAAGCATATTTGCCTGACTCGCCACTGCTTAAAACTTGATTCAACTGTGAGTGAGTTTTTCCTAAGGGCAATAAAGCAAAGAAAAAGTTTTTTTCATTCAATGCTACGTTGCCGACCTTCAAAACATTGCCCTTTTCCCCGGTCAAATCATATTCCAACTCCATAGGAGGCAAGATAACGCCATTGTCCAATTGGTCAAAATATAGGGCTTTATTGAAGTCCCGAGTTGCCGCCGTCTTCAGCAAAGATCTTTGCGGAGCTGGGATCTCTTCCTGAGTTGCTTCGGGTGGGTTGGTAGGATTCGCGGCTGGAGCGGCCTCTTGAGCCTGCGCCACTGTTCCTAAAGAAAAAAGAAGGGAAAATACCAGATGCTGCGCAATATTCACGGTGTTACCTCGCTGCTGTTCTATATCTTGAATTTTATTGAATACAGGCTTGGGTAACAAGCTAAAATATTGGACTGTCTGGGATTTTCAGATTATTAAGAGCAGATCACCTTAAGGAGCCCTATGTCTTCCGCTCGTACAGTTTACCACATGAGAGTTGAACAAATCATCGACCATACCCCGACTGTCAGGGAATTGATTCTCAAAACCGAGACTCCGGCAGAGTTTAACTTTAAAGCCGGCCAATTTGTCATGCTCAACGTCCCTCAGGGCGAGGCCAAACCGGTATTGCGTGCGTATTCTATTGCCTCGGATGACCGCATTAAAAATGGCTTCCGACTTCTCTTTAAGTTCGTCGAAAACGGAATTGCCTCGACCTTTGTTTGGAGTCTGAAAGGAGGGGAACTTATCAACTTCACGGGCCCCTTCGGGAAAGTCTTCTTCCAGGAGCCCCCGACGGAACAGATTGTTTTCCTAAATACGGGCACGGGCCTTTCTCAACACATCTGCTATCTTCTTTCAAAAAAAGAACAATACCCCGATCTCAAGTATCGCATGCTTTTTGGTGTTCGCACTGAAAAGGATATGTACTACGAAAAAGAGATGGCCGCTTTAACCAACGAGTTGAAGGATTTTAAATTTGAATTCGTTTTAAGTCGCCCTCAGGAGACATGGACTGGGAAGAAGGGTTATGTTCAAAACTTTATCTCAGAGTTTGACTATAAAAACATCCCCACAACTTTCTACCTTTGCGGAAACGGCGGCATGATCAAAGAGGTCAAACACCAACTGATCGAAGTTGATGGTTTAGACAAACACCGTATTTGGTCAGAAGCCTTTGACTAAAAGTCGCGCGGCCTTAGAGTTGGTATTTGCGGGAGTCCTTTGGGGCTTCGGCTTTGTGGCGGCGGTGTGGGCTCTCAAAGCATTTACTCCGGTAGAAACTTTGATCTATCGATTTATCATTGCGGCGGTGATCGGCGAGATCTTCTATCTCATCATCAAAGGGCCCCGATTCACAACAATTAAAGAAGATCTTTTTCGCGCTCTTCCCGCCGGTCTTCTCTTGGGCGGAATGCTGCTGCTGCAAACTATTGGTCTTAAATTCACAACCGCGACCAAAAGTGGCTTTCTCACCAGTCTTTATGTGATTCTGGTCCCGCTTATTAATACATGGTTTTTTAAGTCTTCCAGCACCTGGAAAAACTATGCGCTGGTGGGGTTGGCCCTTCTCGGAACTTTCATCTTGATGGATGCCAATCTTCAAGATGTGAATACTGGCGACCTTTGGACGATGGGCTGTTCGCTTTTTGCAGCCTTTCATATTATCTATATCGGAAAAATCTCAAGCCGCGTGGGCAATGCATTTCGCTTCAACAACTTCCAATCCTTTTGGTGTCTTATCGCCCTGTTGCCTTTACTTTGGACTCAAGATTCCATCACGACCAGCACCTCGGATTGGCAGGCTTGGGCCGGTGTTCTTTGTTTGGGTCTGGGTTCAAGTATTATTGCCTTTTACTTGCAGATTCGGACGCAAAAAATCCTCTCCGATAGCGCTGCCAGCATGCTATTTCTTCTAGAGTCTCCCTTTGCGGCCTTTTTCGGTTTTTTACTTCTCAGCGAGCGCCTGAGTCTCTTTCAACTTTCCGGCGCCGCTCTGATTATGCTTGCTTCTATCTTGCAGATTCTTTTTGACCCTGCCACAAAGACCACAGGAAAGAAATCAGAATAACAATTCCACCACTAAGACCCGTCACCCACTCTGGGATATGCAGGAACGGATCCGCTAACATAATCATCGCCAAAATTCCAATCGCATAGAAGGCTCCATGCTCCAAGAACGTGAACTTCGTCAGGGCCTCTTGCTCCACAAACATAATAGTCAGACTTCGCACGAAGAAGGCGCCGATACTGAGGCCGATCATGATGATAAATAGATTGTGGGTGATAGCAAAGGCCCCCACAACTCCGTCAAAGCTGAACGACGCATCGAGGACTTCAAGATACAAAAACATTCCGGCACTGGCTCTGTGAACATCCTTCATCGTCTCGTCCGAGGCTTCCAACCAAGAACCGATCCCATCCACGATCACGTAAGTAATCAAACCCGCCATCCCCGCTTTCAAGAAAGGCAAGGCTTCCTCAGGAGGAAGGAAGCTTGAAATAATGGCGAGGATAATCAAACTCAACGCCACCTCAATGGCTTCAACCTTGCTGCCTAAATAGACTGTGGGCTTTTCAATGAACGGAATCCAATGCAACTCTTTGCTTTCGTCATAGAAATACTTAAGAGCCACCATCAAAAGAAAGCTTCCGCCGAAAGCGGCCACTTCAAGATGCGCCGACAGCATAAGTTTCGCATAATCATCCGGCTTGGTGGCCGCCATAACTAAGGCTTCCCATGGACTGACGTGAGCAACAAAAGTCACGATCAACAATGGGAAAATCAAACGCATTCCGAAAACCGCGATCAACATACCCCAAGTTAAAAAACGATGACGCCAAACAGGTGTCATCTCTTTCAAAACCACGGCATTCACAATCGCATTATCAAAAGAAAGAGAGATCTCCAACACCGCCAAAATGACGGCGATAAACAAGGCCCCCAGCCCCGCCTGAACCGTGCCACCGTAGTAGTGACCCACAAAATAAGATGCAATAAGACCAAAAAACGTGAAAACGAAGGAGCCTGTAAAGTATTTCATGATCAAAAAGTCCCCGATTCTAAGTTAAGAATCAAGGACTTATTTAAGAACGGCTTTGAGGAATTTTCCGGTTTCGCTGCCCGAAACCTTAGCAACCTGTTCGGGAGTTCCGACGGCGACGATCCATCCGCCGCCTTTTCCTCCGTCCGGGCCTAAATCAATAACATGATCCGCCGCTTTCACGACTTCCATATTATGTTCAATGACTAATACCGTGTTTCCCTGATCTGCCAACTCCTGAATCAACTCTACCAGTTTGCGCACATCATCGAAATGAAGTCCCGTCGTTGGTTCATCTAAGATATAGAGCGTCTTGCCAGTTCCTCTACGAGAAAGCTCTTTTGACAGCTTCACACGTTGAGCTTCCCCCCCCGATAAAGTGGTCGAACTTTGCCCTAAAGTCATATAGTCCAAGCCGACCCGGTGAAGAGTTTCCAGCTTCCGATAGATCTGAGTGTGGTTGCGGAAGAACTCTAACGCCTCCCCGACACTCATCTCCAGCACGTCAGAAATGGATTTGCTTTTGTATTTAATATTCAAAGTTTCGCGATTATAACGACGCCCCTGACAGGTATCACACGTCACAAAGACATCGCTTAAAAAGTGCATCTCGACGCGAATCTGTCCATGTCCCATACACGTTTCACAGCGTCCACCTTTGACGTTAAAACTAAAACGACCAGGCTCATAACCTCGCAATTTGGAATCCGGCAAATTCGCAAACAAATCCCGAATCATCGGGAACAACCCCACATAAGTCGCTGGCGTTGAACGCGGAGTCCTGCCAATAGGCCTTTGATTGATATCGATGACCTTGTCGATCTTCTCAAGACCCTCAATCTTTTTAAACGGCGAAGGCATCGCCAATGCTTTGTAAAAATGCTGCGCCAAAATCTTATAAAGAGTATCAATGATCAGGGTGCTCTTGCCAGAACCAGAAACCCCCGTCACCGCACAAAAGGTTCCTAACGGAATTTGCAGATCCACGTTCTGAAGATTATTTCCGGTCGCCCCCTTCAGACGTAAAAATTCACCGTTCCCTTTGCGACGCTCTTGAGGAACGGGAATTCGCATTTCGCCTTTGAGATACTTTCCCGTCAAAGAACGCGGATTGTTGGCCAGCTCTTCAGGAGTTCCCTGCGCCATCATCTCGCCGCCTAAAACCCCGGCACGCGGCCCCAGATCGACGACAAAATCCGCATAACGAATCGTGTCCTCATCGTGTTCGACAAGCAAGATCGTGTTGCCACGATCTTTGAGCTCGCCAATGATATCAAGCAAGCGATGATGATCCCGAGGATGCAAGCCGATACTGGGCTCATCCATGACGTAAAGAACACCAATCAAAGAGGATCCCACCTGAGTCGCCAAACGAATCCGTTGCGCCTCCCCCCCTGACAAGGTTCGTGAGGGACGACTGAGCGACAGATACCCTGTCCCCACTCGAATCAAATAATCCAAACGAGAAACGATTTGTTTCACGATTTTTTCCGCAATCAACTGATCCTTGGATTTCCATTGAAGCTGGGAAATCCAGTCTCGCAATTCCACGGTACTGAGATCTGAGAGTTCGGCGATGGTTTTTCCACCCAGACGAATATTCAAAGCTTCCGGCTTCAAACGCGAACCATGGCAATCGGGGCAATCCGATAAGACCATTTCTTCGCCTTCATCATCGTCATCGTCAGATGTTTTTTTACCTTTATACTTGTAAACGACTTTATCTAACTTTTTACCGCCGACCTCAGAGTCTGAAAACTGCTCTTCTTCAACCAGATCTATCGTGCCCAAACCATGGCAAGTCGGACAGGCCCCTCGTGGATTGTTAAAACTAAAAAGACGGGGTTCAATTTCAGGAAAACTGTAACCACATTCAGGACAGGCGGAATGAAGAGAGTACGACGTACGCTCCCCATCCAAGGTTTCAATAAGCACTCGCCCGTTCGCCATGGAGAGCGCCGTATTGATGCTTTCAGAAAGACGATGTTTCAAAGTGTCTTTCAAAATCAACTGATCAATCACCAGATCAATATCGTGGGTTTTCGTTTTTGCCAGCTTCGTCGCCTTATCCAGATCAATCATTTTCCCATCGACCTTGGCTTTGACAAAACCCTTCTTCGCCCAACGCTGAAACTCGGCCAGGAACTCTCCTTTTTTCCCCGAGGCCATGGGCGCCAAAACATAGAACTTGGTCCCCATGCTTTTCTTCAAAACATCATCAATGATTTGCTGAGGAGTCTGACTGGTCACCGGGATATGGTGCGTGGGGCACTCGGGCACACCGAGCTTTGCAAAGAGCAAACGCAGATAATCATAAATTTCAGTCACCGTTCCCACCGTCGAACGAGGGTTGGTGCTCACCGATTTTTGATCGATCGCGATTGCTGGAGAAAGACCCGTGATCGAATCCACTTCCGGTTTTTTAAGCTGTTCTAAAAAGTTTCGGGCATAAGCCGAAAGGCTTTCCACATAACGACGCTGGCCTTCCGCGTAGACAGTATCAAAAGCCAAAGAAGACTTTCCACTGCCACTGAGGCCTGTGAACACGGTGATCTTATTCCTGGGAATAGTCACACTCACATTCTTCAGATTGTGTTCTTTGGCGCCCTTTACAATGATTCCATCTTCAGCTTGTGACATAAGCCCTCATTCTAAGATGAGGCACCCGCGCCGGCAAGAGGTACGCCGTACCTTTTTGAAATGCAGCGCTTCACTTTTTAAACGGTTTGATTTTTAAAGTCCGAAACCACATTTTCTCTTGAGGTAGGCGTCAAAATCTGAGTCTGAGAAGTATTTGAAGTGGACTGGTGATTTTTCAGATTGATCTGGCCAGAGGTCTTTCACGGGAACCTTACAAGAGCGCCCTTGCTTTGAAATTGTGGCTTGACCGCCCCCTAAGCGAGGCTCCTCCCCACGACGATCTATTCGCAGCATCACACCATTTCCCTTATAGGAAACCTTGGCAGGATTGAGGTCCCGTCCTCCCGGAGTCAAAGGCCCGTCTTCACTGAAAACGCCCCCAATAACTTCCTTGGTCTGAGCATTGTAAGTCACCGTTTCCCCATTAGGTAAGGTCACAATTTGACGATTTCCCTCGGTGCGAATATGGGGCAAAGCCACACGCGGGAAAAGCATGATATAACTTTCTTGAATCTGACTGATCGTGCCGTTTGGCATATCACTGATCGCGATGCCAAGATCTTGACGAGCGCCGCCCTCAAAATTGAAAGACCACTCACGGCTGCGCGACTCTCCTGTCGACACAATTCGATTGGGGCCTTTATTAAAGAAACGGAACTTCCCTGGAGTCGGATCATCCCCAAAAGAACACACGTCGTAGTTCCCCGGCTTGGTTCCGCAGCGAATCGACCGAATTCCGAAGGGGTTCTGTGTTCGCGTCGGAGGATTTATGACAGGCTTATCAGAACCACTCGTCATAGGAGTCCACTTTGCCGATGAGGGAGGCGCAGACCCTGTTGGAGCCACGTCTCGCGCATGAAGATTTGCCACCTCACACCCCTCACAGGGGCCACCTGGCTTTCCATGTTTTTGAACAGCACGATTTCCTTGAGCAATATGTTCGACAACTTTTTCTGCAGTTTCCGCCGCTGGCGCTCTTAACGCCTCCGTCTTACGCGTCGTGCGCACGTGAGATGCCTGCTCCACTTGAGTTGTCGGCTGCTCTTTTTTCATATCTTGCTCGGAAGCAAAGAGCTTCATACCAGGGTCCGAACTTTTATAGTAGACCCAGGCCGACTGACCCTTTTGAGGGCCTGAAAGAATCTGTACTTTTAAACCGTGATTTCCAGAGCTGAATGCTTTGGTCTCTTCAATGCGAGCCTGTGTCCCAGGAGGCATGACAAATTTTACGTTTTGAGTCGACTTCAGAAAATTGGCAGAGTACCGGGCATTGAAATAGCCTTCAAGCTCGACGATGTCCCCGCCTTTAAAACCAAAACAAAATACAGCGAGAAGCAAAAGACTTCCCTTTTTCAAAGTTGCATTCATGTTCGGCTTATCGGTCGTTTAAAAACGAGACTTTAGAAGTATCGCAAGCCCCTCAAGAGTCTTCCACCAAGGTCTAGACTACCCTTCAGAGGACTTCACCTGACAGGAAGGACACACTCCATAAAGTTCTAAAATATGGTGGGTTAACTTAAAGCCAAACTGATTGGCGACTTTTTCTTGCAGGCTCTCGATGGCTCGGTTTTCAAACTCGCAGATCTTTCCGCACTTCACGCAAGTTAAGTGGTCATGATGCCCTTTCGGGGTCAGCTCGTAACGAGCTGGCAGCCCGCCCATACGGACCTCCGTCACAAAAGTTCCCTCTGTCAACGTGCGAAGAAAACGATAGACCGTGGCAAAACCAATATCTGGATGATCTTTGTTCAACTTCTCATAAAGCTCTTGAGCTGTGACGTGACGACGTCCATCGTGCAAAGCTTTTAAAATAGCCATGCGTTGGCTGGTGACTTTAAGATTCAAGGTGCGAATGATTCGCTTTAATTCAGCTTCGTCAAACTCATCTGTATGGACCACGATATCTTCATCGTGTTGCCTTGGCAGAAATGGAACTGAATCTTTACCCATAGTCACCTCAAAGGCTCATTTTATATGGGAAGGCCCTGGGTAAGTCCAAATAATTAAGAACCATTATCAATTGGTTTTTAATTGGCAGGTTTTCAGGGCCAAAGACAACCCTTAGAAACTACGAAGATTTTTGCCCTTAGAAATATGCGAAACGGCATTATGAGGGTGTAAACTCTCTACATGACTGAACTCAGCGACAAAGTCCAAAATCTCAGCCTGATTGTCTAAAGCCTCTTTCACCCGGCGAGCCGCATCCTCACAAAACATGAGGTTTTGACCATTTCGTAGAGCAAACTCCTGCTCATCTTCCCTTTTCACAGCCCCTTGAACGGCTGTCTGAAGAGCCTCTTCAACGATATCAATCAAGTCCCCATACTGATAGGCAGGGCCGACTTCGACCTTCACTCGCGCAAAACTTCTTTGCGCATGAGGAGTCGCGATAATCCCCTGAGGAGTTCCCAACCACGAGTGAATCACATCAAAATCCAATGACTGATTTTGGAATTGTTGTTTGAATCCATCTTGAATCAACTGTCGGGACAGCGCTGCCGACGCCGGGCAGGTGCTGGAATAGGTAACGACCACTTCCACGAAATACTTTTTAGCACCCTCGTGATTAAACGAAGACAGAACCACCGGGTAAGAACGCCAAGCTTGATTGGCACTTTTGAGGGCCTTACGAATCAATGGGGCCTCAAACTGCACCTGCACCATCGCTTCAGAAGAAAGGTCCTCGTGAGTTTTTAAGAACTCTGCCGTCGCGTCCCCAAGAAGCCCTAAAGACATCTCATTTTTCGACAAAACTTCTTGAGTGATCAAATACAAACGAGACATATGGATGCCTCGAGAGGGTTTCTTATCCAGACTGACCTTGGCATCAACACGAGCTGGAATACGGTAGACCCCGTCGGCTTGCTTTAACAAAACCGGCAGCTCAATAGACCCCATTCCCACCCAGTCGATCGGCGCGAATCTTTCAGAGTGAATTTCTTTGGCAACATCTGGCAGCGATTTTTTACTCATATAGAGCCGCACTCTTACCCCATAATCCCCTATTTGGGAAGGGCGGAAAGCCACAGCCATGTATGGCGCGCTGCTGCTACCAAAAGTAAGGCTGTCCCTCTAAGTTCTTCCTATATGGAATTAATTCTTGCTAGCACCTCAAAGTATCGCCAAGAGCTTCTTTCTCGATTGGCTTACAAGTTCACCGCCCAAGCCCCCCTCATTGATGAAGACAAAGAGAAGGATCCGAGCCTTTCTCCAAAGGCCTTGGCGGAAAAGTTGGCTTATTTAAAGGCGGCAAGCCTTGCTGGCCCCGGCCGCGTCGTTATCGGGGGGGATCAGTTAGTGGCCTTTGAGGGAAAGATCCTCGGAAAAGCTCATACCCCGGAAAATGCCGTTCGTCAGATCCTGTCCATGCAGGGTAAGACACATGAGTTGATCACGGCCATCTGTGTCTTTGATGGCGAAAGAGCCATCCCCTACACCGACATCACGCGCATGCATATGAAAACTCTTTCTCAGGCCCAAGTGGAGCGGTATGTGCAACTGGATATGCCCACGGACTGCGCCGGAAGCTATAAAATTGAAAAACATGGCATTATGCTTTTTGATAAAATTGAAAGCCAAGATTTCACTGCCATTCAAGGTTTACCCTTGATTGCCCTTAGTAAAATATTAGAGAATTTGAATCTATGACAGAACTTCAAACAAAACTCTTTCAAGCCGCTTGCGATGTTCAAAAACGGGCCCATGCCCCCTACTCTGGAGCCCTTATTGGGGCCGCCGTTCTAATGAGTGACGGGAAAATATATTCGGGATGCAACGTCGAAAACGCCTCTTATGGCGGCACCGTCTGTGCAGAGCGCGTGGCGATCTTTAAGGCCGTGAGTGAGGGCTCAAGTAAACAGATCAAGGAAGTTTTAGTCGTCAGTGACGCTGAAAAACCTTGGCCCCCTTGTGGTTTCTGCCGTCAGGTGATTGCGGAATTTGCCAACGAGCAAACCATCATCCATACCGCCAATCTTCAGGGAAAAATGAAGAGCTTCAAATTCCCGGAGATTTTCCCAGAAGCCTTTACGCCAAAGCATCTTGATTAGTTCTTAGTGGAACTTTTCAAAGTAAGTGTTGAAGGCTCCCGAGCGACTTTTCAGTTGATTTGAGAGATCTTGCAACAAACGGAGGTAAGGCTGAAACTCTGTCTCTTTTTGTTGCTTCAAGATATGCTCGGCCACCGCGAACACCTCGAGAGCCTGCCGGCGACGAGTCTCCAAAACCTCTGCGGCCACGGCTGACTTTTCTGATTCTACGGAAAACTCAACTCGCACTCCATAGTGATCGGACAAGGGTTTTCTTGGCGTCCCGCGCATGTTCACCTGTCCATCCAAAACCTTCAGCGACGTCTCGGACTTCCCCACATTTGAAAAGAAAATATAATCAAACGTGTGATTCGAAAGCATCCATCCCAAGGGATTTCCCGCACAGTAAGTGCAATACCATTGTGGATAAGAGCCTCCCAAAGACTCTTCCATCGCATCGCGAGCCCCCAACGTCAGCATCAAGAATTTTCTTTCGACGCTGTCGATGTCGGCATTAAAGTCCCCTGACAAAATCAGCTTTTCGTCTTGGTTTTTCAAACGCCACTGCAAAAGATCCAAAGCTTGAGTCAATCGCACCGCCTGAGACGTCGGATGAAGATGCGTGTTCATGAAGAAAAAATCTTCGGCCATTTCATAGAAACTCGCCCGCACGACATGATAGGCCTTCTTGACGTTAAAAGCCCCGCGAACGGCATCAAGGATTCCCCCTTCGTTATTGACGGCGAAATCCACCGTTTGGCGTCCCTTGATGTCCCCCATAAAAAGCGACATGACACCAATTTTGGCGTCCCGATTGGGTGAACTGATGTTGTACTGTCGAGACAAAGACTTTTCGATCTGATCAATATGAGAGTCGTTCCACACCTCTTGGAGGTGAACCACTTCACATTTGGGAATCCCTTGCAGAAGTCCCGTCATACGCTCCGTGCGTTCTTCCACTTTTGAAGCATAGATAGGGCCATAAGCATTGAAGTTTTGCAGGCAAAAGCGTGGTGGCCGAGGATCCGCCTGCCAATACATTTCAGCCCGCCCTGTGATGGAGAAAAACAATGTTCCAAGCACTAAGATTTTTGCAATAGTCATGGGGTATCCTCGTGGACTAAGTCCTAGTCCCAAAGCTTTCAATTCCCATGCAAGGAAGGCCCTCGGTATATTCGTTTAGAGGCGTCTGTTCTGTCTAATTTCTTTGCACCCACAAGCCCGAAGACAAAAAGGGGCTCCCCCCACAACTAGGGAACGCTGACCGAGTACCCAGCCCCGAGATGCAGAATCTCCACTTTTTGCAAAAAACTTCCCGAGGCCAAGCGATGACCAACACAATCATGGAGGCTTTCATGAAGATCCACGGATTCTTTAAGGGACAACTCTTTCAGCAGCTTAAAGCCTTCGTGCTGAAAATCTTCTTCACCGTTTTGTAAACGACGCCAATGAAAGACCACTTTTAAAAGATCAAATTTTTCGTTTTTAGGAAAAGACTCTAGATAATGAGCATAGGAAAAATTCAAGACGTCCTCTGAATCCTCAGAGTTCCAAGAAAAAGCCCACCCCCGTTCTTCACGAAAGGAAAGACTTTGAAGAGTGGCCGCCTCTTTGTTGGCTCTTTCCAGAAGAGTCAACCGCGCCACCGCCATCACTTCCGCAAAGGAAATAAACGCAGCTTTTTCAAGATTCACTTTAAGATCAGAAAGCCACTGATCGACCGCCATCAGGTTCACGGTCATACCCGAAAGCGGGTCCACGTCCTTGGAAAATCCCGCCGCTAAATGAAATAAGAAACCCCGTCGTTGAGACGGGGCTGCTTCAATAACTATAGAAATCGGGATCTCTCGAACAAACTGCAACATTATTTCAATTGCAGAGCTTGGGCGTTCATAGTTACGTTGGATTTTGCGCGGAACTGATTCACCCACGCTTCAAACATCCCGTCCCCACGGCGCTTCTGCATCATTTCAGCAGACATGGGCTCTAAAGCTTTCACTTCTTCAACCTTAGATTCTTTCAGTTTCAAAATGTATTTTGTATTCCCATCGCGAACCAGGCGCTTCAACAAAGGCTCTGTTTTCTTAAGTTCGAAAATGGCCTCTGTCGCCACAGGACTTGTGATTTTCGGGAAGTTTTCAGAGCCCAACTCAACCAAACCGGTTTCTTCCCAGGTTGCCTTCAGATCTTTAAGCTGAGCATTCACCGCCGCTTCGTCACCTTTAAGCAAAGCTTCGTCCAGAGCTTTAATCGCCGCATCCGCTTTCTCTTTGCTGAGAGCCTTCGATGCCGCCTCTTGGTCAATCTTCACAAAAAGAACATTGATTTTTTGAGCCTTCAGATCTTGCAACTTCTTCAGTTCAACGGCCGTCGGACCCGCGACAATTTCAAACATCTGACGAGTGCGCACATTGGCAATGTCTTTACGAACCTTATTTTCAAAATCCCCCGGGTTTGAACGAGTCGATTCTAAGTAGCGGCTGTAAAATTCACGTTGGAACTGACCGTTTTGTTGAAAAAATGGAATATCTTTTACGATGAAGTCACGAACTTCAGCGTCCGTCGTCAAAATGCCATTTTTCTGAGCAGCCTGAGAAACAAGCTCCATGCGGATCAAGTTTTCAAGTGCTTGCTGGCGCAAAAGTTGACGCTGAGAGCTAAAATCCATCTGACTGCCAAAGAGATTTTGATAGTATTGTTGAATGCGATTTTCTTCCTGTTGGAAGTCCGCCAAAGAGATCAAACTATTGTTCACGCGAGCCACAGATCCAAACCCTGCACCCAAGCGTCCGGGCAAACCAAAAAATACGAAAACCAGAATGATCGCACCAAAAAGAATGATCGCAGTTACGCTCTTCGTGGAGAGCTTTCTTTTCAACTTTTCAGCCATATTGTCGCTCATAAACTTTTCCTTCCTAAAACATGCGGAGACTCTAGCCAAGCCAGAGTGTAGATCAACTAAGCGGTACCATTACCCAACGAATTTTGCATTTTTTCAAGGGGAAATTGTTGAATTCTCTGAGTCTTTTGACTAGCGTTTGAATATGCCACGACGACGGAAGGTGACTTTTGAATTTTTTCAACTTTGATCTCAAAAAATTAATCATGATCGGGATTGTTTTGGCTTTGCCGCTCATTTCCATCAACATGCAGCAAAGACCCCAAGAGTCCCACTGGCTCTCAAAACCTTTCACTCTTTTGGGTAGCGCCGTGTCTGAAACCTTTTATGGATTTAGCCACGGGGTCAAGGGTACGACAGCCATGTACCTGGATCTCATTAACATCAAAAAGCAAAGCGAAGCACTTCAAAGTCACAACAATGAGCTTCAGGCTCGCTTGGAAAAAATGAGTGAGTTGCTGATCGAGAATGATCGCCTGCGCGGACTGCTGGCATTTAAAGATCAAACCAAGATGAATCTTATGGCCGCACAGGTCATCGGACGCGATCTTGTCATTGATCACAGCACAGTCACTATCAATAAGGGCACGAATGACGGCCTCAAAGCGGGACAAGCCGTGATCACGACCGGCGGCGTACTGGGTTATATCTTCAAACCCGAACCCTTCACCGCCCACGTTATGCTGATCACAGATCGTTATGCGGTTGTGGATGGGATCGTACAAAGAACCCGTGCTCACGGCATTGTCGAAGGCAAAAGCCAATACGGCAGCACACTTTCCTTGAAGTATGTGGAAAAAACCGAAGACGTTAAAGAAGGAGACTTGGTCGTCACCGGCGGTCTTGATAATATCTTCCCGAAGGGTTTCCCTGTCGCCGTGGTAGAATCCGTGGAGAAAAAGACCTTCAGCGTTTCTTTGAAGGTGGATCTGCGCCCCGTTGTGGATCCTTACAAGGTCGAAGAGGTTTTCATCGTTCTTCAAGCAGCTAACGAAGATTTCGGCGATAAATACGCGCCTCAGGCGACGGTTGAAAAGACCCCTGCCACCCCGGAGGTCGCGACTCCTGAAGCAACCCCAGCGCCCAAAAAGCCTGAGGAGAAACGTCCGTGAAGATCCGTTGGAATGTTATCTTAAATTTTCTCGTTTTATTCGCCGTCCTTATTTTGGTGGCGGGTTTGCAAACGACATTTTGGTTCCAGCTTTTTGGAAACGTCCCTTCCCCCCTGCTGTGGTTGAACCTTGTCGTATATGTGACTCTTTATCGTAAACCTTTCCCGGCGATCTTTACGATCTATGCCATGGGCTTCATTTTGCTGACCTTCACCGCGATGCCCTTGAAAATGATGTGGATCAGTTTATTGATCCTCTTTACCTTAGTCTATGGCATCAAAACTCGCGTCTTTTGGAGTGGCTCAGGATATTATACTATCATGTGTACATTCTCGGCTGTGGCCTATCACCTGATCTATCTATCAACGTCCCTGGTGATAGAAAAAAATCCTGCGAGTTTTGAAATTGTTGATCGCCTCGTTCAGATCGTTTTAACACCCTCTTTCGCTTTCCCCATGTATTGGGCTTTGGCGAAAATCGACAAGATCACTCAGGATGAACTTATGCACGAGCCTGGAGGATTGGAGTTATGAGTACTTACGTCAGCAATCCCGACGAGGCAAAAGAGTATCAAGGCCGATATAGAATATTCTATCTCACCATTGCCTTCACACTCTCGATCTTCACTATGCGTCTATGGTATCTTCAGGTTATTTCTGGAAACGAACTTCGTGAGTTCTCAGAGAAAAACCGTATTAAGCAAAATAAAATCACGGCTCCGCGCGGCCTGATGCTTGATCGCGATGGCAAGGTTTTGGTTGAAAACCTGCCTGGTTTCGAAGCTATTTTGACGCCTCAATATATTGAAAACCTTGATGAGCTTGCTAAAGCCGTCGGCCCTGTCTTGGGTATGGAGCCAGACAAAGTCGTCTTAAAGGTGACCAAGAGCCGCCGCCAAAACGGCCCCTTCGCACAAATTCGTCTGAAAGAGAATTTAAGTCGCGAAGAGGTTTTCCGCCTTAAACGCATGCGCCTTGATACGCCAGGATTGGAAATCCGTGAATCCATCATCCGTTACTATCCTTTGAAAGAGGACGGCGCTCAACTTTTTGGTTATGTGGGTGAGATCTCCAAAAGACAGCTTCCCGTGCTTAATGAGACCTACAAAGGCACTTTGCGCTTTGAGCAAGGTGACATTATCGGAAAAAGTGGTCTTGAAGAGACTTTGGAAAAAGACATCCGCGGAGCCGATGGCGTCAGCTTCATTCAAGTCGATGCCCATGGGCGTGAGGCGGTCACGCAAACTCCCAACATTTACGGCGAGCAAATTAAAGACCAGATTCCCATCCACGGGAATAACGCTGTTCTGACCATTGATCGCGAGATCCAAGAAGCTGCCTTCAAGTCCTTCATGAGCCTCAATCGCATTGGTGCCGTTGTCGCTATGAAAACCAACGGGGAAATCTTAGCGTGGGTCAGCACCCCGTCTTTTGATCCCAATGAGTTTTCAACGGGGATCTCGGCGCAAACCTGGTCTAAACTGATCAATGATCCGTTCAAACCATTGCGCAATAAAATCATTCAAGATCACAACTCGCCAGGCTCCACCTTCAAACCTTTGGTGGCCGTCGCGGCTCTGCAAGAGAAAGTGATCACGCCAACGACCATCGTAAGCGCGCCGGGCGTTTTCTACTTTGGCCGAAGACCTTACCATGACCACTTAAAAGGGGGACATGGTAATATCACGGTCTACGATGCCCTGGAAAGATCCTCCAACGTCTTCTTCTATAAGATGGGGATCGCCTTGGGAGTCGATAAAATGTATGACTATATCAATCTTCTTGGTATCGGTCAGAAAACCGGCATTGAACTGGCTCGTGAAGTTTCTGGAACCATGCCAAACTCAGCGTGGAAGAAGGCCACCGTCGGTGAAGAGTGGCAACCCGGAGAAAACTTAAGCACCGCGATCGGACAGGGCTTTGTGAACGTGACGCCACTTTCTATGGCGATTGCCTATAATGCGATCGGCACTGAGGGAAAAGTTGTGAAACCTTTCTTACTTCGTAAAGTGATCGACCAGGATGGGAAGGTCTTGCGTGAAAACTTCCCTCAAGTTGTGCGCGATCTTCAACAGACTCAACCCAACGGGGTGCACATTTCCTCAGAAACCTTTAAGGTTGTCAAAGAGGGCATGCGCCGCGTGGCCAACGGAGACCGAGGAACCGCCAAACACTGGAAAATTCCAGGCGTTCAAATGGCCGGCAAAACCGGAACCGCTCAGGTCATGGGCTTTTCTGCGGATCAAATTTATGCAAAATGTGAAAGTCGCCCGATCCATATGCGCCACCACGGCTGGTTTGTGGCATTTGCTCCCGCAGACAATCCTGAAATCACGGTTGCGGCTTTGGCCGAACACGCCTGCCATGGAAGCACTGGGGCGGCACCGATCGTGCGCGATATCGTTCAAGCTTACTTTGAAAAATATCATCCTGAAGTTATTGAAGCGGCCTTGAAAGCCAAAGGGGTCAAAAGAGCGACAGCTCCTGCGGCCCCAGAAACTGTTGAAGGAGAATAAGAGTGTTTACTTCCCTCCATGTTGAAGAAAGAACTCTCTTCAAAAAATTAGATATCAACCTTATTATCGTGATTCTAGCCTTGAACGTGATTGGCTTGATCAATCTTTACAGCGCCACTCACGGCCCGACATCCACGGACGTCGCTTCATTATTTATTTCTCAAATTATGTGGCTTATCGTGGGTTGGACGGTGTTTTTAGTCGTGACTCTGCTGGACTACTCCATTGTCAGTCGCATTGCCCTGGTCATCTACGTCCTCAACCTGGGTGCCATCATCTACGTGACCTTCTTCGGGAAGGTCGCCCTCGGAGCTCAACGTTGGATCGACCTGGGATTCTTTAGGTACCAACCTTCAGAGACAATGAAGCTGGCACTGATCATGTTGATGGCCAAGATTCTTTCCACTCGAAACACTCTGGGCTCGGGCATGGGTTTTAAGGAGATGTTCACTCCCCTGATTGTGCTCGGAATCCCCTTTGTTTTCGTCGTCGAACAGCCTGACTTAGGGACTGCCATGATGTTGGCGGCCATCGGAGGCTCGATGGTCATCTTTGCTAAAGTTAAAAGAATTATTATAGCTTCGGCGATTGTTCTCGGAATCATTGCCCTTCCTGTGGCATGGAAGTTCGTTCTTCATGACTACCAAAAAAATCGTATCCTCACCTTTCTCTCTCCGACAAGTGACCCTCGCGGAACGGGGTACAACAGCATTCAATCTAAGATTGCGGTGGGTTCAGGACGCTTCTTTGGCAAGGGGTTCATGAAGGGTACTCAGTCTCAACTGGAATTTCTTCCCGAACGGCATACTGACTTTATCTATTCTGTTCTAAGCGAAGAGCATGGATTTGTCGGTTCAATCGCCGTGATTGGTTTATTCTGTTTTCTTTTTATCACGGGCATTCGCATCGCCACCAATGCACGGGATAAGTTTGGAGCTCTCTTGACCGTGGGAGTTCTGTGTTATGTTTTCTGGCATATGTTCGTCAATATCGGCATGGTGATCGGTCTCTTACCTATCGTCGGAGTCCCCCTTCCTCTGCTTTCTTATGGCGGCTCCAGCATGTTGACCACCATGGCCGGCCTAGGAATTATTTCGAGCGTCGCTTACCGCAGATATCTGTTCTAGAATTGATCGTCTCAAATTAAGAAGACGTCTTAATTCGACTAACTACTTATCAGACATTGTCTATACATTGGTTGACACCCCCTAAAGCCAGCTCCAAAGAGTTGGCTTTAGGGGGTGATTCATTATAAGAACTCTTTCATTCCGCACACTTAAGTTTTCGGCACGACCCTTGAACTTACCTCTTAGCAACAGGAGGTCGCGGATATGAAAACGAAACATCTCAAAATCGGACTCGCCATTGCTACCGCAACGCTCACGTCGGTTCTTTACAATAACTTCGATTTCTTTAGCTGGAACAAGCCTGCAGTTCCCTCTATCGAAAGTGTGAACGAAGCGGCTCGCGTCGCTCACGCTAAAGAACTTCTAGGAGTTCACTATCGCGGAAGCGATGCTCAACGCTTTGAAGGCAAACGTTCTATGAACGAGATGATCCATAAGAAGGTTCAAAACTCTTTGGCTCCTAAATGGAAAGCTCAGGCTCGCAATATCACTCGCACCGTGATCGCCGAAAGTACAAAGTATCATCTAGATCCCGTCTTCGTACTGGCGGTGATTAAAACAGAAAGCAAGTTCAACCCCTTAGCTTTGGGTCGCTTTGGTGAGATTGGCCTTATGCAAATCAAACCCGACACTGCCGAGTGGATTGCAAAAAAATATGGTCTTTCATGGAATGGCAAGAAGACCTTGGAAAATCCTTCTGCGAACATCCGCATCGGTTTGGCCTACATGAACTACTTGCGCGGTAAATTTAATGGCACTGCCCTTAAGTACGTAAGCGCGTACAATATGGGTCCACGCAACGTCCGCCGCCTTCTTGCGAAAAACCTTAAGCCTGCGGAGTACAATACTCGCGTCATGAAAAACTATAAGGCTCTTTACGCAAAGATCTCAGACAATTCAAATATGGTCGTCGCATCTAACTAAACGAAGAGGAGATCTTGCCTCCTCTTCGTCCGTCTTCAAAAAAAATTTACACCTTCAACAAATCGAATAAAAGCTCAGTATTCTGAAAATACTTCCCCAAAGGCCCTAAACATTAAATCTTTTAGTTAAATCAATTTTTCTATTTATCTTCTCACTTTTTCTCCGAAAAGCTTCTGGCTTTTACGGAGGTCGCCATGTTGGGCTTCAAATATTATCTTTTCAGTCCTCATTTCGTCGCGGACGCGCATCTTGATAAGTTCAACCAGGTTTATGAAACATGGAAGATCTCTTTCACTGAAGTTGTGGAAAGCGCCGGAGGAAAGTTAGATCCTGATGATTTTTTTAGAAACGATCTGATCGGCGCAATCACCTATAACAACGAAGTTGTAGGCCTCTCCACGATGACCATGTTTGATCTGCGCCTCAACTCGTCTTTAGATCATCACTATATCAAAGCCCTTTCGCCCGAAACACCTCAAAAACTTCTGCGCGATCGCCAGCCTCGACTCATCAGCATCGAGTATCTGAATGTTCTGCCGAATTGGCGAAAGAATCATTCTCCCATTCTCTGGACAGAGGTTTTGATTGGCTTGGGTTTGAAGTTGATGGATCAATCCCCCGCGGACATCATCATGGGAACTCCGCGCACTGATGTGAAAGTTCTGCAGGTTTGCAAAAATCTTGAGGCCATTGAAGTGCAAGAGCCCATTCTCAAAATGAACTACCCCTGCGCCGTGGTGATCTTCCCCAAACAAACTCAGCGCAAATTCAAAAACAGCACGACGGCTCAATATGTTGAAGGCCTTTGGCATTCTCGTATCGAAACCGGAGCCCAGCCCTTTACCTACGAAGTACCAAACAGAAAAGCATCCTAAAAAAATAACCAATCCTATAAGGAGAAAATACTATGAAAAACAATCCAACCATCTTTGATTCACTCAATACCTACGTTGAAAAAACCGGGAAATTTCTTATGGAGGAAGCTCCCTGGGAAAACAAAGACTTCTATGCGGCTTGGTTAGCTCAAGCCTGCTACTACATCCGTCACTCCACTCGCCTGCTGGCTTTAACCGGCGCTAATATTCCTGTGGAAGACAACTCCATGCACTACAGATTTCTAAAACACTGCGCAGAAGAAAAAGGTCACGAGAATCTTCCTGTTGCTGACATGAAGGCCTTTGGTCGCAACATCGCCGATTTCCCAGAGTTCGCCAGCACCCAAGCCTTTTACCAAACGCAATACTACTGGATTGAACACGTCCACCCTTTGGCCTTCTTTGGCTACATCCTTTTCTTAGAAAGCCTGGCTTGCGACTATGGCCCCAAGCTCGCTGAGAAAATTGAAAAGATCCATGGTCCTAAATCCATCAGCTTCCTTAAAGTACACTCTGACGCAGACATCGAACACGTTCGCGATGCGATCGAAAGAGTTCAAAAGCTGCCTTTGGAGCAACAAAAGTTGATTCAGGAAAATCTGAAACTGACTTATTCTTTGTATTGGGACATCTGCCAACAGGCCTTAGCAATGGCGACTGACAAAAAAACAAAAGCGGCTTAAAAGCCGCTTTTCCATCGGTGGATTTCTAGGATATCCCCTAGTTATCAAGAACTCGGGGAATCTCCGTCACGATCACCGCGACCGGCCTTTTATTCTTGAATAAAGGGCCCATCACTCCAAACTGCACTTCCATAACCAGTCGATCTTGAGAGTCGATCTCTTTCACAACATGCACTGGAACCTGGGGAATAAAGTTTTCTTTCAACTCGCCGCTAAAAACCTTCGCCGCATAATCGTAAATAATTTCTGTGATCTTTGGATCACGGTCGTAATTAAACCACCACTCTTTGGCATGCAGCTCTTCCAGACTGTAGGAACAATACTTAAAGAAGTTTAAATTTCTAAAAAGTTGCACACTTTCATTCGAGTAGATCTCGATCACCGCCTCTTTATCAAAATGCTGAAAAAGATCCGAGCGCGGAATCAGTCCCAACTTCCCTAAAGCCCGCCACAAAAATGACGGTCCATCACTCAAGGTGTACCCCTCACTCATTTGTTCACGGCAGAGCTCACAATAGAAACTCAAACTTTGATTAACTGACTTCTTCTTTTCTTCTGTCAACCGAGAGAAATAAGGGAGGCCCTCAAGGTAACCTTTGATATAGATCCCCTCTGTCGCCAAGAGCATCGACAGACGTTGAGCTAAAGACTTAAATTTTTCGTCCTCCACAGGAGACAAAGACTGACTGATATGAACCTCTAATGACATAAACACAACCTTGTTGTAATACAAGAGTATCTTATTTCAAAGACAACAACGATGTCCAAATAAATGGCAAAAAAAAATGGGAGTTTAGATAAAACTCCCATTTCTAAAATTTAATTGTAATAAACAAACGCGGCTTAAACGTTCTTATTGAGGAAATCCAAGATCGCATCTTTAGGATGATTCCCTACCAACTGACCGATTTCACTTCCACCTTTGAAAAGCAACATCGCTGGAATACCACGAATGCCGTATTTTCCAGGAGTGCCAGGGTTCTCGTCCACGTTGACCTTTACAATTTTAACTTTCGCGCCCAACTCTTGAGCGACCTCTTCCAATTTAGGAGCCAAAGCACGACAAGGTCCGCACCACTCTGCCCAGAAATCCACTAGGACGGGTGTTGAAGAATTCAATACTTCTGTTTCAAAGGAACTGTCAGTGACTGGCTTAGTATATGTGCCCATGAATGGCCTCCGTAATCTTCTCTTAATTTGAACGCCAATACGTCTATCGTCAAGGTGGCAGAGTAGCAATTATTTTTTAAACAGAGCCTTGGTAAACTCTTGGCGTAACTTGTCCAAATCTTCGATATTTTGACTATCCCAGTCACTTGCCAATTGGCGCTGCCGACGACGGGTTTCAACTCGAGTCAGCGTACTTTTTGGAGAAACTTTCACATCTGAAACCAGAGCGCTGTACTTGGCAACTCGATCTTTCAAGCCTTCCTGGGACTTTTCTAACTCCTGGCGAGCCCGCGCTACGATCTCATCCATGGGTTGTTCCGGCTCCACGGTCGTTTGTTCATCAACAGGGGAAACCTCCACACGCTCCACTTCGGGAACGCCTCCCCCTAAAAGTTCTCGTTCTAAAGACTTTAAATCGACATCAGGAAAAGCCTCGGAAGAGTCTCCTGCAAGAGACGCTTCTTTAGTTGCTTCAGAAACACGATCTCCGAATCTGAAAGAAGGTTTTTCCTGTTGTTCTTCATCACTTAAGAGAAACTCTTCAGAGTTTTCATGAATTCTTTCAGAGCGTAAAGAAGCCTCATCAGACTCACCTTCACCCGCAACAGAGCCCTTGACGTATATCGCTTCATCCTCGGGAGAGTATTTTCCGCCCACTCCCCCTGGAGCCCCGGACGCCGTCTTTTGGGGACTCTCAACGTGCATCGCCTTATTTAAACGCTCCAACAAAACCGCTTCGTCATGCCCTAAGATCTTTCCAATAACTTGAACCAAACGAACCGGCGGAACTGGAGACTCCAAGATCATATCGACCCGGATACGAATAAGATCTTGCGGGTTGGGCTTAAAATTTGCCGGAAAAATAAGCACAGCTTTCCCTTGCCAGCGATGCATCTCTTTAAGACGCTTCCCGACTCCCAGGGAACTGACCTTACCACCACGCCCCGCACCAACAACAAGATCCGGATTGAACGCCAAAACCTGTTCCGCCATTGAATATTCGCTCGAAAGACCGATGACGTCGAAGCCCACTTTTTTAAGAGTTCCCTCTACGGACATCAAGTCTGCGTAATCCTCATAAACCAAAAGAATCTTGTTCATAACATTATTGTCGGATAAGGAATCTATAGGGTCAATAAGGCTTCAACTGGACAATGGACGCGATGACTCTGCTCCTTGGACAGTCTACAATTAAATCTCACATGGAGACTTGTTTTTGAGTATCTTTCACGGAAAAAAAGCCGCCCAGTATATCTTCTTTGAGATGCTTCCCAGCTTTATTTTGGGATTATTGGTCTTCATCTCAATCATATTGATGTTCCAAGTTCTCCGCCTAACGGAGTTCGCTTTGGTTCACGGAGTCACCTTAAAGACGATTGCCCAGATTATTGGCTATATCGTCATATCTTTACTCCCGATTCTCTTTCCAATGGCGTTGTTATTTTCAGTCCTACTCACCTATGGACGCCTCAGTCAGGACTCCGAGATTGTCGCTCTTAAAGCCTCCGGGCTCCCCATGGGGACTCTTCTACTCCCCGCCGTTATCTTAGCAACTTTTGTCGGAATCATTTCTGCGCAGATGTCATTCAACATCGCTCCGTGGGGAAATCGCCAATTCGAAGTTCTCTACTCGCGCTTGGCCAACACCAAGGCGGGAGCGGTTATTAAAGAAGGTACTTTCTCTGAAGGATTTTTCGACATGGTGGTTTACGCCAACGAGGTCAATTCCGATAAAGGGCTTTTAAAAAATGTTTTTATCTACGACGAAAAAACCGGAGACGTCCCGCTAACCATTATCTCTAAGGAAGGACAAATCATTCCTGACCCGGAACGCCCGGGACACGAGGTCCTTCTGCGCTTAAAATCTGGAGAGATTCATCGCCAAGCCAAAACTCACACTAAAATCAGCTTTGATACCTACGACGTGCATTTTTCCGAACCTCTGAACCTTGAGGAAAAAGCGAAATCTCCGCAATCTCTGACCCTGGAGGAGGTTCGCAATCGACTTAAGGAGGACATCAAGGATCCTGAAATGGAGCGCACACTGCGCACGGAGCTTCACAAGCGCTGGGCCATTGCCGTCCTCTGCTTAGTCTTTGCGTTGATCGGAGTTGGCCTGGGCACCACCACAAATCGCCGTGCAGCCAAAGCCGGAGGCATGATTGTTTGCATCGGTTTGATTATTTTTTACTGGATTCTTTATGTCGCAGCCGAAGGAATGGCTCGCAATGGCTCCATGCCTGTAGCACTCGCAATCTGGGCACCGAATCTTATTTTTGGAGCTTTAGGTTTGGAATCTTTAAGAAGAAATTGGAACTAAGGGCGGCGACTAAAAAATTAGAGCGATGCAGTAGCATCCATACTACCACGGTCATCCTTGACCACATCGCCCCTCCCTTAAATCAAATGGTAGGGGCAATCCCTCGACCATGCAAAAGATTTTTTTAGATCATTTCATTTTTTTCTTAAGAATTTTGGCAACTTAGAGGGGCCACTATAGGTAGTGCGGCACTTGTTTTGACATCACTACCCCTGCTGGATCCGTCTTTTTATGCTGCAACTCAGAAGTAAAGTACATGGATAAATCTTGGGCATCGCGAATCAATAACGCGCCCTCCATGAGCAAATCAAGACTTCCAGAAAAGTGCGGATCTTGTGGATGCCCGGGCACAACCCACACCGGCCTTCCCAACTGCAGGGCTTGTTGCGCAGTGATTAGCGTCCCACTTCGTCGCCGTGCCTCAACCAGCAAGCTGGCCTGCCCTAAAGCCGCAATCAAACGATTGCGATGATGAAACAGATGCTTGTGCATCTTTTGCGCAAAGGCATACTCACTCAGAAAGCACCCTCCACCATTCAAGATAGGAGCAACCCACTCTTTAAGACTGTCTGGATACATGGATTGAAGACCTGACGGCAGCACCACGATCGTCGTCGTGTTTTTTCGCAGAGCGATCGAATGAGACTTCTGATCCACCCCACGAGCCCCACCACTGACCACACAAGGTTTTTCGCTTTCACAAAACGGCGCGAATTCCTTTTCCATCCATTGCACGGACTCAAAAGAGGGCTCCCGACTTCCCACCACCGACAAGGTTCGCTCATTCAACCAGGCCGTTGCTCCAAGATAGCTTAATGTCAAAGGAGGATCCGCCATCCAATAGCAAGACGAAGGAAACAGTTCTTCGCCATAACAGACCAACTGCACTCCCTGCAGTCGCAACTGCAGACTTTCTTCACAGTGCTTTTTAAAGAGAACATGGTTTTTCTGAAGAGCTTCAAACAGCTCGGGGATTCTTTCCTTCAACTCACACAGAAGACCTTCGGCATGAAGCTGCTTTTGCTGCCCTAAGGTTCGATAGAGGTGATGGATTTCGTCTCTTTGAATTGTATAGAGAGGATGGCTTTTGATTAATTGAGATAAGGAATATAAGTCGTTCATACTCAAAGGCCCTGCAATCTGCGGGGCCTTTTGAGTCTCTTCTAAAGATCTAAATCAGAATCGTCCGATCCGGAATCCGGAGCGGGAGCCTCGGCAGGCGCGCTCTCGAAATCTTTTTCAAAATCTTCCGCGGGGGCTTCAACCTTGGAAGCAGCCGGTTGCTCTCGGAAAGCATGAACCACCGATTTACCGACATAGTCACCCAGCAAAATATCATCCGTCGCTTTGGTCACATATCCTGTGGCGAAGTTCAACGAGGCTCGCACGATTTTTACCGAACCAATCACTCGATCATTAATCACGGCCTCGCTTTTTTTGTTGCGATTTCGTTCGTCCGCAAAAATAGGCAAAGACTGACCCTCTTGAAGACCCTGATTCACTCCCGCATCCAGGAACACCAAACTGTTAGAACCAAAGAGGCTGCGTTTTTTATCAAACTGCCCACCCATGATCTTCGCACCTACGCCCGAACTCAACGTCCCGATGGAGGGGTCAATCATAGGAAGTTTTCCCGGAGTCAGGATGGACCCCACTTCTACAGGTTGAATGGCTTTCTTAACGATCGCACGATACACATTCTTTTGATCATTCACGGGCTCAATGATTTCAATTTCACCCTGAATCTCAACCATGTGACCTTTGCGTTTTTCATGCAACGGATCTTGAATTTCCGATACATTCTTTTGTGCGACGAACTCTTTGCCCGCAGGACCATCCAAGCGAACATAGATATACTGATAGTCTCCGGCCGTCTTCATATTCATTTCCGTGGCCGTGACGACCCCCACGCCCTGCATTTTTGCATCACTGATATAATATTCAAGATACTCCAAGGCGACTGGGAAACGCGTTTTTGCGACTCCAATTTGAATCTCCATGCCCGACTTCGGAACGGCTCCCATACGATACTGCGGAAGACTTTGAGGAAGTGACTTCAATAGAGGTGTTCTTTTCTTCGCTTGTGGCAGCGTACCTACAGGCACGTCGACCGTCTTCTTGCCCTCTGCCTTTTCAGTTTTCTCTTCCTGTGGCGCCACCGCCAATGTTGGTGCTTCCTCCATACTTCCTGGGAAGAACTGCACACTCAGGCCCGGCTCAATTTCGTGGGGATTTTGAATTTGTCCTTGATTCAAAGACCAAACTTTTGGCCAAAAGAACGGATCACCAAAGAACGTGCCGGAAATACCTGACAAGGTATCCCCTTTTTGAACCTGATACACTTCAGACTGGCGAGTGCCTGCGGCTTTTTCCCACGCCTCCACAGGTGTGGGCTCTTCGTTATACGTTTTATAAATTCGATGAAATTCAGATTCCTTCGAGTAATCCGGATCATCCCCCCCATAAGTCGTTGCCGTCGCGGCTGATTCCGTCGGCACCGTCGGAGGCGCAACCGGAGTCGGCTCTAGCAACGCGGGCTCCGTCAGTTTTGGAGCCGGCTTTACAACCTCTTTGCCAGGCTCTGGGATCTCCGTAAACTCCGGCACTGTTGGTTCAACCACCTCTTGCTTCTGCGGCTCCAGAACATCCAAAGGATCCGATTCCCAATTTGAATCCGGAGGCACATCCTGCGCTTGAGCCAGGAGAGCACAAAAAATAAGGGCTAACATAACAGAGAACTTTTTGTTCATCACTCTTGCATCCTTGCAGTGAGTACTTATTTAATCATCTTGAGTTCAACATCGGCGCGGAAGGATTCAGGGCTTCCCGGATACTTCGCGCGGACTTCTTTCAAAGTTCGCAAGGCAAACTCTGGAAGGTTCATTTTTTTATACGTCATCGCTTTCGCAAACTTTGCAGCGACCACCTTATTGCTGCGAGGATACTCTTTTTCAACTTGCGCAAAGTACTTGATCGCTTCTGCAAAATTATTGTGATCCACGGCCATACGGCCCGCTAAAAACAGCGCATTGTCTGCATAGGAGCTTTGCGGAAAACGTGTTAGCAAACTTTGCAGACGACTCTTAAAAGCAATTTCATCATCATTCTGATAAGCGCTCACCATTTCAGCATATAAGGCGATGTCATTTTCTTTAGAAAGATCCTTCCCCGTAAGCTCTACAAGCAGAGCTTGTTGATTTAAGTCTTTCACTGAGGACTTACTCGATGCCTGGGTTGGCTTTGCTAAAACACCAAAAGGCACACTTAAAAGGACCGTTGCCGCTAATAGTCTAAGTTGCTTCATCTCTCGACACCTCTTAATCTTTTTCCAGTATGACACGCATTGAGAAGTGCAAACAAGCAGGAGTTATCCACATAAAATGTTGAGTTATTGTAATACTAGACCTTGGACCTGTTCATTTTCAAGGGTTTCAGCGATTTGCTTACATTTTGCACACAGCTTAAGTATTTGTTTTTATTATATTTTAAAACATTAATGCCTTGTAATTCATCTTCGAAATTTCAGATCTTAAAATCCGCCCTCACAAGACGCGCGGACCTGGCGACAGAGTATTTTAGAAATTAGGTGCGTTATGAAATTTGCTAAGTATCTAAAAATATGGTCATTCTCCTCCTCCTTGCATTCACCTTAAGCATTCCGAGTTCCGATGTTTTGCTGAAAAACACATCAATGATGTCAGAGCATTTTCACGAAAAGTGTTTACAGATTCTTCCAACAAGAGCAAAGCATCACGCTTCTTTAGCATCTTTAGTCTGTGGTGAAAAAATCACAGATCAAGAATTGAAGATTGATTTGAGCAAAACATCTTTGATTCACATCTTTGTCGTCTCTGGTTCGCATCTTCTTCTGATTGATGAACTCTTAAGCATTTTAAAAATTCCAGTCTATTTAAGATTTCTATTCTTGGGGATTTATTCTCTTTTGGTGGGCTGGCAAGCTCCTGCCGTGCGAGCTCTTTGTGGACTGGGTGTCCGAATTCTTTTGCTACGAAAATCCCTTCCCTTTCCCAATGATCTTATTGTCGCTCTCACAGGTTTTGGAGTTCTGACTCTATTTCCCGCTTGGTGGAACTCCCTCTCTTTTCTCATGAGTTGGTGTGCCGCTTTAGCTCTTTGCTGGCCCTCCCTACTGCGCATTCAAAGCTCCTGGGTGCGCGCCTTCGTCTCACAGATATCAATCTTCCTTTTTATGAGTGCCCCGCTGTGGGGCCTTGGCAGCCTTCACCCCCTCAGTGTCATCTATAATTTATTTTTAGCTCCGGTCGTGTCGTACATTCTTTTGCCGTTGGGATTTATTGTGACCGCATTGAACTCTCTCACCTTTGTATTTGATTTTGCGATGGACTTTTTCATTCGCGTCCTGCCGCTTCTTTCTGAACCTATCGAACTAAAAAAAGGCGTCACCCCCACAATAGGAACTCTGTGGGGGTGGATCTTTAGCTGGCATATTATTTTTCATTTTCTGCGCCTCCGTCTTTGGCAAGGGAGGGATTCCCAGTGAGGCTTTTCATTTTTACGCTGATCACCTTCAGCGCGAGCATCACACATCACGTTCCCGCCAGAAGCTATGTTGTCGTTTGGAATGTCGGACAGGGCCAGTGGGTGACGGCGATTTCCGCCTCGGCCTGTTTACATTTTGACATGGGCGGAGAATATTTTCCGTGGAGAAAGATTTCCACCCAATGCAAAGACAAAGACAACTTCGCATTCTTCAGTCATTGGGACTGGGATCACATCGGGGCCCTGGCTGTTTGGAAACGCTCGCCCCTGGAAAAAAGTCTTTGCGTAGCCGTGGCTCCCCATGGAAAGTCCTCGCCCAAGAAAATGCACTTACTCAAATCCTTCGCCTCCTGCAAACTTCCACCTCACGCAAAGGAGCTTTTTCGCTGGAGCTCTCTGAATAAAAAAAGCAGCAACACCCAAAGTCATGTTCTGGCGTTTCAAAAGATTCTTCTTCCAGGGGACTCGCCGATCTCTGAAGAAAGAAAATGGCTTCACAACTGGTGGGTTCAAAAAAGCGAAACTCTGATCCTTGGACATCACGGCAGTCAAACCAGCACCTCAGCAGAACTCTTAAAGGCTTTGCCTCATCTAAAAATAGGCATTAGTTCGGCCCGATGGGGACGCTACCACCATCCCCACAGCGCCGTAGAATATCGCCTCAAACAGGCTCGTATACCGCTAATAAGAACCGAGGACTGGGGCAATCTCTGGCTTGAACAGTCGGCGCGATTTTAATTTATCTAGCGAATGACTTTTTCAATCATTTTTTTGAGAGCACTCATCTGCGTGCCAGACTTGGTCATGTAATCGGGACCGGTAAATCCAAACCAATCCCAGCAAGCGTAAGGATTATCTTTGGGAATCTTTGCGGACTGAGGATAAAGAACGACAATACCGTTGGTTTCAGCCCACTCATTGTATCCTGCGATCGTCGCAAACTTATCTTGAATAAAGTCAGGGTTCATCTGGCAGCCATGCAATGCCACATGCAAACGGCAGCGGGCCCCTTGGGCGCAAGTCTCAGGAACATACACCCAGGCGTCTTTAAATAAAGGCGTTTTCTCGTCTCCAAATTCGGCCTGAGAATACTTCATCAGATGTTGGGGTATAAAATCCCCACGCGGCTGCAAAGTGCCATAGGCGGACTGAAGAATCTCCCCGGCCAAATCAAAGTTGCATTTCAGAATCCACGGCAAAAAACCCATGCCGCAGGAAATGCCTGAATTCAAAGTGGGAAATCCATGCGCCGATTCAAGACTTGTTTCAATTTTAATTTTTGTCGGAGCAATGAAGGCACCATAAAACTCACTCAGCTTTTCTGAGTTTGCAGGATGGATGACGCTGTCTTTGGGACTAGCAAAGATGTAAATATTTTGTCGCGACAACGCACCCACGGGATCAATGCTCTGTTGAGACGCCAAGTCACGTGCCTTAGCTATCTGTACTTGAGAGTCCACTTCTTGAGGTTTTCCCATGCACACGCTTTTTGCTTTTTGCGGGTCGCCCTCTGAGCACCAATAGATACCGCCAGCCACACTGGCGACGGCCATAAATTCACGCGAGTAGGCCACGCCCATTTGGACCGCCATGAAAGCCCCGGATGACACGCCAGAAATCGACACAGCTGACTTATCGATATTCCAAGAACCCAAGGGAGGACTGGCAGGAGTGGGTTGCTGCTCTTTGGGGGCCTGCGGTGCCTGAGAGGCATGTACGGCGACGAAGGTTGAAAAGGAAAGAAGTAACACCAAATGCTTCAACATGATTCCTCCACATGGTGGGTCCAGTTTTCGTTGCCCCTCTACACTTGTCAACACAAGCTCTGTTTCTTTTTTGTCTTTGTTTTATTCCCCACGCGAGACCGTGGGTTCCAATAAAAAAACCCGCATCCTTGCGAGATGCGGGTTCAAGTTTTTACTCTATCGAGTTAAGAATTAACCTTTGTAAGGTTTGTATTCCATGTGAAGGTCACGGGCGACAGGTTCATAACAAACATGGCCACCGTAAACGTTCAAACCTTTGAAGAGAGCGGGAGATTTTGCAATCGCATCTTCAACACCCATCGCCGCCAACATAGAGCCGTACTTCGCAGTGACGTTCGTCAATGCATAAGTAGAAGTTCTAGGAACCACACCAGGCATGTTAGGTACGCAATAATGGATGACGCCATCAACTTCATAGGTTGGTTGTTGGTGAGATGTTGGACGACATGTCTCAATACAACCGCCTTGATCCACGGCAACGTCTACAACAACAGAGCCTTTGCTCATAGAAGAGATCATCTCTTTAGAGACAAGAGTTGGAGCCTTATGGCCGGTGATCAATACGCCACCGATGACAAGGTCTGAGTCCTTCACAGACTCTTCAATGTTTTTAGCGTTGGAGTACAATGTCATACAACGACCTTGGAAGATATCATCAAGGTATTCCAAACGAGCTGTGTTCACATCAAGGATAGTTACGCTTGCGCCAAGGCCCACGGCCATTTTCGCTGCGTTCGTTCCCACAACACCACCACCGATGATCGTCACTTTCGCAGGTTTTACGCCCGTCACACCACCCATCAAAATCCCTTTTCCACCATGATCTTTTTGCAGGTAGAAGGCGCCGATTTGAGTTGCCATACGGCCTGCCACTTCAGACATAGGAGTCAAAAGAGGCAACGAGTTGTTATCCAACTGGATGGTTTCATAGGCAATCGCCTTTACTTTGCGTTCACAAAGAACTTTTGTCAGCTTCGGTTCCGCCGCCAAATGAAGGTAGGTGTAAAGGATTTGATTTTCTTTCATCAACTCATATTCATCAGGAAGTGGTTCTTTCACTTTCTGAATCATGTCTGCTTTCGCATACACTTCTTTTTTTGTGTCGATGACCTTCGCACCCGCTTTTTCATACTGTTCATTGCTGATGCCAGAACCTACGCCAGCATCTTTTTCTACGATCACTGTGTGGCCTTCTTTCACGTACTGGCGAACACCAGCTTCTGTGATACCAACACGGTTTTCAGAAATCTTAATCTCCTTAGGAACACCGATAATCATGTCTCACTCCTGTAGGGTCACAAACGCCCTATTGTTTTTTTCAATTTCAAACAACCATGGAACTATGCCAGAAAAACCCCGAAGGTGCCTGTTTCTTTTTTGGATCTACAGCGCGTCAAGAGGCGGGATTAACGCTCTGTTGCTATCAAAAATAAGGCCGTACCTTACGGAACGGCCTTGGGATGAGTTTTAAATGGGTCTTTGTCTTTATTTTGCGAAAGAAATGGCCTTTCCTAAGACCGTCTCAAGGTAGCAGCTCTCATGAAGACTGTTCTTTACACCTGTCGCGATATTTATTCCGCTAGAGCACTGCAAAGTAAAAGACTTCATTCTGAGTGAGATCTTTAAAACAGGAACCAACCACTGATCGGCACCGGGAGTCGCATTTTTCTCGACCTGCAATTGAATGTTCCGGGACTCAAAACGACTTAATTGAAGGGCTCGAATCATGAGACCGTCGTTGTTATTACGATCACCAGGCTCCGTACCCATCATCGGGGCAGAAAGCAAAACTTCATTGTTCTTCAGAGACTTCAATTTTTTGTTATAATCATCCGAGTAGTACTCCTCGACGTTTTCGGCGGTTTGAACATCTCCGTTCACCGTGAGACTGCAGCCCGATGAGTCGCAAATGATTTTTCGAATCGTGCTGGTGTCGGCAGCATCCTCTTTGATCTCAATTTGGCTGTCCTCTAAAATCTTTTTTAACAGTTGGCCGTCTTCACCAACAATTCGAATCGTGGCGGCACCCTGATCATAGGAGATCAAACTTGCAGATCTCATGGGTCCAACAGAACCCACTTGCCCATTCCCAGCAAAAGCAGAACTAGCCATTACCATCACTACCAAAAATGTCTTTTTCATACTCTCTCCTTTGTACGTATGCTTCTGCTGCAAGAACCGACCCCCTTGTGAGTCGATAAAATGCATGTAAATTCGCCCACTTACATGATAGACCCGCCCTGTTGCCCATGTCTATATTCTAAACAAGCGCGCCAAAGAGCCGAAAAAAGGCCTGCCAGAGATCCGGCGAGTCTCCCAAAAGAGATCGTCAAAATCATGAACAGCGATTCTGCACAAATTACACCGAACGCCTAGAAGAGCGACCTCAGGTCCAAACTACGATATTTCCATTTTTTAATTTCTGGCTAAGAAATTGCTTTACTCCTTTTTTTACTGGTACTTCCGGAGATCGACATGAAGCTATTTATTGGAGCATTTCTATTCTTAATGTGCGGCGGTTTGAGTTCTTACGCCCAATCGACGCCCGCAACACAATGGCGGATCACCCAGCCATCTTGGACCGAGCTTCATGAGAAACAGTTTGGAGAGTTCGTCTCTCGCTTAGGAGAGGCCGTCGAGCGCCGGGAGTGCGGTAAGGTTGATACCTGCCTCCAAAGCACCGCCAATCCCTATTACACTTCAGATCCACGGGGCCTCAAGTACTTTGCCGACTGCGCGGATCTTCCTTATTATCTTCGCGGATACTTCGCCTGGAAAAATGGTCTGCCTTTTTCTGTCATTAGCGAGGTGAAACCCAACCTGAGCCCCGGCGAAGACCCCAAAAATGTCAAAGACGTGCGCTACTCGCCTTTAGGAAACTATGTCACCAAACGCTATGATGTTTTCGTCAAAAAAGGTGTTTTCAAAAACACGTATCCCAATGCGCTGGAAGTCCTTAACGATGTTGTTCCCGGACTGACGTTTTCAGCTTCGTTCCGAATGATGGGAAATCTTGATCAGGAGCTATTTTCTGACTTCTATCCCGTCAAAATCAATCGCACGGCCATTCGCCCCGGAACCGTGATCTATGATCCCAATGGTCATGTTGCGGTCATCTACAAAGTCGCCGATGATGGAAGAATATTTTATATCGACGCTCACCCTGACAATTCTTTGACGATGGGAATGTTCACTCCCAAGTTCGTGCGCAGCAATCCCGCGCAAGGAGCTGGATTTAAAAACTTCCGTCCTTTGGCTTTGATTGAAGCGAAATTGGATTCTTCTGGTTCCTACGCCGGAGGAAAAATCATTGCTGCGACAAACTCCCAACTCTCCCAATATGGAGTCGAACAGTTCTATGGCACTCAACCAGACCCGATGGGTTCGTGGAGTAAGGGAAAGTTTACCGTTCAAGGGCAGCAGACCAACTTCTATGACTATGTTCGCTTAAGCCTTATGCAAGGCGAAGTGCATATTGATCCCCTGAACGACATGGCCCAATTAACGGATGATATCTGCGTGAGCCTTAAAGACCGCGTCGACGCCGTGGAGGCCGCTCGAACATCTGGAATTTATTTAAAACCTCATCCTGCAAGACTGCCTTTAAATATCTACGGCACCGATGGCGAATGGGAGGCCTATGCCACGCCTTCACGAGACGCCCGTCTGAAGGTGGCCTTCATAGATCTACTGGCCCAAACAAAGTCCAATATTGAACGCTACAAAAAAAGAGACCCTGCCCTTCGCTATAACGGTGGCAACTTGGCGGCGGATCTATTTTCGATCTACGCTCAAAAAGCTCAGGCCTGTCAGTTTTCTTACACCACCACAAATGGTCTGACCGTAAAAATGAATCTTGAGGCCGCACGCCAAAGATTGTTTGCGATGAGCTTTGATCCTTACCACTGCATAGAAAACCGCTGGGGAGCTCGCATCGAACAAGAGATCGCGGCATGTACGGATGATCAAAACAAACGCGCCTGGTATGAACAAGAAAAGTGGCTTCGCTATCAACCTGAACGCCGTTATGACGTACGCATGGACTTGTCCCTGGAAGAACTCACGGGACCGCTGCCAGGAGTGGGCCTTGAAACTCCTCCCGACATCGACATCGTGGGGTACTTAAAGTCGCAGCGTTAGTTTAGACGGGAACGGTCCAGCCTGTATAACGCTGAACTTCTTCAGAAACGTCGGCGCCAAGTTCGACGTGGCGGTAACTGGTCGGAGAGTCCCAGATTTTTCGGACGAGTTTATTCATAATATCGTGACCGGCTTTATAAAGAACAACGTGTCCCATCAGTGGCATTTCTAAAGTGACGAGGTCGCCTAAGGCGTCCAAAGCCTTGTGACGAACGAATTCGTCGGCCCAGCGCAACCCTTCAGGATTAACGACATTATCGCCATCAAGAACGATGCAGTTCTCTAGGCTGCCACCTTTTGCAAGGCCGCGTGCTTTTAAGGCTTCTACGTCTTTGAGAAAGCCAAAAGTTCTCGCTCCGGCGACATCACGCCCGAAAGATTGTTCGTTGATGTCGATATCAATCGTCTGCTTGCCAATTCGAGAGTGAGGAAAATCAATGGTCACCGTGAGGCGTAAGCCGTGATAAGGAACCACATAGGCGTGTTTTTCGCCTTCACTGAAATAGATCGGCTCTGTGATGTAACAATACTTTCGCGGCTGATCTTGTTCAACAATACCCACGGCCAACAAGGCATTTAGAAAATCACGGGCACTGCCGTCGCCAATGGGAATTTCAGGTCCATTCAGTTCGATAAAGAGATTATCTATACGCAAAGCCGACAAAGCTGACAGACAGTGTTCGATGGTCGCTACTGAAAATGCCCCACCACCGATGGTCGTTTGATGTGAAGTAGCTTGAACGTTCTTAGCAGAAACCTTCAAAGAAGGAGTCCCCGGCAAATCAGTGCGAATGAAGTAGACACCACTGTCAGGGGGCGCGGGTCTAAAAGTAAGAGTGCAGGGATCCCCGGAGTGAATCCCAATTCCATCGACAACAGTTTTTTTACGAATGGTTTTCTGTAAGAACATACTTAGTTAGACTTTACTCCAACTAAGTCCCCTTCGCAATGCGCATCTGCCCGACCACGTCTCCGCGCCAGTTGGTTACTGACGGCATCGTGTATTTCGCGAGCGCTTTAAACTCTGCCTCATTAAGCCCACCGAGTTGGAGTAATAACGAAGCTGCGGCCACCTGAGCCGCACGCCCGGCTCCGTCAGAGGCCTTGATTGCGAAGGCGACTCTTTTTTCTGGCAAGACTCCACAAAAAACCCCCTCGGCCCCACCCTTGACGATGGCGCGTCCCTGTGACTTTTCAATCACAGCTGTGGTGAAATTGTCACTGCCAGACACATAAAACGGAAAGGCCTTTACCGCTCGCAAAATACGCTCGCAAGCGGCTTTCCGCGCGGGCGTCTCTTTCGGATTAATAAAGGTCGACATCCCTGTGGCCATTGCTTGCAAAGGAACGGCGTAAGTGGGAATGCCACAGCCATCAATGCCCGCAGCAACCTTTGAGTGGTCGACCCTCATCGTCTCGGTCAGAATTTTACGCAGTCGTTTTTGAGCGTTGTGTTCGTACTTTTCATAACCGGCAGGGTCTTCTCCCAGATGCAAACAAGTTGTGATCAGTGCTGAATGTTTTCCGGCACAGTTATTACAAAAAACCGTCGGGCTTTGCCCGCGACGAATCATTTCATGAGAGCTCGTTTCATCCAAAGGCAGATGAGGACCACAGATATAAGACGACTCTTTAATTTGAACTTTTTCCGCCCACTGCTGAAGCGCTTGCAGGTGATCCTTTTCCCCGCGATGGGACGCGCAAGCCAAAGCGATGTGTTTATCTTCCAAACCATACTTGTCGGCAGCGCCGGATTCTATCAACGGCAAAGCTTGGAGCATTTTAATCGCACTTCTTGGCAGAGTCAGAAATTGAGGATTCCCCCAAAAATGAGTGACATTGCCAATCTCATTTACAACCACTGCCATTACCTGATGAAGGCTTTCCACGACGGGACCCCTCAACACCTCAACAACCAAAGGCTGTCTAGACGCCATATTTATCTCTCCGAACTTAGTACTGAATTCTTCGCATACTCAGTGATGACACGTCCTCGCTGAGTTTTTTGTATGAAGCCCTCTTGAATCAAGAACGGTTCATAGACCTCTTCCAGTGTGTCTCTCTCTTCACTGAGGGCCGCAGCTATTGTATCAATGCCAACGGGGCCTCCGTTATACTTTTCTTGGATCAGGCTCAAAATACGACGATCCATTAGATCCAGACCAAATTGATCCACGCCTAACTGGTTCAGAGCATAAACGGCGATTTCTTTATTGATGTTCCCATTGCCTTTAACTTGAGCATAATCCCGAACTCGCTTCAAAAGCCTGTTGGCAACACGAGGAGTTCCCCGCGAACGGCGAGCCACTTCTTCCGCCCCCTCTTCGTCCATTTTCACTTTGAGAATTTCAGAGGATCTCATCAAAATCTGCTGAAGAGCATGCTTATCATAAAACTGAAGTCGTTCAACAATTCCAAATCGATCTCGAAATGGAGGATTGAGCAGACCCGCGCGAGTTGTGGCTCCCACCAAAGTGAAAGGTGCCAACTGAAACTTCATCGAACGCGCCCCCAACCCCTCACCCGTGACGATGTCGATATAATAATCTTCCATGGCCGTATAGAGATACTCTTCGACATGACGGCTCAAGCGATGAATCTCATCAATGAACAAAACTGAGTTCGGCTTAAGCGAAGTGAGAACCGCCGCCAAGTCACCTTTTTTGTCGATGGCGGGTGCCGACGTCATTTTGATCTCAGCACCCATATCATTGGCGATGATCTTCGAAAGAGTCGTTTTTCCCAATCCAGGAGGGCCACACAACAAGACATGATCCAAAGGTTCACCGCGGTGTTTTGCCGCCGCCACAAAGACCTTAAGTTTTTCTTTCACATCATCTTGACCGGGAAAGTCCGCGAACTTTTGCGGACGCAGTTCATTTTCCCAACTCTTTTCACCTTCAATCGGATCGCCCTCTAAAATGCGACTCATGATAAGCTCCCAGAAAGAGTTTGCAGTCCCTTACGAACACCCTCTTCCAAGGACATCTCTGTCGGCAACGTCGCGACGAACTGATCGACCAATTGAGATTTGTAACCTAAATTCAACAAAGCGGAAGTGATTTGTGTGTGAGCTTCAGAACGACCTTTGATTGTTTCTTCGATCGAAACCAATTTCCCCTTCAAAGTCAGAATGATCTGTTCGGCGGTTTTTTTGCCGACCTTAGGAAGACCTGACAAGGCCTTCGCGTTACCGGCTTCGATCATCTCTTGAATTTGTGCCGGACGGCCACCAGACAAAATGCTCAAGGCCATTTTCGGGCCCACACCATTGACCTTCAATAAGGATAGAAACAGATTTTTTTCTTCTTTAGAGTGAAAACCAAAAAGCTGTAAAGCATCTTCGCGAACGTGGGTGTGCACCCACACAATGATGTCCTTCCCTAAAAGGGCTTGCAAATCTCCTAGAGTATTTGAGGACGCGTGAATTTCATACCCCACCCCTTGCACGTCAAGCAATGCGGCATCACTTAAAACTTCAATAATTTTTCCACGCAAATAACCGATCATAAACTTACCGCTCTCTCAAGAATAGATTTCTTCTTCAATTCAAAAGCATGATGACAAGCCATCGCCAAAGCGTCGGAGGCATCAATGCGATTGATCACTTTGATATTTAAAACAGCTTTTAAAATAGCCTGCACATCTTCTTTGGAGGCGCCTCCGCTGCCCGTCACTCCTTTTTTTACAACTCGTGTTGCATACTCAAAGACATCCGAACCGCCAAGCCCTGCTTCGTACATCACCACACCCCGGGCATGGCCCAGCTTAAAAGCGCTGTCGGCATTTTTTCCTAGAAAGATCTTTTCGATCACCACTTGATGAGGCTTGTATTTTTCCATGACCTCGCGAAAGGCTGACCCTAGCTCTTTCATCCGCAATGGAAAAGCGTCTTCCGCATTCAACAAAATCACTCCGTGATTGATATGCTCAATCCGCCCGTTCTCAACACGAACGACGCCAAAACCTGTAATGCGGGAACCGGGGTCCACCCCAAGAATCGTCAAGGACATTAAAACTCCATCTGTCGTTCCTATTTGAAGCTGAACCTATTGCTTAGTCAATGAATCTGCTTTAGAATTTCCATCATGCGCTTTGAGCAAAAACTAGAGCCAAGCGGCTCACGGAATGGAAATACGAATTTAATGAAGATTGACGCCAGCACCGTTGAAAAATACCAAATGATTCTTGAGAAAGATCCCAACTCTCAGGTTTTTGCTCCTTTGGCAGAGGCTTATCGCGAAATGGGAATGCTTTCTGAGGCGCAAAAAACAGTGACTGCGGGCGTTCAACGCCATCCGCAATTTGTCGGCGGACTCGTTACTTACGCCAAGGTGATGCGCGACCTAGGACATCTCGGAAAAGCCTTGGAAACCTTGAAGAGAGCGACTTCTCTGGCTCCAGAAAATATTTTGGCTCATCAGCTTCTGGCCGAGGTGCAGCTCGCCAACAAGAATCCGAAGGATGCTCTCAAAGCCTTCAAAATGGTCTTATTTTTAAATCCCAACTCGAAATCAGCCCAAAAAGCTGTTCAGAAATTGGAATCCCTGACTGCGGATGAATACGATGAAGAGGTTTTTGCGATGACAAAACTTCCTGAGGTTCATCTCGACAAGGCACCTCCGGCGCCGCCCAAACCGGAAGAGGCTCTTGTGGTGAAGCCGCTTCCAACCACCCCAAGTAGGGCCATGGAGCGCATGCTCTCCCTCATTGATGCCTTTATTGTACGCAATGACCTTGAAAAAGCTCATGCGTTACTAAAGGACACCCGCCTGGAGTTTGGGGATCATCCTGAGATCCAAAGACGCATGAAAACCCTTCAGGTTCGCTATAATGATTCTGACGAAGCCACTCCCCTGCGCCCTCTTCAACCTCGTGAACAATTGATCCGCGAACGGAAGATTGAAGTGCTCGAGATGATGCTTCGCAAAATTGACGAGTACCGAGCCCAAGGTTGACCGCCGACATTTGTTTGAGCGAATATAGCTTCCTGTATTCAGGAAGGATTTAAACAATGTACGAAACGTCGGATTTTAAAAAAGGTCTTAAAATCATGATCGAGGGGAAACCCTACGTGATCGTGGATTTCCAACACGTGAAGCCTGGAAAAGGCAACCAATTCACTCGCACGAAACTTAAAAACATGCTGACTGGCCAGAACTTGGAATCAACTTTCAAATCTGGTGAGAAATTTGAAGTTCCCAACGTCGAAAACAAAGAAATGAGTTTTCTTTACAAAGACGACAGCGGCTACAATTTCATGTCTCAAGAAACTTTTGAGCAAATCGCGATGTCAGAAGATGACTTGGGTGATTCCAAGTACTACCTCACTGAGAACCTTAAAGTTGTGATTTTGTTCTACAACGAAAAAGCTGTTGCTTGTGACGTGCCAAAAGCCGTCAACCTCAAAGTAGAAAAATCCGATCCAGGCATCAAAGGGGATCGCGTCACTGGAGCCACCAAGCCTGCAACAATGGAAACAGGACTTGTTGTGAACGTTCCTTTGCATATCAACGAAGGCGATATGCTTCGTATTGACACTGAGTCTGGTGAGTACGTCGAGCGCGTCAGCCAAAAGTAGTTGACGCATCGTATTAAGTCTCCGCAACCACTCAATTTTATCGCAAAATAAGAGGGATTAGGTCGCGGAGGCTTTTTTTGTCCACGTATATTGAGTTGGAAATTCAGAATTTACTCAATGAAGTCGAAGATCTCGATGAAGTGGGCGAACGTGTTATTCAAAGTCTGGAGTCTTCTCCAGAGCACTTCACTCTTGATAACATAAACTCTCTTGCCCGCTTTCTTATTCAGTCCCAACATCCTCTCAAACTTGTTCATTTTGTTCTTCGTTATATCGACAACGAAAACTTTCCCATTCCTTGGCCCTACTTTTTAGAAGCCCTCGGACTGGTCGGCAAAGAGCTGGATAACAAAACTTTAAAGGCACTGATTGAGGGCATTCAAGAAGACAACGCCGAAGCCGAAGCGGCACGTGCGCAGTCTTTGAATAAATCCATGACAGAGCTGGGCGAGTGGCGCAGTAATCGAAAGTACAAAATTCATAAAGACTATCTGAACAACAAACGACTTTTGTTGGATCAACTGATCACGCTGCGCACTCAGCAGCTTTATGAACAAGAGAAAAATCTTCTTTCTCGTTTGCAGAAGCTCTATCCCGGCGATTCTGAAATTCGCAGCGAAGTGAGCGAGCACAAACAACGTTATGCGCTCGAGATTCTTCAGCGTCGTTCTCCGAAAGCACGCGCGCAGACTTCGGAAGACTTTTCCCCTAAAGATCCCGCAGTTGAAAACGCACTACAAGCCCTTGTGCAATCCATGCATGAACATGCTGAGCAACGCCCAGAATTGGCGATGGACTTCGCCATTGCTGCCTTTATGCTTGAGGCCTATGAAGCCGCTCTGTCGCTCTTGTCATACAGCGAAGAAGAAACGACCTCGCTGCTATGGCTTCGCCTGGAGATTCTTTTGAAGTGCCGTCGATTTGTTGAAGTCCTTAGCGAACTTTCAAAAGTGGAAGTTCTTCTGGCTCACGAACCTGAGACCTTCTTTGCCACCGCTTACTTGCGAGCTCAAGCTCTGTGGGGCTTAGGACAAAAACATACCGCCATTGAAGTTCTCGAAGGCCTGATGGCCGCGCGCCCTCATTACCGGGCCGCCTCCGCTTTGTTAAGTATTTGGAGCGGACAATGAAAAGAGCCTTTTGGATTTTAATCACTCCTTTGGCCGGCTTTCTGGTGCTTTGGCTTTTGGGCTCGATGTTTCTTGGACCTCGAATTGAAAAGTGGACCTTAAAGCAGATCCAAGACTACTCGGACACATCCCTCCCCGTCAGCATTCGGGCGGAAAGTTTACATCTTAAACTTTTCAAACCTTCTTTAGCTCTTGAGGGCCTGCGCCTGCAAACTAAAGGCGAACTTAGTAACGCTGTTAAAGAGATTCGCATTGGCAGCATTCGTGTCTTCGTCGACTTTTTTCACCTGTTGAGTGGCCGAGTCACGCTGTCTGCGGTCGTGGTTGATTCTCCGGAAGTGGAAATAAATATTGATCCCTTTATCGAAAAGGATACTCCTCCTAAAGAACTCCCCATTGACCTGATTTTCGCCCAAACAGAAAAGCTTCCCCTGCAGCGAGTGTTTTTGCAAAATATCCAGCTCAAGGTCACTTCTGAAAAACTTAAACTTCAGTCTGAAATAAAAAGCGGCGACCTTTTACTCACAAACATGGGTAAAAATATTACCGCCAAAGCCAGCGTCCCCTTGCTCAGCATTGGACTGGGAAATTTTGGCAACTTCCAAGGTTCTTTTGACACCCATCTTTATCTCACTCGTCAATCTTTGCGCATCATCCAACTGGGAGTGCGTCTTGATGAGTCCGAACTTCTCGCCCGGGGGGAATTGACTCGCATCAGCCAAGTCATGATCAAACCTTCGGGGCTTTTGGATCTTTCCGCACGAATCAATTTGAATGATCTGTATAAAGAACTCAAAAGAGCACGCCCGGAAATCAGCATTCCTACAATCTCCGGCGAGCTCAACATGGATGGGGAGGCCCGTTTCGATGGCCTGCAAAACTTAAAAGGAAATGCCGACATCAAAACTCGCGCCTTGATGGTCGATAAATTTGAACTTGGCGACGCGCGCATTCAGGGAGAGTACAAAAACAAAGTCATCACTCTGTCAGAAATGAAGGTTCTTCACCCCGCAGGAGAAGCCATCGTCACCAAGTCACAAATGACCCTGAACGGAAGTTTTGACTTTAAAACCAAGGTCACCGTACCTAATCTGGATCTACAAAAGCTTTTTCACACCTTGGATCTTGCCAACATTCCGGTGGGAATGGAGCTGAACGGCGAACTTCCCTGCGAGGGACATATTTATCCCCTGTTCCAAGTCACTTGCTCCAACGCCTCCCTGGCGGCACGGGATATCTGGGTAAAATCGGAAAACAATAAAAACGGCACCGCCATCTTGGATCTCGAAGCCATGAGCGCCAGGGGTCAAGTTCAAGTCAGCACAGAATCTGTGAGTTATGCGGCCGCCCTGACTTTAGGTTCTAGCAATGGCAGCAGCGATGGTGTGATTGATTTTTCCAAGGGTTTCAAAATCAATTTCAAAACCAAGAAGCTGGATCTCAAGGATGTCAAAAATCTGGCGAAGCTCAAGCTGCAGGGTTCAACAAGCATTGAAGGCTCCACGTCCGGAGACTCCAACGCCGCGATCTTCGACATGAAGTTGAATGCGCGAGATTTCATCTTTGAAGACTTTGCTTTGGGAAACTTAATTACAACTTTAACCTATCGCTCTGGAAATCTTTTCTTTGACGACATCGCTGGAGCTTTGAATAAAACCCAATACCTGGGGCAACTCAAAGTGGACCTGAATCACGAAACCCTGGCTGGAGAATTTAGCGCCCCCACGGCTGATCTGAATGACATCGCCCTGGTCTTTTCCCGCATCTACAAATTCCCCCTCGACGTTCAAGGACTGGGAGCCGCCAAGGCGCGGGTCAGCGGCCCTTTGAGTTTCTGGAAAATGAATTACAATTTGGAGTCGGCGTTTAAGGGTGTTCTTATCGGCGCTGAAAGTTTCGACCTTTTGAATTTCAATGTCTCTGCCAAGAATGGCAACATCACCGCCGATAAAGTCAGTCTGCAAAAAGCCAACTCTACTTTGATCGTTCAAGGGGGCATTGGCTCTGACCAGATCATGAATCTCTATGCCGATGGTAAAAACTGGAAGCTTGAAGAATCTGACTTCATCAGCAAAATCAATTCGAACATCATCGGAAATCTTAATTTCGCAGCCGAACTCAAAGATCCTGTCACCGCCCCTCGAGTCACAATCAAAGGCGCCATCACCGATACCTTTTTTGAAGAGCAGGAAGTACCTAACTCCAACTTTATTTTAAACCTGACCCGCTATAGCTTCGGCGCCCAACTCAGTCTTTTTGGAGACAAGGTTCAAGGAGAATTCCAACTTCCTTTCGAAAGTGGCAAAGCGCCCTTACTAGTAAAAATGAGAACCAATAACTGGAATTATTCTTCCATCCTTGGTTTGATTGGTGGCGCGAATCTGGCCAGCGAATACACCTCTTCACTCACCGCCTCTGTGGATTTGCGTTCAGATCGAGGTGACTTCTTTAAATCTTCCGGAAAACTTCAAATCGAAAACGTCTCCTTAAAACGCGGCGCCCTCAGTTTTACCAACGAGGGCCCCATTGAAGTGACCAGCGACAATGGTGTCGTGAACTTTAAGAACTTCCACCTCACAGGACCTCACAATAATCTTAAAATCACTGGGGAAAACTTTACTTCGGAAAGACTCAATCTTGCCGTGAATCTACAGGCCGACATGCGCCTGCTTCAAATCTTCACTCCCTTCCTGGAAGATCTTGGGGGTCCCGTCAGCCTTTCGGCGAATATCTCCGGCACCGTCAGAAAACCAGAAATCCTCGGCTCTTTAAACACCACCAATGCTTTCGTGAAAATCAAAGGGTTCCCGCACCCCATTGAAAGACTTTCCAGCGAAGTGGTCTTTTCTCAAAGTAAGGTTCTTATCAACTCCATTCGGGGCCAGATTGCGGGAGGAACTTTGACGGGCGATGGGGGAATTCTCATTAATGGAATTAAAGATCTCCCCACTTCCATTCGTCTTCGCCTTGAGGGCGTGACCTTCAATGTGCCCGATAAGATCCGCAGCAGCGGCAATGCTGATTTACTTTTTTCGGGCCGTTGGTTTCCCTTCACCTTATCTGGCGTCTTTCATGTGAGCAGCGCCTTAGTTGAAAAAGAATTCACTGAGGATGCCGGGGGCGTCGCGGGCATCAAACAAAGTGTTTATCTTCCTAAGTTCATTCGCGAAGGCCACTTTGTACCGGTCGTTCTGGATCTGCAAGTGATCTTGGATCGTAACATCGTCGTACGCAATTCCTTGTTGGATGGAGCTGTGACTGGAAACCTGCAAGTCAAAGGCCCTCCTGAAAATCCTGTTCTTTTGGGTAAAATCAATATCGAAAAGAAATCGAAATTGATCTTTAAAGACAAAGTTTTTGAGGTTCAAAATGGTTTGATCGATTTCCATGACCCCAATGAAATCAATCCAAATTTATATATTACCGCCCAATCCCGCATTGACGACTACGATATTTCGCTCTTGGCACAAGGTCCTTCCAAAAGCATGACCATCCGTCTGGCCAGCGTACCTCCGCTGCCAGAACAAGATATCATCTCTTTGATCGCCTTGGGGGTGACGTCCTCTACTATGGATCAAAATCTTCAATCGCGCCAACAAGCCGAACAGTTGGGTGTTGAAATTGGGGGCGCGGTTTTGGCAAAGCCCATCAGCAAACAGTTGGAAAGCACTTTAGGTCTGAATCTACAGGTGACATCACAGTACGACTCCACTCGCAATATCAGTGTCCCCAAAATCACCCTCAGTCGCCGCCTTTCTGAACGCGTGAAAGTGTCAGGAAGCCGACCTGTGGGAGACACGCAGTCCTATGACTTGAAACTTGAGTACCTCATTAATAGCAATATCACGGCGATCGGGTCCTTTGAAAGTCGCGGGCTTGAAGAGAACACCACACTTCAGACAACCCAACCGGCCTCGCAAAGTATTTTCGGTTTGGATCTTGAGTTTAAGAGGGAGTTTAAATAATGCGTACGTCTTCACCTCTTTTAACTCTGCTCACGCTGACGGCAGCACTCAGTCTGTCAGCGCCCGCCTGGGCCAAGAAGGCACTCAAATATTCGAATCTTCCGATCGAAATGCAGACCGATCTTTTAAAAAGATTTCCGCAGATTGAAAAGGATAAATTGAGTCTCGAACAGGTTGACGAAGTCATTCGCTATCTGCAGCTCAAACCCCAATACGAAAGTATCCGGGTTCTTGATGACGGCAACAGCAACCCCTATCGTCTGGAATTTCTTAAAACACGACGCATTTCAAGCGTGAAGTTTTCTGGCGTAAAAAATCTTTCGAATTCTGAGGTCGAGAATCTTTTGGGCGTCAAGGCGGGGGATGTTTTTGACCAACAAGACTTGATTGAAGGAGGCGAAAAGATTCGCCAAGCCTACAAAGACAAGGGATTTCTCAATACTGTCGTCGACATAGAAATGCCCCCAGAAACTGAAGATCGCGTTGGCATTGCCGTCAAGGTCAATGAAAACAAACAAACTCAGATCAAAAATATTCTGATTCAAAGTGCCAACAATGACTTAAACAAAAAGCTCGCAAAAGAACTCAGTTCTTATGTCAACGACCCCCTTACCGAGGGTTCCTTGGCCGAACTTCAAAAAAAATCGCGCGAGTTCCTGAAAAAGAACCGCTATGTTCGCGCCGATCTGACCGGCCCCTCCACCGAATACAATACCGACGAATCCGAAGTCACCCTCCTCTATCGTTTGGATAAAACAGAAAAGTACACCTTTGACTTCCAAGGCGTTCGTTTCCTGGCAATTCGTGATATCGAAGAGGCTTTGGATCTTGATAATTTCTATTCGGGAAATCCCGCCATCGGCTCAGAGTTAGCGCAAAAAATTCGCAATTACTACCTAGCAAAAGGTTACGCCCGCGTTGAAGTTAAGACGGATGAAAGCGAAGGACGCGAACCCTTCCAACGAAAAATCACTTTCTCAATTGAAGAAGGGCCCCAAATAAAGATTCAAAAGATCTCTGTGAGTGGGCGTTTCAGTAAGAAGGAAAGCTATTATGTGGACTTTATCCAAGAGCACAGCTCTAAACTGATCGATAAAGGCTATTTCAACAAAGAAGATTTGGATATTGGCCTTAAGAATTTAATTCTGGAGCTGCAAAACAACGGCTACCTGCAAGCCAAGCTTCTTTCCACACGCACACAGTATAATAAACAAAAAGATCAGGTGACTCTCTATATCAACCTTGATGAAGGCCCCTTGACTCAAATTGAATCTGTCGATTTCACGGGCAATAAAGACTTCCCAAGCGCACAACTGCTTCAAGTCACGCGACTGCAGGCCGGAGCCCTTCGCTTGGGACAAATTGAAGAGGCCATCGCTCGCCTCAAAGAGTTCTACCGTGAGCGCGGCTATATCGAAATGCTTCTTCTTAATGAGAAAGAGGATCTGGTCACCTACGATGAGACAAACACGAAGGCTTCGTTGAATTTCAAGATTTTTGAAGGTCCCCAGGTTCGCGTGGCCTCCATCATTCTTGAAGGAAATGACTTCACGAAAGACTACGTTATCCAAAAAGAATTGGAATTTTCTGCAGGTGACCTTGTGACTCCTTACAAGGTCGAAGAGTCCATCGCCCGCCTGCAACGCACTGGTTTTTTTAGCTCTGTGGAAATTCGTACTTTGGAAGAAAAAACCAATGTCGCCAACCGGACTGTTCTGGTCAAGGTCAGCGAAAGAGAACCCGGTCTTTTCACTCTGGGCGCGGGAGCCACCAATGAAAGAACACTGACGTTAAGAGGCTACACTGGCGTGGCTTACCGCAATCTTTGGGGAACCGGGCGCGGAGCTTCTTTGCGCCTGGAAGGAAACTACAACGTCGCCGATATCAAATACCTCGAAAGCCGCATTGTCGCGGGTTACTTAGAGCCATATATCTTCGGCTCCCGAGTCCGTGGACGCATCAATATCACCCGTTCAACAACGGTGACTGATTATAACATCCGACAGGTTTCAGAAGTGAATTCCACCACGTACTCTTTAGAAAAAGATTTTACGTCGCATATTTTGGGCACCTGGGACATCTGGTCTTTGGCGACAATTCGAGACTTCGGTATCGACGATCGATATCCTTACCCGACCGTGACCCAAGACATTGCCACCACCGGACCGACGTTGGATCTTGATTTCCGAGACAACCCCTTCAACCCCACGCGAGGAAACTTCACGCGCTGGAGTGCGGAGTACTCCTCCCCTCTCATTGGCAGCACCGAACTTAACGATTACTCGATTGAATACTGGCGCAGCACTTTAAGCTTCACGCACTACACATCTGTGGCAGAGCTACAAAAGCAGCCCGTCGTTTGGGCGAATCAAGTCCGTGGTGGTTATTTAAAAAATCTAAGCGATAAAACCCGCGGAGGAGTTCCTTGGGATAAAAAAGGCTTCACCCTGGGAGGCCAATCGACCATTCGCGGTTATGAAGCCGGAACCCAAGAAGTATTCCCGAACCGTCAAGACTTGGGACTTAGCGAGAGTGATCGAACTTACTATTTAAAATCAGACGCCACTATGTATCTGATCAAATCTGAACTTCGTTTCCCTGTTTACGGAAGCTTGGGAGGAGCGGTGTTTTACGATGGCGGAGCTGTACAAATTCAAGGTTTGGAATTTAGAGATAACTATCGTGATTCTGCGGGCTTCGGGATACGTTACAATACACCCGTGGGGCCTTTGAGTCTGGAGTGGGCTTGGAAGCTTGATGCTCGACCCAACGAAGAACCTTGGCGGTTCCATTTATCTATCGGAACCTTTTAGTGATCACTCGAGAAATCTGGCTCGGCCATTAATGACCGAAGCCAAAGCCACCAACTCTCCGTTTTTGTGAAGAGTAGAAATATGCAAGCCGCGAATCTCCAACTCCAATCGTTCTAGGGACACACGCTCTTTCACCACATGCTCCCGCGACACAAAAATATTTCCTTTGGATCGCCCGCGCACCAAGTCCATCACTTTATCGTACATCATCTGCGTGATTTCTTCGTCTCGCTCATAAAGATCCACCCATTTACGACAGTAGATGTCTTCGATGGTGTAACTTGTGACCTCAAAGAAATTCAAAGTCCTAAAAAACTGGGTGTTCCGAAGGTTATAAAACTCTGCAATATGGCGAGGATGCTCAATATACTCAAAAAGCTTGGGGTCGTGATCGAACTGATAGTATTCCAAGGCTTTATGGATAAAAAACGACGTTTCTTTGAGCTGATGACCGTCCTTGTAGACGTTTTTGCATATACTCAAGTAATCATGAAGTTGATCCGTCACCTCCTCTTGTGTCTGCTGAGGGAGCTGAAGAAAATAAGGAAGATGCTCACTGCTATAGGGCCGTACCGACAAACCCTCTTGCTCAATATAAGAGGACAGCTCTTCACAAAGAGACCTGAATTCTGACACAAGAGAGTGGATAGACAAAGATCCTCCATTAAAAAAGTGACGACAACTCTAATTTAAGGATGAAAGCGATGAGCTCTCGCGAAAAAAAAAGCCCCTTAAAAAGGGGCTTCCTTATTCTATTACGATTGCAAACTTGATCCTAAATTAATCTTAGCGAGCTTTGCTGCTTGCAAATTTGCGGCGAAGATCTTGAGTCACCTCATTGATCGTCGCATTCAAAGTCACTTCAAAAAGGTCATCTGCTGAAACCTTATAAAGTTCACCCAATTTTTTAAGTGCATTAATGGGAGGATGAGAAACTCCTCTTTCCCAGTTAGAAATAAATTGAGGCGTTGAGTATCCCAATTTATCCGCTACGTCTCTTTGAGAAAGACCCGCCAATACACGTTTTTGCTTCAAGAAATCTGCTAACATATTTTTTTGTCTCATGTGAATCCACCTAATAATATTTAAGGATAAACACAACCTCGGGAAGGTGACAAGTATTTATAAACATCACCAAGAACTTCATAAGCTAATATATTATACCTTGTTTGGTGTAAATTACTTTCTGTTTTTTTGCAATTTCTACGTTTGAGATAAGAGTTATTTCATGTTTTCCGGCAGAAAATGTGGGAGCATGATTCCATGAATAACCCAACAAATGCTCCTTGGACTGAAAGCTATAGAATTACAAGTCTGCTCGTGAATCCTCAGGGACATTTAGGACTTTATGGCGCCCTCAACCTCCTTCAGGAGACCGCATGGATGCATGCGGAACATTTGGGTTTTGGAGTTCGCGAAATGGAGTCCGAAGGACTTTACTGGGTCGTCACCCGGCAGACCTTGGAAATGCGAGAATGGCCTCGATTTGGGCAGAACATTACAATTCAAACATGGTTGCGCCCACCGGAAGGTGCCTTCATTACCCGCGAGTTTGCCCTTATCAACGAAGATAAAAAAGAAATCGGATTTTGCTCAACCAGTTGGCTGGCCTTGGATCGCCAAACTAAAAAAATTCTTCCCGCGCAGAACTTGCGCCCCTGGGGGCAAATCGCATATCCCCGCTCTACCGGAGTCAGCACCGAGAAGATTCCCGTAACGGGGAACTACGATAGCTTGGCAAAATACCGGGTTCGAAATTCCGACCTGGATATCAACTTGCACGTCAACAACACGAAATACTCACAGTGGATTTTAGACGCCATCCCCTACGAGTTGCATAAAACTCTGCTTTTAAAATCCTACTCCGTTAACTTTTTGGCAGAAACCCATCTGGGCGATAAAGTTCTTATTGAACGGAGCTGCCAATCCCCTGATGTGGAGTCGTCCGAAAAAGGACAGACGGCTTATCGCGGGGTACGAGCGAGCGATGGAAAAATACTTTTCACAGCTTTACTGAATTGGGAGAAACGGAAGTGACGTCATTATTGGCCTTCAACAACACGGGCACCGCCGCCTCCTTTAAGGTGCAGGCCGAGCTGTTTCAAATTTCCAGCCACACTCTTCTGATTGAATTCAAGCTGCTCGGCCCTCTTGCTCAAGTCGTCTGGCCCTCCCCCGGGGTGATTGAAACTCGAGAGGATGGGCTTTGGAAAACCACCTGCCTGGAAGCCTTTCTTTCCTCGGGTGATCAAAAAAATGACCCCTATTTCGAGATCAACTGCTCCCCCAATGGCAACTGGAATGCCTATTCATTCGGCAGCTATCGCGATGGCATGACTCCCTCTCCCAATATCACCGTGCGTCTGAAGGAGCGAAGCACCGAGGCCAACGAAGCTCACTTTCAAATCGAGATTCAAAATTCTTCTCCCTGGGAAATCAAATCTTATGGTTTGACGGCCGTGATTGAGTTCTCTAACGGAGAAAAAAGCTATTGGGCCCTCCGCCACCCCGGCTCTGCCGCCGACTTCCATGATAAAGCGGGCTGGAACCCTCTCGCGACGCACTGAGCGAATATCCTCCATTCCGCCGGATTCTTGACCCTTTTGACCGCCCAGTTTAGGTTGGGTTGTTTTGTATTTTTCAATCCAGAAAGGACCTTTCATGAAGAAACATCTCGTTCGCGTTTACCCTTCTAAAGAGAAGATTGATCGCAAAGACCAACTTGCTTGGAAAATGGCCGAAATTGCCTCTGACAATGCTCCTATTAAAGCTGACGTTCTTGATATGGTGATCAACCGTATCATCGACAATGCCTCTGTTGCCATCGCAGCAGCCAATCGTCGCCCGGTTGCTTCGGCTCGCGCCATGGCGATTGCTCATCCTCGCAATGGTGGCGCCACTGTTTTCGGTATGCCTAACGATCAGAAATTTGACTGTGAGTGGGCGGCTTGGGCCAACGGAACTGCGGTTCGTGAGTTGGACTTCCATGACACTTTCTTAGCTGCGGATTATTCTCACCCTGGCGATAACATTCCGCCAATTTTGGCTGTGGCTCAACAGATGAACAAATCAGGTAAAGATCTTTTGAAAGGTCTTGTCACTGGTTATGAAATCCACGTCGATCTTGTGAAAGCGATCTGCTTGCATGAGTTCAAAAAAGACCATATCGCTCACTTGTGCCCGGCTCAAGCCGCTGGTATCGGGACACTTCTTGGTTTGTCGACAGAGACGATCTTCCAAGCCATTCAACAGGCAGTTCACGTGTCTTTCACGACTCGTCAGTCACGCAAGGGTGAAATCTCTTCTTGGAAAGCCTACGCTCCTGCTCATGCAGGTAAATTGGCGGTGGAAGCTGTAGACCGTGTTATGCGCGGCGAAGGTGCTCCGTCACCAATCTATGAAGGTGAAGACTCTGTGATCGCCTACATGCTTTCCGGCAAAAACGGAAAATATGAAGTTCCACTTCCAGAAGTGGGTGAAGAAAAACGCGCCATCCTTGAGACTTACACGAAAGAACACTCTGCAGAGTATCAATCTCAAGCGTTGATCGACTTGGCTCGCAAGATGAAACAAAAAATCACGAACTTCGATGATATCGCAAATATCGTGATCCACACGTCTCACCACACTCACTATGTGATCGGTACGGGCGCAAACGATCCGCAAAAAATGGATCCAAATGCTTCACGTGAAACTCTAGATCACTCGATCATGTACATCTTTGCAGTCGCTCTGCAAGACGGCACTTGGCACCATGTGAACTCTTACGCTCCAGAGCGCGCAAAACGCGCTGACACTGTGGCTTTGTGGCACAAGATTTCTACTGTGGAAGATAAACAGTGGACCGCTTGGTACCATGAGCAAGATCCAGACAAAAAGCGTTTCGGTGGCCGTGTTGAAATCACTTTCAAAAACGGTGAAAAGCTGGTTGATGAGTTGGGCGTAGCTGATGCTCACCCTGCAGGAGCTCGTCCGTTCAAGCGTGCGGATTACATCCGTAAATTTGACACTTTGACTGACGGAATTATCACCAAAGAGGAGCGCAATCGTTTCATCTCTTTGACTGAGAATTTGGCTGATTTGAGTGCTGAACAAGTTCAACAACTCAATGTACAGATTCCTATTGATAAACTGCTTAATAATAAACGTGATACTAAGGGGATCTTCTAGATCTTCTTTTTAGACAGCTGTTCTCGGTGACGAGACATCTGTCCTTCCAGAGAGGCCTTCCTGACGGCCATCGTGCCGTCGGGGGATGAAGAGTGGGGATTCTGCGTCCCCGCCGCCCAAACTAAAACGGAGAGATATATATGTTATTCCCCGAACTCACTCCCGCACAAAAACGCAAAAACTTTCGTGACGCTTTAAAGACCGGCAAACTTCTTCAGTTCCCGGGCTCTTGGTCCCCGCTTGTCAGTATGGCGATTGAAAAACAAGGTTTTGACGGTGTTTATATTTCCGGTTCTGTGCTTTCCAATGATTTGGGGTATCCCGACATCGGTTTGACGTCTTTGACGGAAGTCGCTTTGCGCGGCCGTCAAATTTCACGCACGACGAAACTTCCGACGATCATTGATATTGACACCGGCTTCGGTGAACCGATGAGTGCGACTCGCACGGTTCAAGAGATGATCGAGATGGGACTTGCAGGCTGCCATATTGAAGACCAAATCAATCCGAAGCGTTGTGGGCACTTGGATGGCAAGGGACTTGTGACTCGCGAGGAAGCAACTCGCAAAGTCGCTGCGGCAGCTCGCGGAAAGAAATTAGATGAGAACTTCCTTTTAATCGCTCGGACGGATGCCCGTGCGGTGGAAGGTTTAGATAAAGCGATTGATCGCGCGAAAGCCTATATCGACGCCGGTGCGGATTGCATTTTCACTGAAGCGTTGGAAAACGAAAAAGAATTTGAAACTTTCCGTAAGGCCGTGAATGTTCCCCTTTTGGCGAACATGACTGAATTCGGTAAAGGACGCCTTTATACTTATGAAGAGCTTTCAAACCTGGGTTACAACATCGTGATCTATCCCGTGACCACCTTCCGTCTTGCGATGGGGGCCACCGTCAGTGGTTTGACAGAGATCAAGGCCAAAGGCACTCAAGAAGGACTTTTGGATAAGATGCAACACCGTAAGGACTTGTATGCGCTCACTCGTTATGATGAGTACAACACGTTCGATTCGAGCATCTTTAACTTTAAAGTACGCGAATAAGATCGGGAGGCTTCAGGCCTCCCCTCTTCTTTTGTGAATCCGTAAATGAGTCTTTTTTGATTTTCAAAAGGATAGAATATCCCCGTGGCAAAACTTAAAGTCTTTCTCTCTGACAGTTTCAATCCCCATCTCAATCTGGCAACAGAAGAGTGGATCTTTCATAATCTCGATCCTTCTCAACAGGTTTTATTTTTGTGGAGAAATGAAGAAACCGTCGTGATTGGACGAAATCAAAATCCGTGGTCTGAGTGCAATCTCGCGAAGATGAAAACAGATCAGGTGCATCTGGCTCGACGCACGACCGGCGGTGGCGCTGTTTTTCATGACTTGGGCAACACCAACTTCACTTTCTTGTCTCCGAAAGAGTCCTATAAACGCGATAACAACGTCCAGATTATTTTTGATGCACTCAAAAGTTTTGGCATCACCGGCGAAGCTTCAGGACGCAATGATCTTTTGATTCCCTTTCACGATGGCCCCCGCAAATTTAGCGGCAGCGCCTATCGTGAAAAAAAAGATCGCGCCTTCCATCACGGGACTTTGCTCTTGCATGCGGATCTTACTCGCCTTGGCAACTATTTGACTCCCAACCCGAAGAAGCTTCAAGCAAAGGGCAAAGAGTCCGTGCGCGCTCGCGTGGCCAACCTTAACGAAGTGGTCGCAAGCATTCAGCACGACAATATCGTCGAATCTATGGTAGCTTCTTTTGAAAAGTTTTATCATGTGAAGGCCGAGATTGAATCTTTGACGATGACCAGTCTTCAGCAAATCCCTGAGCTGAAAGCCCAGTATGACTCTTTGAGTTCCTGGGACTGGCTTTATGGCAACACTCTCGAGTTCAATCACAAGATGGATGAATATTTGTCGCTGGGCTTCTTTGATTTTCAGTTTCAAGTCGAAGAGGGGCTTATCAAAGATCTTAAGATCTTCACCGACTGCCTTTATCCTCAAGTGATTGACGATATGACCAATCAGTTGCGTGGCAAAACCTATCGCAGCGAAACCGTAAAGAGTGTTTTCTCGTCACTGCGTGAAAGATATTCTGACATTGCTGTCGGACTCAGCGAACTGGAAGAGTGGCTTTGTCGACAGATTGAGATCTAAGAGCGCACGACGACCACAGGAACGGGTGAGGAAAGAATGGCTTTACGAGCCGTACTCCCTAAAAACGCCTTTACAACTTTATTGCGACTGTGCGTTCCCATGACAATGAGCTGGAAGCCTTTGCGGGCTTCTTTCTTCAAAGAGTCCTCCAGATACTCAGACTCGAGTATCAGATCCGCAACAACCGAAACTCCCTGGCGCTCGAACTCGGCTTTTCGTTTATCCATGGATTTTTTCGCGTCGGCCTTCATCTCTTCAATCACCTTATCAAAAGAAAATGGGACGTAACCCGTCATATAGACGTTTTCCTGCATGCGACGAATCTGATCCCCGACAGAATGGAAAAGCAAAACCTTCACACCCAACTTCTTGGCGAATTGTATCGCGGTTTTTTCAGCACGTCGGCTGGACACCCTCAGATCCGTTAAAACCAAAATGGGCATTTTCTTTTTAAAGTTGGTTTTAAACTCCAATTCCTGGGCCTCGGGACCTAAAACCATTACCGGAACCTCCGCGTTTCTAAGAACCTCCTCGGAAACACTTCCTAGAAAAAGTTTTTTGAGTCCGCGCAGCCCTTGCGTACCCATGACAATCATTTCAGGACGAGGAGAACTTTCCATGCGTTCTAAAATCACCTCTAAGGGAGCTCCTGCGACCACATCAATATGCACGTGAACAGGCAAGGCCGACAGCTCCTCGGCTAATTGAAGCTCGTGTTCTTTTCTTTTATCCGCCAGTTGTTTAATCTTTTTTTGTGAGTTGGCTCGAAAGTTCATTTCTTCGATATACAGATATTCGACGTCGCTATTCCATTGCTCTGCATAGTCACCAGCCAACTTTCGCAACAGACGCGATCTGCGGCGCCCTTTCTCCGTCGTATTTCCTGCATCGTCCAACAACAGAAAGTTTTTTTGTGCCATGAAACCCCCTTGCCACAAATGAGCTTCTCGAAGAGAGCCCACGCCAGCAATGAGAATAGGAGGCTTTTGCTAGACTACAAATAGCGCAAAGAAATAGAGCGAAAGTATTTAGCTGGCGATTTTGACAGTTCTTTTAATTCGTATTGCGTCAAGTGACCACTAGCGACTTCTGCTTTTGTATTTTTGACGATATGTTGATAGAAAGTTGTTTATGTCACTTAAGTACCTTTTTTTGATTTCCCTACACTACCTCCCTGCATCGGCTCATGCTGTTACTTGCTCTGCGGATGAGTATCATGTCAGATCCCATTTTAGGAATAGCTACACCCGATCAGATGGAACCTTCATTCGAGCGACTCAAGTTACGGCTCACTGCCGGAAGAGATCACTGGGGGCTGACTACTTCTTAAAAATGGTGCGAGATGGACGCCCACCACATTGGCCTCACAACGTTGAAGCAGTAAATAGATGGAGTGATGCAGATAAAGAGCAAGTGATCGAGGCTCTGGAGGGGCTCCCTGAAGAACTCTTGAGTAATAATATAACAGGTATCTACCGTATGAGGAAATCGAAGGATCACCCTAATCCAGCAAGCAATGGAGGTAGGATGATTGTATTATACGATACGGCCTTTTCTAGTAAGATAGGCACCCAGCGTATTATGGCGCATGAGCTAATTCATCAGGTCTATGTGGATTTACCAGAACGAGAGCGGCAGGACTATCGTCGAGCTGCTGGCTGGGCGTTGGAAATGGAGACCGACGGAAATCTATACTACTATGGCCGTAAAACAGGTTACGTGGAAGAAGACGGTAAAATTTCTCCAGAAGAGGATTATGCGAATAATATGGAGTATTTTATCTTTTCCCCTGATAAACTAAAAACGATAACCCCCAATGCCTATGGTTGGTTTAGTAAAAAGTATGGAGAAAAACTCAAACTGAAAGGGAATAAAAAATGAAATTATTTATGCTTATCTCTCTTTCGTTAATTGTTGGCTGCGCGTCCCCCTCCGTCCAAAAGACAAATAGAGTGTCGTTAGAAAATTTGCGCTCTTTGGCTGTTGGAAAAACGTCCGAGAAAGAGTTTACCGATATTTTGGGTTATTCAAATGATCGAAGTGAAAAAGATGGCTATTATACATTGAATTACTACGATCAAGAAACCCAGGCCCAAAGAATTTCCGCAAACTTTAGTAAAGATTCCAAAACCCTTATGGGATATATATGGATACCTGCGGAGGGTGAGAATGAAATCACTCTAGAGGGAGCAAAAACTCGCTTCCAAAAAGTTGAATTTAAAGAAGAGGTTGTTCCAAAAGGTGATGGCCATTCTCAGACCGAGATAACCATCTATAAGGATGTAAAATCAGGAACTCTTATTCGATATAACAAAACTTACCGTCTTGTAGAGGCCATTGGCATGTACGACGTAAATAGCAGAGTTCCAGCCACAGCTCCCAAATCTCATTAATAAATTCCCTACGTAATCCCTCGGGGTCGACGAAACTCTTATCTTGCAGCCTAAGCTGAGTGGGCAACTTGGCTTTGTCAGTCAGAACCGCTTGTTTCAGGTGGTGGCGCAAAGCGGGATTCGCTTAAAAAGTTGACCGCCTCCGGGGGGCCAGGCTAGCTTGAGCCATTACTTTATAGACATATTACGCATCGCAATGCAAAAAGGTACGGCGTACCTTAAGAGGAGGACAGATGGCAGAGTATATCAATCCAGATTACGTTCCAGAACCGGAGAAGATGAACGTTAAAAAAGGTCTTGAGGGAGCCGTTATTGATACGTCCTCTGTCTCTAAGGTGAATCCGGACACGAATTCATTGATCTATCGCGGTTACCCTGTTCAGGATTTGGCAGAAAACTGCTCATTTGAAGAAGTGGCTTACCTTCTATACAATGGCGAACTTCCCAATGCTTCTCAGCTTGCGGACTTCACGAAAAAAGAGCGTGGCTATCGTGAGATTTCAACGACATTGTTGAATGTCATCAAAGCTCTTCCACAAAAATGTCATCCTATGGATTCCATCCGCACGGCCGTTTCTTTCCAAGGCTGTGAAGATGCTCGAATTTGGGATTCCTCCCCTGCAACAGATATGGATAAAGCGATTCAGTTGTTGGCAAAAATTCCAACAATGGTCGCTGCTGACTACCGCTTCAAAAAAGGTTTGGATTTCATTCCTCCGAAGGCGGATCTATCTATCGCAGAAAACTTCTTCCACATGTGTTTTGGAAAAGTGCCACAAAAAGAAGTTGTAAAGGCTTTTGATGTTTCTTTGATCCTTTATGCAGAACACAGCTTCAACGCTTCGACGTTCACAGCGCGTGTTGTGACTTCCACTCAATCGGATCTTTACTCTGCCACTGTCGCAGGTATCGGCGCCCTGAAGGGACCTCTTCACGGTGGAGCGAATGAACAAGTCATGCACATGATGATGGAAATCGCAGACCCGGCGAAAGCAGAACAATGGATGATTGATGCTTTGGCGCAAAAGAAAAAAGTCATGGGCTTTGGTCACCGTGTTTACAAGTCAGGGGACTCTCGCGTTCCAACCATGAAAAAGTATGCGCAGGTGATGGCTGATGTGATCGGCGATCAAAAATGGATGCAGATGTACAATTCATTGGAAAAAGTTATGGTAGATAAGAAAAAAATCTATCCGAACCTCGATTTCCCTGCTGGCCCTGCTTACTATATGATGGGTTTTGAGATCGACTTCTTTACTCCGATCTTCGTGATGGCTCGTACAACGGGCTGGTCTGCACACATCATGGAACAAGCGGCGAACAACCGTATCATCCGTCCTTTGAGCGAGTACGTAGGTTCCGCACAAAGAAAAGTGACTCCAATCAGCGAGCGCAAATAGATGAATGAAAAAGGGGCTTTTTAAAAGCCCCTTTTTTTTATTTATTCTTGGCAACCGTGATAACCTTCTGATCAAAGAGCACCCGCTCTTTGTTGTACTGAGCTACCAACTCATGGATCACTTGAGCTTGGCGCTGATCTGAACTGACAAATTCAAAACTGGATTTCGTGGCCGGAAGAGCGAGTAAATAGTCGCTCTTTCTGATCATGCTTTGAAATTCAAATTCACGAAGCTTCTTAAAACCACCATTTTCCCGACGCATTTTAAACACCGTGGTCATGGCTTTTAAATGAGCCATCATGTCTTGAGTATAATGTCTCTTCATCCCATCCACATCAATGTCCTTGCTCCATCTTTCAAAGCGTCCCATCGACGAAACCTGCAAAAGATCCAAGGCTTGCGTATCCAACCTCTCGGCCCACTTTTTTGCGGCTTGCATGTTCCTTTGAAACTCAAATCGCTTGCCGAGCCTTTGAACAGGGACGCCGCTTATTGGCTGTCTCGTTGTGAGATTGCGGTGCTGAAGTCCCACTAATGAGAGTTCAGTCGCTAAAATCGCCAACCCCACAAAACAAACTGCACTTATTCTGGTAAACCACTGCATTTTCTTATTCATAACTTTCCTTTAATACAAGGCCCGTGCCGTGTTTCAAAATGAGATCGAAAAAGTTTGCCAAAGCCATTGAGGTCGAATGAAATAAGAAAGATTTTAAAGAGAGGCTCTATGAAGAAAACCTTGTTATTAGCATTGCTGCTCGTGGCTTGCGCCCAAACTCCGAAAAATGCCGAGACTCCGAAAACAGGGCTTCCGGTTACAACCTATGTGTCCACCTTCCCCTCTCGAGGCATCGACTATTCGGCCACGTTAACAAAAGTCGCCTTTAGCTCTTGCGCCAATCAAGATCAACCGGAGCCCCTTTGGAAAGATATCGCCGCGGCTCAACCCGATCTTTTTTTATTTATGGGGGACAACGTCTATGCCAGTCATCCGTCCCAACAACCCATCGCAGATCAGTATCGTAAATTGGATTTGATTGCAGACTATCGAGCTGTTCGCGAAAAAATCCCTTTTATGGCAACCTGGGACGATCACGATTTCGGACAACGAGATGGTGGAGCTGATTGGTCAGGAAAAGATAGTGCCCGCCGCGACTTCCTCAACTATTGGACTTACGTACGCAACAGCATCCCCCTAGAGCAAGGTGGGATCTATCACGCAAAGATCATTGGGCCTAAGAAGAAATCCGTCCAGATCATCATGCTGGATACACGCTACTATCGCAGTCCCTTGAAAGAGCGTCCTGGCTACGAGGGAAAAGCCTATGACTACGAACCTCAGAACGAAGGCACCATCTTAGGAGAATCCCAGTGGCAATGGCTGGAAGAACAACTGAAGCGCCCCGCGGACGTTCGCTTCGTGGTCAGCAGCATTCAACTTGTCGCCAATGAGCCTAAGTACGAAAAATGGGACAACTTTCCTCGCGAGCGCCAGCGTTTTTTTGATTTGATAAAAAAGACCCGAGCAAAAAATGTGATCGTCCTCAGCGGGGATCGCCATCTGGCTACGATCGCCAAGGTGGACCTTAAAGGTTATGGTCCTCTCTATGATATTACCGCGAGTTCTATCAATCGCGCCAATTCCTATACAGATACAGACAGCCACTATCTTGGCCCCATCTACAGCAAAGAAAATTTCGGCCTCGCAACGATTGATTGGGCCAAGAAAATGATTCACGTCCAAGTTCGCGGTTTTAACAATGACGTGGCAAATTCTGTCGACATTAAACTGAAGTGATCCAAAACTGATCCCTCTGACTGTGTATACGAACCTAAGACCTCGCTCTGATTTGGGCGAGGTTCGGACCTCTGACCTTGTTTCTTGTATTCAGGAATGA